>JACROE010000002.1:744008-1116013 GCA_016214565.1 Candidatus Kerfeldbacteria bacterium | reverse complement strand
TTTTGATGCACGCGGGAATTCACTCTACAGTTTCTTCGCCTACGCCACGACGTTTCGGGGTGGGGTGAATGTGGCGGCTGGAGATGTCAATGGTGATGGCGTTGATGAAATTATTACTGGCGCAGGCGCTGGTGGCGCTCCTCATGTCAGGGTTTTTGATGCACGCGGGAATTCACTCTACAGTTTCTTCGCCTACGCCACGACGTTTCGTGGTGGGGTGAATGTGGCGGCTGGAGATGTCCTGGGAAATTATGCAGAAGAAATTATTACTGGGACTGGGCCAGGCAGCGCACCGCATGTGCGGATATTTGACCAGTCAGGTGTTTCATTAGCAGGATTCTTCGCCTACGCCACGACGTTTCGTGGTGGGGTGAATGTGGCGGCAGGGGATATGGACAGTGACGGTATCAATGAAATTGTTACTGCTCCCGCTGGATCGGGTGGTCCCCACGTGCGCGTCTTTTCCGGTACCGGCATAGCCGAGAGTCAGCTATTTGCTTTTCCAACAAGCTATCGTGGGTCTGTCTCTGTCGCTGCACAATAATCTTATGTTTCGCACCATACTTCAATTGCCATATATTCAGCGACGTCCCGGTATTGTTCAGTTCGTTAAATTTGCCATTGTTGGTGTGCTCGGCACTATTGTTGACTTTGGTGTTTATTCGATCCTGACACGTTTTTTTGATTTTTATTATATAAGTGCTACAGCAATCAGTGTTTGTGCGGCAATTATAAATAATTTTTATTGGAACAAGTATTGGACTTTTGCAAAAGGCAATAGCGGCAAAACTGGCTCTGAGTCAGGGAAATTTATAGTCGTTAGCTTGCTTAATTATGCCCTTAATATCGGGATCACGTACGCGATCGTAGAGCATACCAGCGCTGAGCAATGGTTTGGTACGGCGGAAGATTTTTTTGCTAAGGTTGTGGCAATTGCGATAGTCTTATTTAGTAATTATTTTGCTAATAAATACTGGACATTTCGGGCGTCATAAGGCGATTTTATGTCGAACGAGACCATCTTGCCAGAATGGTATGTTTTCGGTATAATAAAACCTGATTATGCTCTTATCAATCATTATTCCAGCGTATAACGAAGAGAGGCGCATCGGTGAGACACTGGCTCGGTATTGGGATTTTTTTCAAAAGGAAAGTGTCGAATTTTGCGTAATTGTAAACGGTTCGCGTGACAATACAATTGGGATTGCCCGCGCTTTTGAAGCTGCTCATCCAGGAAAGGTTATGGTAATGGAGATTCAAGAGAAGATCGGCAAGGGTGGGGCGGTACATTCTGGATTTTTAAAAGCACGCGGTGATTATATTGGCTTTGTTGATGCTGATGGCGCAACTGATCCAAAAGAATTCAAGAGGGTAGTTGAAGCAGCGTATAATTATGATGGCGCTATTGCCTCTCGCTGGAAAAGGGGGTCGGTAGTCATGAACCGAAGCTGGTACCGCACGATTGCTAGTTGGGGCTTTCGCCTCGTCGTTAAGATTCTTTTTTGGTTGCCCTACGCGGACACGCAATGTGGCGCTAAAGTCTTTAATCGCCGCTTGGTCGATCAGTTGATACCACAGTTGCACGTGCATAATATGGCATTTGACGTTGAATTGCTTCATCGTGCTCGTCGCCAAGGGTTTTCGGTCATTGAAGTGCCGACGCGCTGGACCGATAAGAGCGGTTCAACGCTGGTTGGTTCGCCGGCCCAATTTGCGCTCAGCGCCATTCGTATGTTTATTACGCTATTATCAATTCGATTTAGATCATAACATCGTATGACACCAACTTCATCAAGCGAACGCAAAAATATATTAGTCATCGGCGGCGCCGGATTTATCGGGTCACATTTGTGCGAGGAATTAGTAAAAGTGCACAATGTCATTTGCCTTGACGATTTTTCTACAGGCCGAGTTGAAAATATTAATCATTTGCTACAAAATTCGCATTTTGAATTTCTTAAACACGACATTAGTCAACCAATTAATCTCGTTGAAGCTCATGAACTGGATAAATTTAAAGTTCGGTTCCTTGGCGTTCAAGAGATATATTATTTAGCTACACCTACTTCGCCAAAAAAGTTTAACGAATATCGCATCCAGACTTTGCGCGCTAATAGCCAGGGCGTTATCAACGCGCTTGAACTAGCCCGCAATTATAAGGCGAAGTTTTTATTTGCGTCCTCGGCCGTGATGTACGGTCCACGATTTGCCAATGCTCCATTATTTTCTGAAGAATACTTTGGTTATGTAGATCCGATTAGCCCTCGGGCAAACTACGATGAAGGTAAGCGTTTTGGAGAAACGGCGGTGAATACCTATCATGACGTGTACAATCTCGATACCAGAATTGCTCGAATTTTTCGAACGTATGGCCCGCGGCTGTCCTTGTTTGATGGGCACATGATTCCTGACTTTGTATTACAGGCTTTGAATAATAAGCCCCTGGTTATTTATGGAGATGAGAGTTTTACCACTTCATTGTGTTTTGTATCTGATATCGTTGAAGCATTATTGAAATTAATGCAGTCTCATGAAACTGAACCGGTTAATTTTGGTCACTACGAGGAGTGCAAAATGACGGATATCGCCCAATTAATTAAACAGATGACTAATTCACAGTCCGTGATCACGCACAAGCCGTCGTTGCTCTTTATGTCTCCGTTGGGACTACCTGATATTACTCGGGCGAAAGAAAAGCTTGGTTGGTACCCCTTGATTACGTTAACTGATGGGCTGCATCAAACCATAGAATATGTCAAAGCCAACCAAAATGTTCTCCAGCCCATGTTGAACCGTTATGATGAAGAATAATCAGCTATGAGTACTATCCTTGTTACTGGCGGGGCGGGTTTTATCGGTTCGCATTTAGTTGATTCATTGGTACAGCGACGACATCGTGTAGTTGTTGTGGATGATTTAAGTGTTGGGAAAAAGCAATTTGTTAATGCGAAGGCTCTTTTTTTCAAAATAGATGTAACAACGCCCGCGCTTGATCGATTGTTTAAAAAATATCGATTTGATTACATTTTTCATCTTGCTGCCCAAAAGAATTTGCAAGTATCAAAGCAGAAGCCAGTTTATGATGCAATGGTTAATGTAGTAGGGAGCATTAAGGTGTTTGATTTAGCAAAACAATATAAGATCAAAAAAGTTATATTTTACTCGACGGCGGCGGTCTATAACCCGGCTGCAACACCGCCAAATTTCGAGCGCGATCCCGCTGCCCCCGCCACGCCCTATGGAATCGCCAAGTACGCCGCTGAGCTATATTTGGTTAACTCCGGCGTCAGGTATGCGGTATTGCGTCTGTCAAATGTGTACGGCCCTCGTCAGGATGCATTTGGCGAAGGTGGGGTAGTGGCAATTTTTTCACATCAGCTTTCTCAGAGAAGTCCAAGTACGATTTTTAATACCGGACGACAGACAAGAGATTTTATTTATGTACATGATGTAGTTCGAGCTTCGGTACAATCAATGCGAATTTCTCAATCGGTTGTCGCTAATATAAGTACCGGACGCGAAGTCAGGATTGCAGATTTGTATCGGCAGATGGCCCGTATCGCTGGGGTGGTGAGGCCAGTACGACACCGAAGGGTTTCAGAACAATATCGGAGTGCACTCAGTAATCTGCGAGCACAAAAGATAATGCACTGGCGGCCTGTCACGAAGTTATCGCAAGGATTGACATTAACTTATAATTGGTTTACTCAAAAGTATGGTACAGCGTAAAAGAGGATCTCTTCGGAAAGAAATTAAAAAACGGACTTCACGGCATCGGCAAATAGTGACGATTGTTGGCATTGGCTATGTCGGTTTACCCTTAGCATGTCTATGTGGAGAAAGGGGCTATACCACTTTTGGGATTTCTAAAGATCGAGCAAAAGTAAACCTTATTAACAAAGGAGTTTCACCAATAAAAGGTGATGAACGTTTGGCAGGCTGGGTGGCAAAAAAAAGTTTTACAGCCACCACCAGCTTCGATTCAGTAAAAAAATCCGATATTATTGTGATTTGCGTGCCAACGCCAATTGATGAGCGCCACAACCCCGACCTGGAACCGGTTCGCAGCGCGAGTAAGAGTATTGCTCGTTTTTTGAAGCGCGGTCAATTAGTCATTATGGAATCAACCGTCAATCCGGGCGTTTGTGAGGAAATAATTCAACCGATATTGGAAAAGGGGTCGGGTTTGGTGTGTGGCAAAGATTTTTATTTAGCACATTCCCCGGAACGGATTAATCCGGGGGATCCGCATTGGACAGTGCGAAACATTCCCCGGTGTGTTGGCGCTACGTCAGCGAAAGGACTACAGCTCTCGGTAAAGTTTTATCGATCAATTTTAGAAGGAGAGGTTCGTCCGATGAAATCAATTAAGGCAGCAGAAGCGACCAAAATTATTGAAAATTCATTCCGGGATATTAATATCGCTTTTGTTAATGAGCTTGCTAAATCATTTGAGGTGCTCGGCATTGATTTAGTCGATGTGATTGAGGGCTCGAAAACAAAACCTTTTGCTTTTATGGCGCACTATCCCTCGTGTGGTGTTGGTGGCCATTGCATTCCTGTTGATCCATATTATTTGATTGAGCGGGCACGGGTGGCAGGATTTGATCATCGTTTTCTTAAGCTGGCTCGCGACATTAATAACAGCATGCCGGCTTATACCGTTGAACTGCTGATGAAGGGTCTTAATCAAGTGCGTAAACCGCTCAAGGGTACTAAAATTGGATTATTGGGCCTTTCCTACAAAGCTGATGTTGACGACTTACGCGAAAGTCCAGCGTTAGATATTCTCAAACTATTAAAGTCAGAAGGTGCAACCGTAGAAGTATTTGATCCCTTTTTCCCAAAAGAATCTACTACACCTGATTTAGCTACTTTACTTAAACGCGTGGAAGCAATCGTCGTTGCCACTAATCATCGTGAGTTTTTGAATATTTCGCCCGCAATGCTAAGAAAGAATAATGTGAAAGTAGTAATTGATGGAAAAAATTGTTTGGATAAAGAGAAAATAATCGCCGCCGGATTAATTTATCGAGGGATTGGACGATGAACACATTTGTAATTATTCCAGCATTAAATGAGGGACAAAGAATTGCTACCGTAGTTGAGCAGGTACGACAGCGATATCCCCAGGTAGTTGTCATTGATGACGGCTCAGATGATGGTACAGGAATGACCGCAGCCCAGGCTGGTGCAATTGTTCTGACACACGAAATTAATCGAGGCCAGGGAGCATCATTGAAAACCGGTATTGTAT
The DNA here is from genome assembly GCA_016214565.1 of Candidatus Kerfeldbacteria bacterium. Classification (NCBI taxonomy): domain Bacteria; phylum Candidatus Kerfeldiibacteriota; species Candidatus Kerfeldbacteria bacterium. Next base: position 1,110,756 of record JACROE010000002.1, on the reverse strand, counting down.
ATGCACTTGAGCATGACGCTGAAGCAATTGTGACATTTGATGCTGATGGCCAACACAATGCCGACGATATCGATCGGCTGCTGCAGCCGATCCAGGATGGTCGAGCTGATATTGTGCTTGGTTCGAGATTTTTAGAAAATACTGCAGAAAATATGCCGTTATTGCGGAAAGTAATGCTACGCGCAGCTGTCATTTTTACGCGTTTCGCCTCAGGGCTTAATGTAACCGATACCCATAATGGGTTGCGGGCGCTTACTCGAGACGCTGCACATCGCATAAAAATTCATCAAGACCGTATGGCCCACGCCTCGGAAATTTTGGATGAGATTAATCGAAATCAGCTTCGATTTGTGGAGGTGCCTGTTACCATTCATTACAGCGCGTATTCGACAGAAAAAGGACAAAGCACGATGGCGTTCGGTAAAGTACTTTTCAAATATATTATTGGCCGACTCATGCGATGATTATTAAGATACTTATTACACTATTTGTTTTATTTGCTGCCTCACGGGCGTACTTGCGTTTTCGCAGCGGTTCAATCACGTATCTCGCCTTATTTATTTGGCTGTTTCTTTGGGGCGCCGTTGCCTTTTTTGTATGGTGGCCGCATGCGAGCGGAATTATAGCTCGGTCAGTTGGTGTCGGACGTGGAGCTGACGCGCTCGTATACATGTCAGTTGTTGCATTATTTTATGGAGTGTTTCGCTTGTACGTCAAACTTGAGTTTATGGAGCGGGAAATTACCCAGCTGGTTAGAAAAAAAGCATTAGCAGCCGCGAAGAAGCAGGATGAACATCGTACTCATTAGTGAATATTTCCCGCACACAGAGGAGCGCGAAATGCGGGGGGGCGTGGAAGCGCGTTGTTTTTATATTGCCAAGGAATTAGCGCGTAAAAATCAGGTTACGGTTATTGCGAGCCATGAGCCAGGTGCTGTGCGGTATGGCCAAATTGGAGATGTTACTGTATTACGTGTTGGTCCAGCGCGAAATTATACACACCACCAAGGCTTGTGGAGCCGATTTCTCTTTGCACTGTCGATATGCTGCGTACGTTTACCCCAGCGACCCGATCTCATTGATACTCAGGCGATTGTTGCATATATACCAGGGTATTTTTTGGCGCGGCGGTATCAAGCACGCGCAGTAATAACTCTGCATGATTTGTGGTTAGGGCAATGGGTCAAACTTTTTGGCTGGCTTGGTTTGATCGGCGAGATCGTTGAGCGGATTTATTTACGCCTTGGCTGGAACGGGGTCATTGCTAATTCACAATATACCTTTGATAAAATAAAGAATCGTATTAAATGTCGTATTCAGGTAGTGTATAACGGTATTGATCATGAGCACGCTCCGGTTACCGCCAACCAGCCAATAGCGCATAGCCTTTGTGTTGTAAGTCGGCTGGTTCCCTATAAGCGGGTGGCCGACGTATTGCATGCTCAGGCGTTATTACACAGTCGCGGGAAAGAAGTCCACAGCCATATAATCGGTTCAGGTCCATCCGCGGATTCTCTGGAGAAATTAGCCGTTGACCTCGGCGTTGCTTCTTTGGTCACATTCCACGGTTTTCTGCCCAAGCATGGAGATGTACTGCGTCAGCTGCAGTCGTGTAACATATTGTGCCATCCGTCATCGGTGGAGGGATTTGGCATCGTGACGCTTGAGGCAGCACTTGTCGGTCGACCATATGTGGCTACAGATATTCCAGCTATTCGCGAGGTGACTCGAGATGGGGTTGGTGGAATTTTGTATCCAGTTGGTGACATTGAAGTGTTGGCAAAAGCATTAGAGCAACTGTTGTATAATGAAACATTCTATCAGCAGAAACAAAAAGAATTACCAACACTATTAGCACGATATCAGTGGCATGAGCAGGCGGCTGCCGTGGATTCATATTATCAAACTCTTGTATGAAACAAAGCCGACATATAACATTTATCATCGATGCTTGGTATCCGCTGATCGGTGGGGGGCAGGAGTATGTTCGTCAAATGGCCAATCGGCTGGTACGGTTATATGGGTGCAGCGTTGAGATCATTACTCGGCGTATCAGCGGTGAGCCAATAGCATATGATCTTGATCCGTCAGTGCGGCTGGTTTCCCTGGGGCCATCGAGTTCGTTTAGCAATGTTTTTGTACGCGCGTGGTTTTTATGTGCGAGCACTGCATATTTATTATTTCATTCAGCCGCGGATGTGTATGTACCTCAATCCATAACGCCAGGAATTGTTGGAAAAATTGTCGGCTGGTGCAAGCGACGGCCGGTCATTATGGTGGTCCACGGCTCGCAATTGACAAACCAAAAAGCCAAAGAGGGGATTCAGTATTTCATTGAGCGATTTATCTTAACTAAGATACGCTATACTTCTATTATTAGTGTGAGTCAATCATTCATCAATGTGCCGAATGTTAATAAACATATTACCGTTATTCCAAACGGTGTGGACGTTACGGTATTTGATAGCGTGATAGCAGAAAAAACCGATTATCCAAGTATCCTTTTTGTTGGTCGTCTCGACGCAGTGAAGGGTGTTGACATATTATTACACGCGTACCAGGCGCTAATTACTTCTGGAGATAGGGACAGTCGGTTGCGCATTGTCGGCTATGGCTACGAAGCAGCGCGGCTCAAGCAATTGGCGCAGGAACTGGGTATGAGTCAGCGAGTGGATTTCCTCGGCAAAATTACTGGAAGGGCCTTAATTGCCCTGTATCAGTCATCCTGGATGTTCGCGCTACCATCTTTGTCAGAGGGCCATCCTTTAACACTCCTAGAGGCCTGGGCGGCTCGATTACCGGTAGTAGCGACAGATGTAGGTGACGTTGGCCAGTATCTCATTGATGGGGAAAACGGCCGATTAGTACCATCTGGTGACGCGCCAGGTCTTTCTAGCGCGTTGGCAAATCTGCTTCATGATTCACAGCGCGCAAAACTTGGAGAACAGGGGTATCAGTTAGTCAAGCGTCAATTATCCTGGGAACGTACAGCAGCATCGACCTGGGCGCTTTTACAAACATATGTGCAATGAGCCAGATTATCTATTCTATTAAACCCTCATGAACATTGCTTTTTTAACTCCAGCATTTGACCCAAGGCAACTCGAAGCTAGTGTGATCACGCTGACTTCATTGGCCGAGTATTTGCGTGATCAGGGTCACACCGTGATTATTATACAAAATCGAGAACGCGGATTAACTCACACAGAAATGACTCAGGCTGGTATTCAGATTATTCGTCCGTACTCGTTTTTTAAATTTGCTATTGGTAGTGGGTATAATCCATTGCATTTTTTTGATCTGGTCATTGCGCATGCACTGGGAGTACGTTGGGCTGAGCGGCATCAAAATATTCGTTTCGACGTACTTCATAGCTTTAGTGCAGCCCCTTTACTTATGTATCGGGCAGTCTTGGCAAAAATGTTATTACGACGGCGAATTTCGCTTATTCATTCGTTCAAGTCAATTTCACAATATCGATTAGGGGCATATTTCCCTCGTCGTGTTGCTCGATTTTTTGACGCAATAACAGTCCAGACCGAGTTTCAGCGGGATTATCTTGAGCGAAAAGGGGTGGCTCCGAAGCGGATCCAAATTATTCCCTCACACATTAACACAAAAAAATTTAAGCCCCGGGATAAAAAATCACTTAAACAATTACATGGATTCGCCGATCGGTTTGTCATACTCTATTATGGTCATTTTCTTGAAGTTAAAGGTGTGGAATATTTGATTCGGGCAATTCCTGCGCTTATGAAGCGGACGAAAAAATCATTTCGTGTTTTATTAGCTTGGAGTGGGTTGGGTGATTTCAGAACCTATGACCGGTTACTTGCGGAGACGCAAACACATGGTATTATTACAGTACTGAAGCACGCCGACCCAATCGAAGAGTATGTGAGCATGGCTGATGTGGTTGTCTTGCCGTACCCACACCTATTAGCAACCGAGGCAAATCCATCGTGTATCCTCGAAAGCATGGCAAGTAAAACATTGGTGATTACCTCCGATTTACAAGAATTACCATTGTTTCTGAAAGCAGGTCATAATTTATTGAAGGTATCACCGCGTGACTCAGTCGCTCTGAGTGTTACCTTGGCAGACGTGATTGAGGAAGCGGTAGACATCAAGCCTATTATTAATCAAGCGTACATTGAATCGGCCCAATTTGATCTTGACCAAATTGGTAAGCGGTATATCTCCCTATATGAGCAAGCAACTGAATGACCAATATATAAATTCATTCTACGACCAGGAGGCTGTTCAATATGACCAGCACCGGTTTCGTGACAATTTTGGCAGAATGATCCATCAGAAGCAAGCGGATGCGTTGATGGAACTACTTGCCTCAGCTGGCGGCAGGCAATTGAAGATTCTTGAAGCTGGTTGTGGCACTGGTCGTTTTTTGGAAACGTTACACCAGGCAGGTTTCACCAATTTAACGGGACTTGATCAATCATCTGAAATGCTCAGTATTGCTCAGGCGAAAGCGAGTGTAGCCCCGGTTCAGGGAGATGTGTATGCCATGCCATTTGCTGACAATACGTTTGACGTGGTTTATTCGGTACACGTGATTATGCATTTAGAAGATCCCCGAAAAGCGGTTGCTGAAATGCTGCGAGTTTCAAAAAAATATGTCATTCTCGAGATGACCAATTACCACAGTCTGTCCGCGTTTGGACCACTTGTTCGAAAAGCAACAAAATTTTCGACCCATCGGCATGACCAGGGCACGATTAATCCAAAAATTTTTACCGCCAGTAAGTTTCAGAAATTAGTTGCTCCGGCGACGATCGTGCGCCGCATTCCCAGTTACCACATTCCCTCAACCGGGGGGTTGCCCCGTCTGTACAAGCAGGCCTATGGCATTATAGAACGGGTATACCGTACATTTTTTGGGCACCATTTCGCTTCCCAATATTTTGTACTGATCCAAAAGAATGAGAGCTAACTTAAAAAAAATTATTATTGTCACCATCGCGGCGAGTCTTACGATACTGGTTGTTAGTTTATTTTTTGTAAACAACGATGTGGCTGGAAGTTTTGACTCATTATATCACCTTACCATAGTTAAAAAGATCAGTACGGAAGAAACTTTCATACACGATACATATTTTTGGGGAAATATTCGTTCTGTGTATCCACCATTATTGTACTCATTTTCAGCGGTTATTCAAAAAATGACCGGCGTAACTGATTATGTGGTGCTGGCAAATATTGTCAGCTTCATTATTTTATTACTTTTGTGTTCCGTTTCTTTTTTGATTGGGAAACAACTCTTTACTTCAAATATTTTGGGGTTTATTGTTGTGCTATTTTCTGTTTTAACTTATTATGTTGGACGCCGTTTTTCACTTTTTTTACCTGAGAATCTTTCTATTGTATTATTTACTTCATATGTCTACGTTGAGTTTATTTCTGATTTTCGCACGTGGCTACGCATTGTTTTGGGCGGTATTATTTTAGGCTGCGTATTACTGACTAATGTCTTGACCAGTTCGATGGCACTTTCAGTGATTGTGCTTATTATCCCCGTTCTTATATGGCAAAAGAAATATTCACATCTTATTACAATCGCTGGGGCTCTGATCATTGCCTCAATTATAAGTTATTACAATACAGTTATAATTAATGGTGATTTATTTTGGCTTAATTACGTTAAAATACCTTTTGCACTATCTTTTTGTCTTTCAATTTTTGTTCTAATCTGTGACATCCTTAATAAACGCTTCGGTATTCATCGGCTTCAAACACTTATTGCTTTTATTATTGGAATATCGGTTTTATTGTTTCTTTTTCATTCATACATATTTCATGTCGTTACTACAGAACAATATTGGCGGTATGATCAGTTTACCCAAAAAGTTGACCAAAATCTATCACGATATTTTCTCGATAATGGTGCATCGCGACTTGGCGTAAACCCGATTATCGCGCTACTTGGTGTAATCTCAATATTAGGGATGATATTTACCAAGAAATTGCTTGATGCGCGTTTTTTGCCGTTTACTTTGACCATTTCTCTCTCCGTGTTTATTGTCATGATTGGTCCGTATTTTGGGATTGAGCCATCAAGCAATTCGCCACGGGCGATGTTGTATATTTCCGTGCTTGGGCCAGTTATTGCCGTATTTGGGATTTATCAAATGCAGCACTATCGTCTTTTTAGATCAGTTATTCCGCTATTGGTCTGCGCAATATTTATAACCTCAATCCCAAATATAATCGGTTTTAGTGGCAATGTCATAACAAAACCACCGGTCGGGCTGGTGAACTACCTTTCAACTCATGTACAACCTGAAGACATTCTCATTTCTCATCCGATCAGTTTTTATAGCATTTATGTAGCTAGTGAAAACGACTTAAACTCATTAATGTATACGCCAATTCAAAGTACTGATTTTGAAGACTCGGAAAATCGAGAAATAATAGATACAGCTGGCGTAATTTATTTAATTGATGGAGCGTATGGTCGCTACTCCCAGCTTGTCAGATCAAAGGAACTTACCCCAGTTTTTTCAGAAGGTGATTATTCCTTATTTGTCGCTTCACAATTATGAGAATTTTAGTTAATGCATTTGTGTATCTCGGTGAAGATGCCGGTTCAACCCATACGATTGAAGTATGGCGGCATCACTTACATACATTAACCGATTCAGTACGGTTATTATTTCCTCAGCCTGACAGAAATGCTTATGAACAATTTAAAAAGACGCTCGATTATACCCATGTAGTATTTGTCCCCGGCACACGTCGCATTACGGCATTCTCCGTGTTACGTAAATTTAAGTTCATTTTTTCGTCAATCATTTATGACTTATTTTGCGTTTGGCACGCCGTCATTTTTAAGCCTGATATTATTTATATTCGATCGCGCTATCTGAGTTTTGCCCCCATTTTTTATATCATCCTTCGAAAAAAGTTTATTATCGAAGTCAATGGACTTGCTCAGCATGGTGCGACTCGTTTTAGTAAAAATCGTTTTGTTACAGCTACCCTTCGACTACATATTTTTATTGAACGGTATTTTTTTAAGAAAGCTTGTGCTCTTATATGTGTTACCGCCAAATTAACTGAAGTGATTAAGCGTGAATACAACATACTCGACAATTATTATGTTGTCCCAAATGGAGTGAATACAGACCACTTTAAGCCAATTACTTCAAGCCAGTTTAAGGTATCGAGCGAAAAAATAAAGTTTGGTTTTGTAGGACATTGTGCTCCTTGGCAGGGAATGGGGGAGATGATACGTGCATTGGCACAATCTTGGAGTAGTAATATGTCTTTAGCCGTTGTGGGAGACGGCCCTGCACGAGCACAATGGGAGGAAATTGCATCTCAGTATTTACCAAAGGGCTCTTACAATTTTGTCGGTATGGTCTCGTATGATGATGTCCCGCGGTATGTAGCTTCTTTTGACGTTTGTTTGGCGCCGTTTACTTTGATGCGTAATGAGTCAATTGGGCTATCACCATTGAAGCTGTTTGAGTATCTAGCGTCTGGAAAGCCCGTATTAACAACTTGTATTTCCGGCGTAGGTGAACTAGTAAAAAAATACGATACTGGGGTTGTTGCAGGGGATGATTCGGTTAATGCTTTGAAAAATGCATTACTTCAAATGATTAACCGACGCAATGAATGGAATGCGATGGGTCAACGTGGTAGACACCTTGTTGAAAGACAGTATAGCTGGAAAAAGGCGGCTGAAAAAACTATTCAAATTTTGTATAAGTATCAATAACTGATTGCAATTTGACTGACTCTAAGTCCCAATTATAGGTGGTTTGAAATGCGATTTGGCCATTTTTACCTAAACGAAATAGATTAGTTGAGTTCAATATATTTTCAATTGCATTTCCGATTGTTTGTGGGTCAAGTTTATCAATGACCTGACCGCAGGCATTATCTAAAATGACGCGCTTTATTTCTGGTAGTGAAGAACCAAGTATAGGTATTCCCGCTGCCATGTACTCAAATAGCTTGTTTGGGAGTGCAAAGCGCTTACTAAGATTAATATCTTCAATTAATACTGTACCGAGAGACGCACCGGCAGTGTATGATAATAATTTTTCGATCGGCAATTGGCCTGTAAAAAAAACGCGCGAAGTAATTTGTAGTAAATCAATTCGTTTCTTCATCTCATTTTCCATCGAACCTTCTCCAATTAAGCAAAGAACGTATTGTTGAGGAAGTAATCTTATTGCATCAATAAGTTGTAAAATTCCTCGTCCAGGAAGAAATTTTCCTTGATATAATACAATTTTTGTATTATTAGGAATTTTAAACAAGGCGTGTAAATTTTCTGTTTTTTTGGGGACTAATGATTTTGAAGGAACATTTTTAATTACCTGTATGGCAAGACCTGGGTATTTATTATGGTAATAATCAGCGATAGAGTTGCAAACGGTAACAAGTAATTGTGTTTTGGGCAAATATCTTTTTTCAATATAAGTATAATATTTTTTAAAAGCCCATGAGATATAAGAAGGAAGTTTAGATTGAGAAATCGTTTCCGTAAGTATTTCATGAGCATCAAGAATGAGCGGTACACGCGAAGCACGAGCAAAACGATAAGCTAGAAGGAGAGTGTCGAGATCATTAGCGTATACGATCTTCGGTTGAAGAGTTCGTGCATATTGGAGCATCCGACGCGTATTTTCTGTTCCAGTATACAGTAATGGCAAATAGTATTTAGCAATTTTGAAAATGTTTTTAGATTCAGTCGTTGGCTGGTCATATCGTGGGACTCTATGAATATGGGTATTTCTATCAATCGATTCGTCGGTCAAAGCCTCTCGCTTTGAAGTAAGGCCAATGATTTCTACCGTATGTCCCTTGGACGCGAAATAACTTGCCGTTCGAAGTACACGGGAATCATGGGTGACGTCGTTTGTCACGAAGATGCATATACACTTTGATGTCATGACCGATGGCATAGGCAAAGTTTAATACATGATAAAATACCCTTCTTTATTCGGATTGCCGTACTAAGTATAGCATTTTCTTAGACATTTTTCATAGGGCGAGCAAATTGAATAACATTCAAAAATGGACTATACTAATATAGAATGGTCTAAGAGGATATGCCCGTATGTCGACGTATTCATCATTTACGAAACAATTAAGCCTGGTTGGCATACTGCAAGTACTTATTCGATTGCGGGCGATTTTTATTTTACCCCTAATTACAAAAATACTTGGTGTTGTTGAATATGGTATGTGGTCTCAATTTACAGTAAGTATGGAGTTTTTATTTCCTATTATATCGCTTGGATTGACCGGCGCATTGACACGTTTTTTAGCCGCTGAACGAGATAGACAAAAAATCAGGGAAGGTTTTTATTCCATTTTAGCAATTATGCTCGGATTAGCCGTTCTCGCCGTTTTGCTAATTGTCACCTTTGGTAGCTTTTTGGCTGATCGTTTTTTTGATGGGAGCCTATCACTTTTATATTTGTTATGCGCAACATTAATCTTATTTACCATTATTCAACTTGGGCTTGCGTATTTTCGTACTTTTAAACAAACAGTCAAATATTCAGTTCTTTTTCTATCGGAAAGTTATGGAGGACTAATATTGATTTACTTTATGGTTACCGGTGGTTATCACATTTATGATATTCTATTTGGATTATTTTTACTAAAACTTTTAAAGTTTTTTGTTATCGCGTATTTTATTGTAAGAGATATTGGCATTGGAATCCCACGGTTTGGGCATATTCGCGAATATATGCATTTTAGTACACCCTCAGTACCGTCAAATATTTCAGGTAAGGCAGTACAATTAAGTGATCGTTATGTTATTGCTTATTACCTCGGTCTTGGCGCGGTCGGTATTTATACACCAGCTTATACACTTGGAACCATGATATCTATGTTGGTAGAGCCTTTTGCGTTTATTTTAAGTCCTTTTTTGGCTGACGCATTTGATAATAAGCGAGAAGATCAAGTTCGTACATTTATACATTATTCATTTAAGTATTTTTTGGTTATTGGGATTCCATTAGTTGTTGGTCTTTCAGTGCTAGCAAAACCTTTGCTTTTGGTCCTATCAACACCAGAAATCGCTGAAAAGGCCTATATGATTACTCCCTATGTCGCCATCGCAATTTTGTTTTACGGTCTTACCTCAATCATAAGTGAAATATACTCATTATTTAAAAAAACACGTCAGATCGCCCAAGCATGGGTTATTGCCGGTGTTATAAATATTGGGTTAAATCTTCTGTTGGTGCCACGCTACGGGATTCGGGCAGCTGCGGTGACTACATTAGTTGCCTTCGCTATCGTATTTTTTATTTTGTACTTTCAGGGAAAGCGACTTCTTTCTTTCACTTTTGACTGGGTCATTATTGGAAAAAGCGTGGCACTTAGTGGGTTATTCGGCTTGATGTTGCTTATTTTCCAACCATACTCATTACTTAGCTTGGTGCTTGCGGTTGTATTAAGTACCATATTCTATGGTGCTGGTATTTATATGACGCAAGCAATCACAAAAACTGAAATCACTTTTTTTAAAAGCTTATTAGGCAAGAGTAAGAATTCTGTTATTGGTCCCTCAGATTGATTTATACAAGTCTACTAGTTGCTGGGCGATAGCGTGCGCATTATGGTGTCTTTTGACGTACTCTCGTCCGGCTATTCCAAGACTTTTTCTTAGATCCCAATTGGTGATAAGGCGTATTATGTCGTCGACTATTGTGTCCGGGTTTGAATTTACAATAGGAAGATTCGGATAGTAATGGACTAGCTTTTTATCAATACGCGCCAAAACTGGTTTGCCCAATGCCATGCACTCAATCGCAAGTATGCCATACGGTCCGTGCAGCAGGTCATCAACTATAATATCCGCCTTGGCATATAAAGCCATGGCTTCGCTATGAGGCCTATGTTCAATAAGCTGATAGTCGACGGGGTACCGTTGGCAGATTATTTTCATCGCTGCATTTATTTGTGAGGTACCCTTGATTCCTCGATGAGTTGGGGCATGAACAATGTTAATTCGGTTCTTTTTTGACAGCACCCCGACAAAAGGAACGTTGGATAAGTTAAATGCCTGACGAATGACCATGCTGTCAGGTGAGTACGCTAATAATGAGAAGTCGCCAACAATAGTTTTATTAACAATTTGTTTTACTTTATTAAGTTTTTTTCTTTGTAAATCGTCGTTACGATTAGGATAAATTTTTGTTAGTAACTCTGGGCCCCAGAGAGTGTAGTGGCGAGCAATGTCTGTTTGAATAACATCTGATCCCCAATAGTGCATTAACACTTTCTTTCTAAGCAAACGTTCAAGTTGAAGGTCAAGGTTCCAGGGGAGCAAACTCCCACCAAAATGAAAGTGAAATACATCGTAATGCGCAAGCGCAGCAAAGAGATTTGTCAAATAAATAATGGTTTTATGGATTGTAGATCGACCTGCAACAGCAAGGTTTTTGTCATAATGATAGTGTAAATAATTATCATTAAAAACCAAAACATCACTCGTATGCCCCAGCGCACGTTGAGCCTCGGCTATTATTGCTGGCTGTCCGGCTACATTAAATGGTGCATGTAAAATTTTCATTGATTCTGAAATAATGCATCTAATTCCTGACGTTCTGGGTAATTAATAAGCACGGCACGGTTACCATTTTGATATACAAATAAACTACCGGCAGCAACTGCCGTTGCGCCAGCGTCAATAGCTTGTTTGATGTGAGCGAGCGTGCCCGCTCCGCCACAGGCAATCAGTGGTATCGTTATTACTTTTGAAATGTCATTGATAAGCTCAAGGTCAAAACCATGCATCATGCCATCATTATTGATTGAATTCAAGAAAATTTCTCCAGCTCCTGAACGTTCCATCTCTTGCGCAAAATCAACCGGATTACGTTTCGTATCTATCGTAGCAGAATGGGTATATACGTGATATCTACCAAGAAAATTTTTTTTGACATCGATTGATACAATTATACTTTGGTTACCAAACTGTAAGGCGGCGTCTTTAATAAACTGCGGCGATTCGACCGCGTAACTGCAGATAATAATTTTTTCCACCCCTAAGCTAAAAATTCGCTTCATGTCATCAATGGTACGAACACCGCCACCATATGCAAATGGCATAAAGCATTCATCTGTCAATTGGCTGATAAATTCTAAGTCAGGCGATCTCCGTTCTACCGATGCAGTTATATCCAGAACAATAATTTCATCGGCAGCAAGATTATTGAAAATTTGGATGGTATTGACTGGATCTCCAATATATTGCAGTTCGCCAAATTGTTTTGTTTTTACAAGCGAAGAACCCTTTTTGAGTAGGCAGGGGATGGCGCGGGTTTGCAGCATATTAACTAATTATTTCTGGTAAGATATGAAATGTCTTTACAATGATTGAGTAATACTAAAAAAGTTAGAAAGAAGTTGCATCCCAAATTTGTGACTTTTTTCTGGGTGAAATTGTACCCCATATATATTATTTTTTTGTAATGAGGAACAAAATTCAAAACCGTACGGTGTCGTGGTCAATATATCTTCCTGGTTGGCACAGACCACGTGGTATGAGTGGACAAAGTAAAAACGGGATTCTGCTTCGAGCCCGGTAAATAGCCGGTTCTTTTTTTGCACTGTAGTCGTATTCCATCCCATGTGGGGGATGCGGAGTGATTTATTTTCAGTACTCGTAAAATTGAATTTAATTGTTTTGCCAGGTACTAAACCGAGCCCGGGGAGAGAGCCTTCTTCACTACTGTCAGTTAATAGTTGCATGCCAAGACAAATGCCCAAGACCGGAATATGATCGTCAAGGGCTCGCTTTTTGAGCAGCGGTATTATATTTCGAGCAGCAAGGCTAGCCATACCAGTATCAAAAGCGCCGACGCCTGGTAATATGAGGCCGGTAGCATTGAGAATATCTTCTGATTTTGCGGAAATTGTAACGTCGTGTCCAATTTTCTTGAACATGTTTCGGATTGATCCGACATTACCCATGTCATAATCAATGATGACAATACCCGGCATGCGATTATTTGGTGTATTTAATGTAGAAGCTTTTGGGGATTAAGTCGGCCTGGAGCATTAGCCAAAAAAATGGTCTCAGCCAACGAAATAGCTGATGGTATGTTTTGTAGTCTTTTGCTGTTTTCAGTGGTTTTGACATAATAGCGTCAAATTCACTGTCAGAAATCTTTAGTCGTTTTTTTACCTCGGTAATTAATTCTTCGCTCACCGGCGGAGGGGTTTGAATGTCTAGTAATGCCTGTTCGCGTGTCATTTGTCCTGAACGAATCAATGCTGAAAATTCGACGTAGCGTAGGTCGATTTTGAATTTTCGAGGCATTATGTAATTATCACAAAAAAGTGTGTATTTATTTTCCATATGGTGTCCATGGTACCATTCCCAGTCAAATTCTTTGGTCAGGAATTCTTTCACTTTTTCCTTATCATAGTCGAGGTAATACAGCGGACGGATCCGCTTAGGTCGATTAATAAGTAACCACTTCATCCATTTATGGAACCAAAGGTTAGGATAGGTTTTCATTGGCAACTTTCCAAATTTTTTATGAATATCGGAGACGTATTTGCCATCAAAGTAAAACCACCCAAGCGGCGTCATGCCCTCGGTACGAAAATTATGACCATCAAGGATATATTTAATATTGTACTTTGCTGCCGCCATATAGTGAACGGTCGTCAGTGCCACATCGGACAGCGAGTCAATTTCGGGGACTGAAGCGTCTAAAAATGAATGTGCTAGATCATTGAATTCATCATTATCAATTACATAGGTAAATAAGTCGACATCGAGTTTCTTTAGAACCTTTTTGATGTTATCAGTTGCGATTGATGAATTCCAAGTATTATCAAAATGAGCCGCTAAAGGTCGCAGACCATATTTCTTCGCAATATATACGAGGTAGGATGAATCGCATCCGCCGCTGACACCGATAATGCAATCATATTTTTTTCCTTTTCCCGCGCGTTTGATTTCCTCTACCATCTGAGAAAATTTTTCCTCACCGACCCTCCCATTTGGATAATCGTGCTCTAGGACCTCAATTTGACGACAGTAATTACAAATACCTTCGTGGTCAAAGGAAATATTCGGTATATGATCATCGTAGATACAACGAGTACAGGTTTGCATAAGGATTGTTATTTTCTTTTTCTAATTAATTTTGCGGGCACCCCTCCCCAGACTTCAAAATCAGGTACATCTTTGGTAACGACCGCGCCTGCACCAATTTGGGCGCCTCGCCCAATAGTAACGCCAGGCATAATTATGGCGTTTACGCCAATATCGCTCCACTCCTTGATCGTGACTGGTTTTGTAATCAGCTGGGTGGCCTGGATGATAGGTCGATCTAACTCTGCAATATCATGGGTTGAGGTAAGTATTTTTACTCCTGGTCCGATGCCGACGTCTTCACCGATGGAAATACCACCCGCGCTATGAAAAAAGCACTGCTGCCCAATCCAGGTGCCGGCACCGATACGCATAGTGTTGCGGTGGTACCCTTTGAGAATTGTGTTATGTCCAATGTACACTCCATTATCCAAAAAAATATTTTCAGGATGGAATACTAATACTCCTGGCTCAATGACAACATTGGACCCGTAATGAGCAAACTGGTCTTGACTAAATTCACCAGTCCCGTGACTGGTTCGGGTCGGGCGTTGGTTCATACGTATTCTTCAATAGTTTTATTCAGCGTTTTGATGACACTGCTGAGCTGTGCTTGGGTCATGCGTGCGTGAAGAGGTAGGGTCATGGCGTGTTCGAATGCCGCTTGTGAATTTGGTAATGCGCCAGGTCGGTAGCCGTATTTTTTTCTAAAGAATGGCTGCATGTGAAGTGAGTAAGTGCCGAGCGTAACTTCAATGCCACGGTTGCGCATTTTCTTCATGAGTGCATCGCGGGGTATGTCTGGATGTAATTTCACGACGTATGATTGGTATGTGTGCAGACGTCCCTTTTGCTCAGTCGGAGGAGTAATGTAAGGGTGATGAGCAAATGCTTTATTGTAAATGGCCGCTACATGCCGACGGTTTTTAATAATTGTTTTAATTTGCGCAAATTGGCTGAGACCAAGGGCTGCCTGAATTTCGGACATGCGGTAATTAAAGCCAGCTTCGACGTAGTCATAGTAACCTCGAGATTCATTGAAAACGCCTCCGTGGTTTCGTAACACTGAAATCGTTTTTGCTAAGGTGCTGTCATTAGTCGTCAGCATGCCACCCTCGCCTGTGGTGATTGATTTGCGGGGGTGAAAGCTAAAGCAACCCATGGTAGGGAAGCTCCCGCAATACCGGCCGGCGATGCGAGCGCCGATCGAGCACGCCGCATCTTCGATGACATGCAGTTTATGGCGTTTGGCAACGTTGATAATTGCTGGCATATTTGCTGGATAGCCGAACGTATCCACTGGCATAATTGCTTTTGTGCGGCGTGTTATTTTACTTTTGAGGTCATGTATGTCGATGGTGAAGTCATCGGTTCGGACATCAACGAGAACCGGTTTTGCCCCTAATTGAACCACAACGTTTGCTGTTGCGGGAAAGGTAAAATCAGCCACCAAGACCTCATCACCTGGGCCGATGCCAAGCGCCGCTAAGGAAAGATGTAGCGCGGTTGTAGCCGAGGTAGTGGCAAACGCGTAGCGTACACCAATCATGCGCGCAACTTTTTTTTCAAATAGTTTCACGTACGGACCCTGCGTTAGCATGCCGGACTTAAATATTTTTTCGTAATCTCGCGCTACGGCTTTCAGTGAAACTTCGGGGATAATGAGTTTAATCATACATTATACGCTATGCTTATACCATTCGATCGTTTTAGCAATTCCGGTGGTAAATGAAATCGACTGTTTAAAATGAAGAATTTTTTTTGCCATTGACACATTGGCGAGATGTCGGCGGACATCAGCAGTACGACTGGGTTTTTTAATAACTGGACCGTGGTAATTCATTAACTTTGAGATTGATGCAATAATTTTTTTGATTGATAATTCTTTACCACTTGCAATATTGAGAATAGTGCCACGGGTACGTGGATTTTTGTAGATTGCGATCGCCGCACGTGCCGTATCCGTCACATAAATAAAATCTCTAGTTTGCTTTCCGTCACCCTGGAGAATGGGTGGCTGACCTTTCATAATTCGTTTAATGGTAATGGGGATGACGCCGGCATACATTCCTTCATTTTGCCGCGGGCCATAATTATTAAAAGGGCGAATAATGGCAATATCAAGCTTAAAGAAATGGCGCCAAGCCATGACTTGGAGGTCAGCCGAGGCCTTGCCTGCGGCATAGGGTGTGTGGGGGACCAATGGATGCAGTTCTGACATTGATGAAGTCAGTGAGGAACCGTATGCTTCAGACGAAGAAAAGTGAATCAGTGTCTGGTATTGTTTATCGAGCAAAAGACGCAATAAGGTGGTTGAAAGTTTTACGTTTATCAGATATGCATCCTCGGGATCGGTGAAAGAATAGGGGAGAGCCTTGGTAGCGAGATTGTAAATGACATGAATCCGATGCTTGGCAACCAGCCGCTTCATAAATGAGTAATCTGAAGCGTCATGACGGTAAAAGATAAGCCGAGGAAAATTCTTTTGAGCATCCTTCAAATTAGCCAGCTTGCCAAGAAAAAGATTGTCTACGACGATGATGTTTCGTGGCTGCTCGGTTATTAACTGATCAATTAAGTGACTACCGATAAATCCAGCGCCACCGGTTATCAAAATATTTTTTCCTCGAAAGTTAAGCATATTTGATGGTATGTAATGCACGAAGAGCAATGCGGAGAGCTTCGAGCCCATCTTGTCCCGAGACTACGGGTCGTGTGTGGCGGGTTATATTTGCTAAAAATGATTGCAATTCTCTGCGCAATGGCTCATGGGATTGGATTGGTACATTGAGACGGTGTGATTTGCCGAACTGAATAACAAAATCTCCGTAATTATTAAACTGTTCTTTGTAACGTGATTTATAGAATCCTAATTCTTGGGTAATGTAGTTTAGATGAGCGTATCCCTTGGTGCCCGTAACATGCAATTCTCGGATGATCACCGGAGTGATCCAGTTTACTTGGATATATCCGGATTGGTTTCCATAACGAAGAAATATTTCCGCAAAGTCATCAATTTTCTTATTAATGGCTTTGCCCCCATTTACCGTGACATGGGTCGGCAGTTTATGAAGCAGGTGGCCAATGATGTCAATATCATGCACTGCTAGATCAATCAACACACCCGAATCTTTGATGCGCGGCGCGAATGGACCGACCCGCTTAGAAATTATGGAAATGATTGAGCCGAGCTTACCTTGGTTTATCAGCTCGTGCATTTTTTGTACACCAGGATTGAATCGTTCAATATGACCAACGGTAAACGTTACTTTCATTTTGGCAGCTAAAGCTATCATCCGTCTCGCATCAGAAACGGAAGCAGCAATTGGCTTTTCGACGAGAACATGCTTTCTGTCTTTAATGCAGTGCATTGCTATTGCAAAGTGATGTTTGGTGGGAACGGCAATGGAAATCGCGTCAATTTTTTCATTTTTCAGCATACGCCGAAAGTCAGTATAAAAAGCACAGCTATACTGTTTGGCTAATTCTGCTTTTGTTGGATCAATGTCGCAGATCGCCACCAGATTACATTCTTTCATTTCATAATAATTTCGTGCGTGGTGGCGACCCATGTTTCCCACGCCGATGACGGCGACCTTGAGTTTGCCTTTGCTCATACGTGTACTGCTTGGTTGATAGCGCGAGCTACCGTGATAATTTCAGATTTAGTTATTTCTGGGTACATCGGAAGCGATAATACTTCGCGGCTGGCTTTTTCCGAATGAGGAAAATCACCTTGGCGGTATCCAAGTTTTAATTTTTTGATGGCCGGCTGGAGATGCAGTGGGATGGGATAGTGAATAGCAGTGGGTATCCCTAATTTCTCCAATCGTTTACGAACCGCCGTCCGATTCGGGATGCGAATCGTGTACTGCTGAAAGACCGAAGTGAACCCTTTTGGTACATACGGGGTGATGACTGGTGATTTTAATAGGGTATTATATAAACGAGCAACCGCAGCTCTTTTTTTGTTCCAGCCATTTAAGTAGGGGAGTTTAGCATTCAGAATTGCCGCTTGAAGATTGTCTAATCGCGAAGAATCGCCGATAAATTCATGGTGGTAGCGGATGCGAGATCCGTGATTGAGCATCATCCGGACTCGATCAGCAACTTTTTTGTCGCGCGTTAAAAGCATCCCACCATCACCGTAGCATCCTAAATTTTTTGCTGGAAAGAAAGACAAACAACCCACTTCACCAAAGGTGCATACCGGCTGATTTGCTATCTTCGCGCCGATTGCCTGCGCGGCGTCTTCGATAACGGGTAGCTTATGTTTGTGGGCTATTTTCATAATCGCCTGCATCGCAGCTGGCTGGCCGTAAAGGTGAACTGGAATTATGGCCTTAGTGCGCTTAGTAATATGTTTTTCAATCTCTTTGGGGTCAATATTAAAGGTGGCAGGGTCAATATCGGCAAAAACTGGTCGAGCTCCCTCAAGCGCAATCATTTCCGCAGTAGCGATAAAGGTGAAGGGAGTGGTAATTACTTCATCGCCTCGTTTGATACCGAGAGCTCGGAGAGCAAATAAGAGTGCGTCAGTTCCAGAATTAAGTCCTACTGCATAAGGTACCTTGCAGAATTTAGCGATAGCGTGTTCTAGTTCATCAACATCTTTCCCTAGAATAAAATCAGTCGAATTGATGATTCGTTTAATTGCAGCATCAATCGGTTTTTTAATTGACGTATACTGGCGGTGAAGGTCGACGAGTTTCATAACATTTTTTATTGTTTAGTTACGTGGTCATCTTTTTTTAGGTAATTACTGCTACATCTTGCACAGATAGCTTTTTCATCCGCAAAAACAAGTTTACTACCGCACTCACATATCCAGCCATGAACGCGAGCAGGGTTGCCATAAGCAATAGCATAGTCAGGGATGTCTTTTGTGACTACTGAACCCGATCCAATAAAAGCAGATTTGCCAATGGTGTTGCCACACACAATGGTTGCATTCGCACCAATACTTGAGCCTTCTTTTAAAATCGTTTTTTTATAATTAGTTCGACCAAGCGGAAATTTTGCGCGCGGGGTTGGGTCATTCGTAAAAACCATTGAAGGCCCACAAAAGACATAGTCTTCAACAGTAACTCCGTCATATATTGAAACATTGTTCTGGATCTTCACGTGATTACCTACCACTGCTCCGCCGGCGACATTTACGTTCTGCCCCAGTGAACAGTGAGCCCCGATTATGGCGCCAGACATAATGTGGCAAAAATGCCAAATCTTAGTTTCGGTTCCGATTTTGGCACCTTCGTCGATATAGCTCGATTCGTGGGCAAAGTAGTCAGTGGGCATAGTTTTATCTGTAATTTTACGTATCAAAAATTACTTAACAAGTTGCCGAATGCTGCAATATTATAACAAATTTCTCCAATATTTCAAAATCTAAACTTTGAGCCGTTAGCGACGTAGCTGGGTAAGTTAGAAAATGCTATTTAGCGAAGTGGCTGGCAAGAGGGTGAATCAGCTCTGCAGAGGCTTTTGGAGTGGCATGGCGGATATCATGAGCCAACTGGATCGAATCGCGCGCATCAGCGGTTCCAAAACCGCCACCTTCTAAAATATCTTTGTAAACAAGCGTGTGAAGGTCAGTAAAGCCATCAGAAAATTCTATTTCATTACCATCCAGCGTCATGGAACGAAACGTCTTTTTGTCCCCGGCTTCTTTTGGCAAGTCTTCACTCTCAATTGAGAGATACCATTGGACATCTGCATTTTTAAGTTCGAGAAATCCACTAACCCTTTTTTCATCATTGACGTGAACATCATTCCGGATGGCGGGACCAAAGAGCCATAGGAGTAAGTCGAAAAAGTGTATGCCAATGTTTGTGGCTAGTCCGCCTGATTTTTCCAACGATCCTTTCCATGATGAAAGGTACCAGGAGCCGCGGGAGGTAATATAAGTCAAACTAACCTGGTGGCGCCGCTTTGTATCGTCGGCTAATTTTTTCTTTAGCTCGACAAGTTTTGGGTGTAACCGTAGTTGGAGAACCGTATATATTTTTTTCCCGTATTCTTTTTCAAGTTCCTGGAGGGCATCGATATTCCATGGATTGAGCACTAGGGGTTTTTCACAAATTGCATCAGCACCGATGCGAAGCGCAAATCGCATGTGAGCGTCGTGTAAATAGTTTGGCGTGCAAATACTGACATAGTGCACCTCTTTTTCCTTATTGTGACGGCGAAGTTTATCAACGTGGCGATCAAATCGCTCGAATTCAGTAAAAAAACGCGCTTCAGGAAAGTAACTATCGAGAATTCCAACCGAGTCGTGCGGGTCAAGAGCGGCTACGACAGTATTACCGGTTTCCTTAATTGCTTTGAGATGGCGCGGCGCAATATATCCAGCAACGCCGGTAATGGCAAAATTTTTCATACAGGATTACTTTTTGACTTAATAAAATAGTAAATAATGAGACTGATAAGACTTGTTACACTGATGACAATGCCAATGGTGAGCAGGCTGAATGGGGCGCCGAGCTGATTGGCGGCATAGGTGAGACCAGAGGTCGTAATAATTGATATGATGATACTTATAATGATCCGTTCAAATGACCATCGCCGCTGCTGAGGCCATAGCGCTAAACTAATGCAAAAACCAGGCAGTCCAAGGGCAACAGTGACACCGACCGCGATGCGCATATAATCCAGGAATTGCATAGCAAAATTATCCAAAAATCACTGAATTTGCTTAATATTGATTACTATCGTATCAGATAGCATTTACTTTGAAAAGGGCATATTTAATGGTATAGTGACCGATGTACTATGACTACATTTGCCAAAGCCCGCATTCCTTTTGCTTCGTTATCGATTGCTGTTTTATTGTTATTTTTTTTATGCATCTACGGCAGCTACTACCAGGGGGATAGCGTATTTACCTCTCCTGATGAAACAGCGAATTACTTTTTTGCGACAAAGGTGGCTGAGAGCGGTATGCCGCTTGCTCATGATTCGATTAATGTCGGTAGCCCGGGGATCGTCCATCCTCGCAGTATAAAAATAAATGCCGACGGAGATTTAGTGCCAAATAGTTTTATTGGATTGCCACTGTATTATGGAATGGCAGCGTCAGCACTTGGTAATTGGGCATTGCTTTGGTTGACCCCGATGGCTGCAATTATTGGTGCGTTGTCTTTTTACTTTATTTGTAAACGATTATTTGGCTTTGTAACTGCTATTACTTCACTGTTGCTTTTATTGATCCTTCCACCGTTTTGGCTCTACGCAAGTCGAGGGATGTTTCATAATGTTCTTTTTGTTTCTCTTTTGTTAATCTGTCTTTCTGCCTTGATGCGGGCATTTGATAAATCAGAACGTGGAAGAAACACTTTTTTCATTATCGCCGGACTTGCTTTGGGTATGGCATTTTCAGTACGCATTTCAGAGGTTATTTGGGTTCTGATACTTTTAGGATCGATAGCAATGGTGCATCGCCGTCAATTGACTATTTCTCGAATTGTATCATTTATCATTCCAGCCGTTTTGGTATTTACACCAGTTTTGTTTGTTAACAATGAATTGTACGGCTCAGCATTTACTTTTTCCTACTCCATGCCATCACTGAGTGATACTCTCGATACCGTTTCTCGTACGCAGGATCCCGGTGCGAGTTGGTTGCAATATTTCTTTCCTTTTGGCATTAATTTATCTCAATCCCTACAAATGGCCTACACGTATCTTATTGCGTATATGCCGTGGTACAGCCTTTTTGTCATAGCGGGTATGAGTTTAATATTTTTTAACTCGATTCGTAGCTGGGTTCGGCGTACGCTATATTCTCTTGAAACCATAAATACGGTTACGATCCCGGAGATAGTTTATACGTGTTTGTTCGTCATTATTTCTGTTTGGATGATATTGTATTATGGAGCTTTCACGTTTAAAGAATATATTGACCCAACCAAAGTATTGCTCGGGTCTTCATATCTCCGTTATTGGTTGCCAATTCTTATCATGGGTATTCCGATCGCTGTTCGCGGTATGCTATGGGTCGTTAGCTTATGGGCCACGCGATACCAGGCGGCGGTAACTATTTTTTTAGTTTTTGTGATTGTCGGATTGTCAGTAAGCTTAACGGTAGCCGATCCGCTTCAAGGACTTATGCAGTTACAACGGCATATAGAAACGTATGAGCAGGTACGTTCTGAAGTTTTGGCAAATACACCGTCTGAGGCCGTTATTATCGCCGGTGGGGCCGATCGGTTCTTTTTTCCTGATCGACGCGTGATTGCAACATTGCCCGCCTCAAGCTCAGTTGCGGCTGAAGCGCTTGCCCAGGTAGCCAGTCAAACCTCATTGTACGTGTACGAAAATAGCTTAAATGTAGACATGGTCAGAGTACGTGAACTATTATCTCGAAGTCATCTCACGACTGAACAACGCGCTATACTGCCCGATCAGATGAATCTGACACGGGTAGTGCCGATTGGAAATTGATGATACGATGATAAATTAGTATAGTACAAATAGTACCAATGCAAGAACCACAAAATAATTCATTGTTTTCAATAATTCGGATCACTAAATGGTTGATTCCCGTTGCTGTGTTGGCGTATCTTGGCATTGCAAATTTTACCCCCTCAGGCACTATGAGGTTTTCTCATACCGTTGATGACCCGTCTCCTTTTGTTTCAAGTTTTGCTTCAAAAGAGCCGGTAACAATGACGGGGACGTTTGGAGGCAGTGATGAATCGTTTCAAGCAATCACCGCCTCACCTTTGTATTTTAATGTGACAACGCCTCGATTGTTCAATTCGGTTAAGGTCGGCCTGCAATATCAAAATCCTGACGCACAAGAGGTTATTAAACTTGGGGTTTTTCAGCCGAATGGCGCTTATGCCTATACCGATTTAGCATATTATGAACCGCGTTTGGAATCCCTACCTCCGTACTGGATTCCGGTGCGAGAAGGGAACAATGTTCTTTGGTATCGCGATCGAGAATATCAATCTCAGTATGCATCTATTCTGAGAGATTTTGAGCTGCAAAAGCAGTCTATCGAAAAGTCATTTGGTCCCGTCGACGCTCTTGATGAATCTACGCGAGCCGAATATGATGCGCAAATTCAGCAGTTGACGAAGAATCGTGACGCACAGTTAACGCCGTTGGAGGAATCGGTGACCCCTAGATTTACTATTGATTCTTTTTTGCGTAATCTACCCGACTTGCAGACAATTATTAAGTATAAT
Organism: Candidatus Kerfeldbacteria bacterium; assembly: GCA_016214565.1. Classification (NCBI taxonomy): domain Bacteria; phylum Candidatus Kerfeldiibacteriota; species Candidatus Kerfeldbacteria bacterium. The sequence continues at coordinate 1,087,459 of JACROE010000002.1, read as the reverse complement.
TTTGATTTGTCACTGTATCATGAATTACCTGGGTATGAGCCGAAACAGTCATATACGGTCATTAATACAGTACTACGCGGGCAGCATGATTTATATACGTATATTGGTCAGGGTGAGCCATTGTACTTCGAATTTGCGGTTCGGATTGCTTCCCGCTCAACCGATCCAAGCCCGATTACTTTGCAATTGTATTCCTCAGCTGAAACTTTTATTGATGAGGTTGAATTAGATACCAATATCGCCACGACTGAATCTAACGATGGTGGACAGCCGGAGTATCGTTTTCGAATTAGTCAGGATGATTTGCCCTTCGGGCTCTATCATGTGAAGTTTGATCCAGGGGAGAACGACGTCTTTATCAAGCAGATTTTGAGTAAACAACACCTTATCGTATTCCGTAATCATATATACTTAGCTGATAATCCTGTATATGCTTCCATTATTGGTACGCACCCCACACGTCCAAGTGGCGTTTATTTTAAATCAGAAAAGGTAGAGTTTATGACAGAGCATGAAGAAGGGCTTCAGACATTTACGCTCAATGGCGTGCCACAGCCGCTGGTCGATCTTAACACCCCGTACGTTATGAGTAGATTATCAGGTACACCATATGCCTATATTCCCAAAAATGATATGACCATTGACGGAAATGGATATTTTGCAGTAAGTCAGGATCAATTCTTTGATCCACAGTATTCTGGCGTGGTTGATTTGCCTGAGGTGGAAAATATTGATACGTACGATTATATTATCGCTCGATATGCGCAGGTAGAACGTCGCGGGAAATGGATGTACGCAACAGCTACGATTGAAATCCCTATGCTGTACACAAATGCAGAAACCAAAAAAACCGAATTTATTATTGTTATGCCTGGTTTGCCCGAGGCACGGAAAAAATTACTCGTGCACGGTCTCACCTTTGAATTTCATAAGGATCCATTAACACTTGATAATGTTATGCAAAAAATAAGAAATAATTTGGGCAGCTCATCTCAGTAACGATATGTTTATCCCAAATACAAAAGGGGAGCGGGTACTCCAGTGGGCGGTATTTATAGCCCGAGAAGTATTTAAGGTGATGCTAGTTACCTTTCTTATGTTGTATGTATTGGAAGATATACAGCCGGGATTTGTAGGAAATTTTTTGGAATTTAATTATTTCCTTTGGGGAACAATTGGGTGTGGATTTTTGGTTATAATTTTGCAAAATAATTACACATTTATTGCCCTGGATGAAGCTGCTGCAGCGCGAAAGAAGAGCGGCCATCTCTGGAATGGCGCCTGGGCATTGGCTGGTGCAGGATTGGTATATACGAGGATTCACGATCATGGTATAGTTGCAGTCATTATTTCTTTGGTTGCAGGCTTTATTATTTATCAATTAACGCTATATTTATATTCGTATGACGACACCGAGGAAGCAGCTTAAATTAGGAATTAATCGTATCACCTGGGCAGAACGAGACATGAATGTGCTTCGCACTATCCGTCAGGACTTCAGCAAGCGGAAACCCTTGCGCAATATTCGAATCGCCGCCTGTTTGCACGTCACGACAGAAACGGCAAATCTTATGATTACCCTGAAAGCCGGAGGTGCGCGCGTTGTCTTGGCGGCTTCAAATCCTTTATCAACCCAAGATGATGTAGTGGCAGCACTTCAGAAAGAATACGATATTCCGGTGTACGCACGTTATGGCGCATCACACGCAGAATATTTTCGACATATCAATCAAGCACTTGATTTTAAGCCACAGATCACCATGGATGATGGAGCTGATTTGGTGTCTGAGCTCCATAAAAAACGAAAAAATCAATTACCACAGATCTGGGCAGGTACTGAAGAGACAACCACCGGGGTTATTCGTCTGAAAAGTATGGCTGCGCATAAAGTTTTACGCTATCCGATTATTGCGGTTAACGACGCCAAAACAAAACACCTTTTCGACAATCGCTATGGCACTGGCCAGTCAACGATTGACGGGATAATCCGTGCCACCAATGTTCTCTTTGCCGGACGAACGGTCGTGATCGCTGGCTATGGTTGGTGTGGTCGGGGTGCGGCAATGCGCGCAAAAGGCATGGGCGCACATGTGATCGTGACTGAGATCGATCCAGTCAAAGGAATTGAGGCGGTGATGGATGGTTTTCAGGTAATGCCCATGAGTCGAGCCGCATCGCTTGGTGATATTTTTATCACGTTGACGGGCGATATTAATGTGATTCGACCAGAACATTTTCGTAAGATGAAAGACAATTCTATTGTATGTAATTCTGGACACTTCAATGTCGAAATTGATTTGCCTGGTTTGAAGAAGATAAGTAAAAAGCAAACTGAAGTGCGGCATCAGGTCATGGAGTATACCTTGCCCAATAAACGCCGCATTCATATTTTGGCCGATGGTCGTCTGATTAATTTGGCGGCTGGTGACGGCCACCCGGCATCGGTGATGGACATGAGTTTTGCCAATCAAGCATTGTCAGTGGAATATCTGGTTCGATTTTACAAAAATATTCCAGTCAGCGTGTACCCGGTTCCAAAACATTTGGATGAAAAAATTGCCGCTATGAAATTGAAGAGCATGGGCATTACTTTAGATCAATTGACTCCTGAGCAAAAGAAATATTTATCCAGTTGGGAACTTGGCACCTAAACGGTTAGGACATTGGCAGACCAAATCCTCGCGAGTTGTTTATCACAATCCGTGGATTTCGGTTAGGGAGGATCAGGTCGTGCGTCCGGATGGGAAATCGGGAATTTATGGGGTGGTCGATATGACCGGATCGAGCATTATCGTTGCCCTGAATAAGGCGGGAGAATTGTATCTTGTCAAGCAGTGGCGCTATCCGTTATCATCGTATACACTTGAATTGCCCTGGGGTGGCCGGAAGCCACGCGAAACCTACTTGCAGGCTGCCAAGCGTGAATTGCGCGAAGAAGCTGGTTTAGTGGCACAATCATGGAAATCATTAGGACGCGTGGCTGACTGTCCAGGGATCGTGAATGAACTTGTCAGTATTTTCTTAGCACGAGAATTAAAAAAGGTTGGCACAGTAACCATATCCGAGGAGAGTGATCAGTCAGTAGCAACCATTCCATTTTCAAAAGCATTCAGGTGGGTTCAAACAGGAAAAATTAATGATGCTGTAAGCATTGCTGCATTAACCCGCGCTAAAATTTTTCTCCATTTATGAAATTATTAGTAACCGGTGGCGCCGGATTCATTGGATCAAATTTTATTCGATATTGGTTAGCGAAATATCCTGGTGATTCGATCATTAACCTGGATAAATTGTCATACGCTGGCAACCCATACACTGATGAAAAGACTGGAATACAAAAGCCGGCAAATCTTGTAGATTTGGAGGGAGATTCTCGATTGGAATTTCATAAATTTGATATTACTTGTCCTATTCTTTATTCAAAAGCAAAGTTTGAGGATGAATACGGTCGATTTGATCGTGAAGCATTTCAAATGCTCAAGCAGTGGATTGCGTCAGCGGATATGGTTGTTCATTTTGCTGCCGAATCCCACGTCGACCGATCGGTTTTAAATGCCGGTCCAGAGCGACCTGATGCGTATGACTTCATTTTATCAAATACCTGGGGAACGCATATCATGTTAGAAGCCGCAGTTAAGGCTTGGCGAAAGCAGGACGGTAGTTACAACCAAGGGAAAAGGTTTCATTTGATTTCAACCGATGAAGTATTTGGGGCATTGACGCTTGATGACCCGAATAAGTTTAATGAACAGACACGCTATAATCCGCGAAGTCCCTATTCTGCGTCAAAAGCCGCGGCGGATCATCTGGCTAGCTCCTATGGCGTCAGTTTTGGCTTGCCGGTGACTATTTCCAATACTTCTAATAATTACGGACCGTATATGTTTCCTGAGAAATTGCTGCCGCTGGCAATAACAGAATTGCTTGAAGGAAAGAAGGTTCCTATCTACGGTGATGGTAAGTATGTGCGCGATTGGTTGTATGTCGATGACCATTGTCGGGCAATCGATATGATATTGCATAATGGCACGGTGGGTGAAACGTATTGTATTGGTGGCATGGAGGATGACGTTAATAATCTAGAACTTATTCGTCGCGTTTTGAAGATCATGAAGCTCGGGGAAGATCGGATTTATTATGTTAAGGATCGTCCGGGGCATGATCGTCGCTATGCCGTTGATTGGACAAAAGCAAAGCGAGAACTAGGATACCAGCCAGAGTATTCGCTCGATGTGTATTTAGAAAAAATGATTGAATGGTATCAGCAGCATGAAGCCTGGTGGCGTCCTATTAAATCAGGGGCATTTAAGGAATATTTTCGGCGCCAGTATGAAGAGCGCTAAAGTACCATCTCTTTCAGAGATTCGAAAATGGATGACACGATTGGCTCGCGAACACCATATTCCTCAACAAGCTCGCGATACCTGGAGCCATTCATTATTGAATTGGAAATTTGCTGATCGAATAGCGAAAATTTTGACGAAACGGGGCATCCCCGTTGACCGTCACTTTTTGAAAGTGGCGTGCATGGTGCACGACATCGGCCGTATGGTAACCGGAAGCAAAGCGTCTGTGGAATTGATGGACGCCACATATCATGCGTTTATCGGATACCGATTGGTGAAGCGTAAAGGGTATGGAGAAAAACTCGCACGAGTATGTATTGTGCACATGGGTGGAACCGGTCTTGATGCACGTGTGTGCAAGCAATACAAATTTATTGGTAGAGATTTTTTTCCGACGAGCATTGAGGAGAAAATTCTGGCCTATGCTGACGCGCGAAATACCTATTCTGCAAAACAAGGTAGGCACATTGGATCATTTCGTCGGGCTTATCATCGGTTTGCTCAGTATGGCAAAAGCGTTGAGCGGTTGGCGGCAATCCATGAAGAGTTGCAGCTTCTGACTAACCATTCGATTGAAAAATTGGTACCATGAAACGAACTATTTTGATTATTGGAGCACAAGGCATGCTCGGGCAAGAACTTGCTCAAGCTTTTAATAATGAGCAACCTCAGTGTTGGGATCGTGAACAGTTGGATATTACGGATCAAGCTATGGTTACTCAGAAGATCCGGGAATTAAGGCCAAACATTGTTTTGAATGCCGCTGCTTATAACGACGTTGATGGAGCTGAAAAAAGCGCCTCTATAGCTAATTTTGTTAATGGGGAGGCTCCAGGATACCTCGCCCAGGCAGTAGACGCTGTGGGGGGCATTCTGGTGCATTACAGCACGGAATACGTTTTTAGGGGCAATCAGGAAAAGGGCTATACCGAGGCTGATCAGCCCGACCCTCAGTCAGCATATGGACGATCAAAATACCGAGGGGAGCAGCGAGTACGAGAGCGGACACAACGCTATTACATTATTCGATTATCCCGATTGTTTGGTAAGCCGGGGATTGGGGAATCTGGCAAGAAGAGTTTTGTGCACAAAATACTTGAGCGAGCCCAAACGAACTCGGTCGTTCAAGCAATTGACGAAGAAGTATCTTGTCCGACGTATGCCCCAGACCTCGCCGTTCAGAGTAAGTATATTGTAGATTCTCAGTTGCCATTTGGCACCTACCATGTTACAAATATCGGGTCCTGTACCTGGTTTGGTTTTGCACAGGAAATATTTAAATTAGCTGGTGTTAGTGCTAAACTGGCAGCAGTGCCCGGGAGCGTATTTCCCCGTCCAGCGGTACGACCCGCCTATGGTATTTTAATCAACACCAAGTTACCGGCCATGAGATCGTGGCAAACAGCATTAGCAGAATTCATTTCACATGGAATTTAAACCTACAAAATTTAAAGACGCCTGGCTTATCATTCCAAAAGTATTTCAAGATGAACGCGGATTTTTTTTGGAGACTTTTTTTCAGAGTACGTTTGTCCGGCATGGAATCACCCGAGCGTTCGTTCAAGACAACCATTCATTTTCAAAATCCGCCGGGATACTCCGTGGTTTACATTTTCAGCTTCCACCGTTTACTCAAGCAAAGCTCGTCCGGGTAACAGCGGGAAAAGTTTTTGATGTTATTGTTGATCTTCGGAAAGATTCGGAAACCTTTTGCCAATGGGAATCATTTGAATTATCAGCCGAGAATTTTAACATGCTGTACATTCCACGCGGTTTTGCTCATGGTTTTCTGACGCTCGAGCCACATACTGAATTCCTCTACAAAGTGGACAATCCATATGCACCAGAATACGATAGTGGTATCATATGGAATGACCCTACGTTGCACATTGATTGGCCAATGTCTGATGCAATTTTGTCAGATAAAGATGCGGCACTAGAGCCGCTTTCCGGCCGTGAATTTCCTTTTACCATGAGTAATTCTTAGTTGTATGAAAGGCATTATCCTAGCTGGTGGCCGGGCGACTCGGCTTCGACCACTCACCAAAATAACTAGTAAACAGCTACTTCCGGTTTATAATAAACCGATGATTTACTATCCGCTCGAAACGTTACTACAGGCAGGCATTAAAGAAATATTGATTATTGTAGCGCCTGAGTATGCTGGTCATTTTTTGCATTTGCTCGGATCGGGCAAGGAATTTGGCGCGAAATTTACCTATGAGATACAAGAAACTCCACGAGGTCTTGCTGATGCATTTATCGTTGGCGAAGATTTTTTGAATAATGATTCAGTGGCAATGATATTGGGGGACAACATTTTTGAGGATAATTTTACCGAGGCACTACAGTCATTTAAGAAGGGTGGCCGTATTTTTGCAAAAAAAGTTCCAGATCCTGAGCGTTTAGGCGTTGTACAGTTTGATGAACATAAAAAAGTTATACAAATTGTAGAAAAGCCACAGCAGTGGATCAGCGACTATGCTATTCCTGGGCTCTACATTTTTGATAATCGTGTTTCACAATTTGCAAAGGAAGTCGTCCCCTCGGCTCGCGGAGAGATTGAAATAACGGAATTGCATAAACGGTATTTAGAGCTTGGCGAACTTGACGTGCGTGTTATTGAGGGAAAATGGTTTGACGCCGGTACTTTTGATTCACTGCTCGAGGCGGGGAATTATATCGCCGCGCGTGAACAGCAGAAAGCTGATTCCTAGATATCACTCAAAAACAAGTGGGAAAACTTCAGTCTCAGTACTGAGATATGCCGTCATTCGGTTTGGCAAGGTAACCAAACCGGTTGTTTTATCTGTTGGCAGAACATAGGTGTTACGAGGCAAATCGCTTATTTCAAAAAGAGTAAGATTTTGTCCGCCGGGCACATAGCCAATGTATTGATCATTGATCATAAGTTGAGCGTTCGTGATTTCCTGCGAGGTACGCAATATTAGTTCTTGGGTAACGGTTTGAGGGTCGTAGAGCCACAGTTCATTTGATGATGCATACAATAGTTGCTTTCGTTCTGCTCCCCACATTGTGGCAATAATGTTTTTCCCAAGTGGTTTTGATTGGCGTGTTTGCACATCAATCGTAAATAATGAGCGATTGGTTGCATCCTGAACAAACAAGAAATGACCCGATGCAACAATTTTTAAAGTATGCAAAATGGGAACTGGTAAGCTCGCTATGAGTTCTCCATCACTTGTTTCCCAGGTCGCTAATTCCAAATCTCTCATTATTCGAAGCGAAGTATCTCCATATTTTTGGATTGGTGGCTCAGGGAGTTGCTGTGTTATTTGTCTGGCTAAGTTTATTTCGTACACAGCCTGATTGGTTCGGCAGTAGAGGATAGTGCCGACATCCTGAGACCAGAAATATTCATATATGGTACCTGTGTCAGGTAATGCAAAATTGCTGCGGCTGCCATCGTATGAATTAATCACCAGGGGAGTGGAAGATGAAGCCGTGGTAACCAACAGCAGTGATTCGTCTGCCGACCATTGAATGTCTGCGACTTCAGCAGGTAATCTGTATTCCCACTGACGAATGCCTGTTTGCAAATAAGCTGTTAACTCCAGTTGATGAGCTATCATTATTCGTGAGCCCGAGGGAGATACATACATTGATTCAATGGGGGTGGTAAGAATGCTCGCTTCAAAATTTTGTTTTTTGACAAGGTACGCATTGGGCAAACGGGTAACGCGATCTGCGTATGTACGCACATTTTTTTCCCAAGCGTAATATCCGCTTTTCTCGAGTTTTACCTGGTAGTTACTGGCATACAGATGATTAATTGAAAATGGCGTTTGTTTTTGTTGAAGTTCATTATTAACATAGACCGACGCGCCGCGTGGAGTTGAAGTAATGCTTAACGCTGAAACTTTTTCTAAATGCCGAGATGTAGAATTATATCGCCAACCTATTCCATAACCTATTAAAATTGGCGCCGCTAAAAAAAAGGCAAGCGTCATAATGATAAAATATATTCTACGGTGGCGAAGTCGCATGCAGCTAGTATACCGGAATTTTCACTTTTTCGTCTATAGATTGATTAATTCCTCAGCCTTGGCTATACTTCTGATTGATTAATAGCTAAGATTATTTGCATGGCGCGATTATTGATTGAAGGAAGCACCTCATTAAACGGGACAATTTCAGTGTCCGGAGCGAAAAATGCTGCTCTGAAAATGATGGCCGCCGCTTTGTTGACCGATAAAACCGTTGTATTACGTAATGTGCCAGATATTTCAGATATTCATACCATGCAATCAATTCTTGAGTCGCTGGGCGCAACGATTGATTTTACTGATCATGTGATGACAATTTCTGCACGGGAGGTTCGCGGTGCCGAACCTGACATACAGCTCGTAAAGCACCTGCGTGGGTCGGTGGTGATTATTGGTCCGCTGTTGGCCCGCTTTAAGAATGTTCGAATTCCTCAGCCGGGCGGGTGTCTCATTGGTTCTCGGCCGATTGATACTCATATTCGTGGATTGGAGCAGTTGGGAGTTTCGGTGGAGCAAAAAGACGAGCTATACACTTTTTCAGTGAAACAATTACGTGGGACACGGGTCGTATTGCCCGAGATGAGCGTTACCGCAACTGAAAACGTTCTCATGGCGGCGGTCTGCGCCGAAGGGACTACTGAAATCCGATTGGCAGCGTCTGAGCCTGAAATTGAAGATCTAGCAGTTATGTTAAATGCGATGGGTGCACGGATCGAAGGTGCTGGCACCTCAGTTATTACGGTGCATGGCGTGAGTTCACTTCTGGGCGTCGATCATACCGTCTTGCCTGATCGCATTGAGGCAGGCACACTGGCGGTCGCGGCTGCAGTAAGCCGAGGTGATGTTACTATTACTCATTGCAATACCACTCATCTTGACCTTGTGTTGCAGAAGCTAGCCGCTGCAAATGTCTCATTTGAAATCAAGGGAACCGACACTCTTCATATTAAACCCACGACTATGTTTCGGGCAGTAAATATAGATACTCGTCCCTATCCCGGTTTTCCTACCGATTTACAAGCGCCTTTTTCAGTCTTGTTGACTCAGGCAACAGGCACGAGTACGATTTTCGAGACATTGTTTGAGGGGCGATTGGGCTATATTCGTGAACTGTGCAAAATGGGGGCCTCAATGACCATTCGCGATCCGCATACGGCAGTGATCCAGGGCCCGAGTCCGTTGTATGGCAAGGAAATCACCAGTCTTGATTTACGAGCAGGTGCGACGCTGGTCATTGCTGCTATTATTGCTCAAGGGAAAAGTGTTATTGAACGAGCTGAATTAATTGATCGAGGGTATGAACGATTAGCTGATCGTCTTTGTGCATTAGGAGCGCATATTAAGAAAATTGATTAATTACTATTCCATGTCAGATCAAACAAATAAAGGCAATCAGCCAAATTGGTTTCTGCGAGGGGTTATTTTTTTATTAGTTATTGGTGCCATGGCCGGTTGCGCTGTCGGCGGGTATGTGGTCGGGGTAGCACAGCAGGCACGCGATATTAATAGCGATGGGTCAATCACGCTTGATGAAGTATTATTGTCAGTTGATCGAAGCATTAATGGCGGATCCGTTAACCCTCAGCTATTTGAAGATGTTTGGAATACCATTACCACAAAATATGTTGGCACTCCGGTTGATGAAACAAAATTGTTTTATGGAGCGTTACACGGACTGGTGGCTGGACTCGACGATCCGTACTCACGTTTCTTAGATCCCGATGAGACCACTAAGTTTAATCAGGAATTGTCTGGAAGTTTTGAAGGTATCGGTACGGAAATTGGCATAAAAAATGACCAATTAACCATTATTGCACCGTTACCAGATTCACCTGCTGCTCATGCAGGCTTGAAGGCTCGTGATTTAATTTTAGCTATTGATGGTACTGACACGCTTAATATGAGTATTGATACAGCGGTTAATTTAATTCGTGGCCCTCAGGGCACCACCGTTGTTTTAACTATCGCTTCAGCGGACTCAGATGAACCCCGTGATGTTTCAATTACCCGCGATATAATTACCGTAAAAAGTATTGATTGGGAGATGCTCGATGACGGTAATGCGTATGTCGAGATAACCCATTTTGATACGGAAACGGATCAAGAATTTCGCCAAATCGCTCAGGAGATGCTGCTGAAGAATCCATCGGGTCTTATTATTGATGTTCGGAATAATCCAGGAGGGTATCTGGATACCGTGGTTGACTTAGCAGGACAATTTTTCGCGGGGCAGGAAATTATTGTGATCGAAAATTCTGGTTCGGAGCGAAAGGAGTATCATGCGGAAGGCCAGGGTTTACTCACGGACATTCCGATTGTGGTTTTGGTAAATGAAGGAAGCGCTTCTGCTTCAGAAATTTTAGCTGGCGCGCTGCAGGATAATGAACGGGCAACCATTATCGGAACACAAACGTTTGGCAAGGGTTCTGTGCAGGATTATGAGCAGTTTAGCGATGGCTCTTCACTAAAATTAACCGTGTCGAAATGGTTGACCCCGCTTGGATCATCAATTGATGAGGAGGGGATTACGCCTGATATTGTCGTTGAGCAGTCTGCTGAGGATTATAATAACGATCGGGATCCCCAGCTTGACCGAGCGCAGGAAGAGCTTAAAAAATAGCGTTGTATGCGTACTGTGCAGTTAACCCTTTCAGGTCTCGTTCAGGGGGTTACGATGCGGCTGACTGTCCAGATCTATGCCCGTCAGCATGGTATTGTTGGCTGGGTCAAGAATATGCGCAATGGTACGGTCGCTATCATGGCACAGGCATCAGCGGCAGAAATAACTCAATTTATTGAGTGGTTGAGATATGAAATTCCCGTTGGTCGGGATATCAGTGTTCAGGTCTCGGAGACGGTCGCTCCCCAGACGTTTGATGGTTTTAAAATTCTGTAGTACACTAGAAACAAAGAAAAGCTTATGGAAGTGCTATTTTTATCAGACGTACCCGGGAGTGGCCATCGGGGTGAAATTAAGGATGTAACCGAGGGTTATGCACGTAACTTTTTACTGCCAAGGCGGCTTGCCACCAGGGTCACGGACCAGTCCCGTCGACAGTATCAGCTTGATCTACAAAAACGCCAGCATCAGATAGAGCGGGCGGCAGAAGATGAACGTACCTTTGTTTCAAATATTTCTGGTTCTACTGTTCAAATCCGGGTAAAGGCGAATGATCAGGGAAGGCTTTTCCAAGGAATTGATCGCCACTCATTAGCCGAAGCTATTTATCAGCAGCTGAAATACAGACTGAAACCAGATCACATAGGGCTACAAAAACCGATTAAAGAGGTAGGTACCTATAGTATTCCTATTTTCATTGGCTCGCACCAGGCTAATCTTTCGGTAGTTATACAAACATGACGTCAACTAAAACCCGCTACATTTTCGTTACTGGAGGCGTTGTCTCAGGCTTAGGCAAGGGTATTGCCGCGGCATCTATTGGCGCTATCCTGAAGGCTTGTCACTATCGGGTCTTTAGCATTAAGTTCGACCCGTACCTAAATGTTGACCCAGGTACGATGAGTCCGTATCAACATGGTGAGGTCTTTGTGCTCGATGATGGTACGGAAACCGACCTTGACCTTGGGCACTATGAGCGTTTTTTTGACGAAAACTTAAGTCAGCTGAGCAATGTCACGACGGGTCAAATATATCAAGAATTATTAGCTGAGGAGCGCAAAGGGAAGTATCTGGGTAAGACGATTCAGATTGTGCCTCATATTACGAATAAGATAAAAGAACGCGCCTTTATTGCTGCTGAAAAGTCAAAAGCTGATTTTTTGATAATGGAAATTGGCGGAACCGTGGGTGACATTGAGGGGCAGCCCTATCTTGAAGCGGCTCGCCAAATGCGGCGAGAATTGGGCAGCGAACGGGTATTATTCGTTCACGTAGCATTAATGCCGTATCTCAAGACTTCGCATGAATTGAAAACAAAAACAATTCAAATGTCGGTAAGAGAACTGCGAAGTGCTGGCATCATGCCCGATATTATTTTGGCACGATCTGATTATCCGGTATCAAAAGAGCTGACTGACAAGATTGCTCAATTCTGCGATGTACCGCTTGAGGCTGTCATTCCAGCCCCGACGATTAAGTCCATTTACGAAGTACCAGTAAATCTTGAAAAATTTAACATTTCTGGAATTATTTTCAAAAATTTTAGCATGCGTCCGCGCCGACCCGATCTTCAGCCGTGGAAAACGTTGGTAAAAAAAATTAAGGATGGTAAGCATAAACTACAACTGACCATGGTGGGCAAGTATGTGGAGCACGGTGACGCTTATATTAGCATTATGGAGGCCCTGAAGGCCTCTGCCGCAGTCCAAAATGCTCGTTTGAAGGTTGACTGGGCCGATGCGGAAAAACTGGAACAACGCGATCGGAAAGAGTGGAGTAAGCTTAAAACGGCTGATGGTATTATTATTCCTGGTGGTTTTGGCAGTCGTGGATCAGAGGGGAAAATCGCTGCCGCTAAATATGCCCGTGAACAAAAGATTCCATACCTTGGCTTGTGTCTTGGCATGCAAATCGCAACTATAGAATTTGCTCGAAATGTCGTGAAATTGAAGGGCGCCAACAGCACTGAATTTGATGCGAAAACCCCGTTTCCAGTCATTCACATTATGCCGGAACAGGAAAAAAAGATGCTTAAATTTGAGTATGGTGCCAGCATGCGTCTCGGCAGCTGGGATTGCAAGCTGGTAAAAGGATCGCATAGCTATCACGCGTACGGAGAGGAGCGTATTGCTGAGCGCCATCGTCATCGCTACGAATTTAATAACGCATTCCGAGAGCAATTTGAGCAAGCCGGATTACGGATTGGAGGGACTAGTGTAGATGGCCTGTTAGTCGAAATAGTTGAGTTAACTGACCATCCTTGGTTTGTGGGTGTGCAATTCCACCCTGAATTTAAGTCGCGTCCGTTACGTCCGCACCCGCTTTTCCGAGATTTTGTCAGAGCCTGCGTAAAGCGCGAACGTACCTAAAAACCCTCGCTTATCGCTCGGGTTTTGCAGGTTAACTAAGGAGTTATTTTTGCCGCTAAGCAGTTTTCACACTCACAAATTGCGCTGATACTAACTTACCGTTGTATCGGCGAATTTTGCGTCGTGAAAATGCAATAACGCCTGTTTTTTCTGCATATAACGTGTCATCGAGACCGCGTCGTACGTTTGTGCCAGCTCGAAATTTCGTACCGCGTTGTCGGATAATAATATTACCGGCTTGTGCTTTTTGGCCAGCAAATAATTTGACCCCTAAGCGTTGACCGTGACTATCGCGACCAAGTGATGTAGTGCCTGCTCCTTTTACGTGTGCCATACCATTAATTTAGTTAGAAGATTTTGTTATTAGTTAAGGGTAGCTTAAAATTGTGATTTCAAATATATCGGGTATGTTCAAGCTTGTCAAGATGAGCTAGTCAAAAGGATTGGCAATTTCCTTAAAGACGCGTCCATCTGTCGGCGTCTGTTTTTGCTGTATTTGATTGAGAGCAGTTTCGAACTCCGTAGTGTTGACTTTTTTGCGGCGAGCAATTATTTCGGTTTGATCGATTGGCTCTGGATTAATAACGCTCAGATAAACGTTTGTATAAATAAATTGAGCCAAAATAATCAAAAGTATTAATACTACACTGTTTACTGCCAGGGCAATATGACGCTTCAGCCAAAAAACTATTGAAACAGAGTATTGCTGAAAAAGTTGTTTACTATTTGGTATATGCATACGCGTTAAAACTCATGGTCAAGCGACTATTAACCCTCGTTATGAGAGGATCGCTTAAGCTGACATACTGATCAAGTTGCTCGAGGATTGATAAATAATTCAAACACTCAGCCCACGTGCAGGAAATAGTTAATTTCATGCTAAATGTATTTTGTGTTGGTTCTCCGAGTAATGCCAATTCTTGTTCAACGCCATTATCTTCAGCGACTGTTTCCAATGCGGAAATAAGATTAAGCACTTCCTCCCCATCAATAAATATTTTTTCTAAGTCTTTAATATTTTCTTCAATACTCGAAAGTTCTCGCTGCGTTTGTTCGATATTGGATCGTTCTCGTTTCAAAATTTCGAGCTGAACGCGCTTGTCATGTATACTCGTTTTTGCTTCGGATATTTCGTGTAGCTGAGGAATAACAAATAATACTAAAGTCACTATCAACACAATTGATGCGCTGCCACCAAAAATCAATAGTTGTTTGTACTTCAAAAACTTATTCATACAATTCCTCAGGCGTTATTTGAGCGGTGATGGCAAAAGTTATATTTTCTCGTTGTACAAGATTTGATATAGGAGATTGGACATTTGAAAGCAGGGGGGTTGACTCCAATGCTTTTAACAAATTTTGGTACGACTCGCGAGTAGGGGCGCTTCCTGAAATGTTTATTTCCTGATTTTTCCCCACAATCGAAATAGAATTGATAGTAATATCCTTTGGAATAAGTGTTGAAAATGTAGTAAGAAAATCGGTCCAACTTATATAGTTTTTCTGAATTGAGCGAACACGTTCAATAGTGGTATTAAGCGTTGCAGTGGCATCGTTGATGGTTGACAGCTTTCCATCTTCTTTAATGATACGCTCATCTTCTATTTGGGCATCTAAATTATTTGCTTGATTATCTAATAAAGTAATCGAAAATATTATGACAATACTGGTGATCGCCAATACGCTAACCGTAATAAATAGTATGTTTTTTGATACAAAACCATACCATTCCAGCTGAATTTGCTTTTTCTGCATGCGAGATAATAGGTTCACCCCAGGGTATAGGCTCATAGTATTTTTTTCAAAGCCAGACCAATCGCTGTTGAATAAGAGGCCGTGTTAAGTTTAGCAATGTGTTCATCGTGTGACTTGAGTACGCGAATATTTGTGTAGCTGTCGCCAATCGATATCGGAATGTTTAATTGAGCAGCCAAATATTGCTGAATTCCTGATAATTTGCCTACATTGCCAGTAAGCAAAACCTGCGTTATCGATTTTTTCCCGAGCATGTACTCGCTGTAATATTGGACGTACTCCTTCAGTTTGTTGACTAATTGTGCCATGAGTGGTTCAAGTACAGATTTTATCTGTCCGCGACCTTTGTGGTAATCAAGGCCGTATAGTATTTTAATTTTTTCAGCATCTTCAAATGATAAAGATAATTTATGGGCAACCGCTCGAGTCATTTCATTTCCACTTACCTCAATCGATGATGAAAATTGAACTGCGTCATTGTGAAATATAATAATATTAGTTCGGCTTCTGCCAAGGTCAATAATCATAATCGACGCATCGGGATTTGTTTTGGTGTTAATAAGAGACCGTGAAATTGCAACAGATTCATTTTCTGCACAAATGGGCACCAAACCAGCTCGGGTAACAATATCTGCGTAGCCATCGATAATATTTTTTGGGCTGACTGCAACCATGCACTGCATTTTATCTTTGGCGAGGGACGGTGAGCTTTTGACGACGTGCCAATCGTATTGGACTTCGTTGATATTAACTGGAATGTTTTGTTCAATTCCCCAGCGAACAGTTCCCGCTAGTTCATCAGATGGTACTAACGGGACGGTAACAACCTTCACAAATGATCTTTTTTCAGGAACTGAGAAGTTTACAAATTTTGACTGCAGTTTTCCATAATCAGGCTCTTTTACCATTGAAACCAAAAGTTTTGTAACTGCATCGGGGTTACTGACCGTACCTGATCGAATTAAATCTTGAGGAATTGATTTTTCGCTGAAGCTTATAATTCGATATTTATTTTTCCCGCTTTGGCGAAATTGAATAAAGCGAATTTTAGAATCACTAATATCTAATCCGATTAGGTTATTGAAATGATTGTAGTTAAATATTGACATTGCTACAATTCGAGCCAATTAGTTTTACTGGTAGTCCATATGCCGCCGGGGCCGTTTGCGAAAGACGCATTGGCCAATCCAGATTCATATGACACGGTGGAGCCGTTGGATAAGTATAATTTATACGCAGTTGCTTCTTTTAAGGCGGCATTGTTGGACACATTTATCATACCATTACCGGCGTAAAAAATAACAGTTTCAGCGTTATTGCTTATTATAATATCATTGTCGAGCGTGCTACTGGTAGTCAAAAACATAATATAGCTGCCTGAAGTACCAGAACCATTAAAAACACAGTTGTTATTAACATTAATCTTACCATCAGCTACGACGATGCCGCTGGTTGCTCCATAGCCTGGGTCAAGCGAGATAACCGCCCCATTGCTTAACGTAATCGTACCTGACACCCAAATCGTCCCACGGATAGTTAATTGAGCCCCGTTATCGATTAACATATTTCCTGTAATCTTTGTTGGGCCAAGGGTAGCAGTCGCAAAATTAGTAAGAGTATAGTCGCCCGTAATAGTTCCTCCTGCTTCTGCAATCGATTTCCATTCAGTGATCTGACCATCAGATACGGGCATATTTTCAGGAGCAGGATCCGTGCTATTTGCATGCTTTGTTCTACCCACCGTGGTTCCGGTAATATCACCGGGGTCAGCAGTAAAAAAAGCGTCACATTCAACCCAGCTATTCAGGATGCGATGAGCGTAGGCATTGCCATGGTGTGTGGCATAGTGGCCGTTATCGCACGTGTGCCCTTTATCACCAATTTGTAATCCGTTGATAGAAGTGACTATGCCGCCGAGCCAAATTTTAAACGTAAAGTCGCCACTGGCACTCGTCCAACTGCTGAGGTTAGTACTCGATTTACCCGTACCATTTGTATATGCAGTATCTGTGGTTTTGCCAGAAATGTAATAGCGGTCATTCCGACTGCCACCGTCAACAATAACCCAGTAAGTTGTTCCGGCAGTAAGTTGTGGATTGGTGTTAAAGGTTACATCAACCCAACCGTAACTTGTGGTGACTAGGCTTGCACTAAGTGTGCCGCTGGTTAAAGAAGTGCCTGGGTTTCCGGAATTGTCGGAGTATATGTGAACAGTAGCATTTCCAGGAGACCCAACCTTTTTTAAATATAGACTTACTTTATTAACCACCTCTGAAATATTTGTTTTGAAACTCTGGGCGATGTCTGATGGATTGGGGCTCGCCTGCCCGAAGGGGAAATCAGATGTAGTTGTTGTTTGTTCTTGGTTTGTTGCAAGGGCAGTTCCGCCTGCTACATAGACATCGCCAGTGACGTATGCCCCATTACCCGCTGTAATTGAACCATTGGAATATACGTTACCATTGACATAACTATTGTTAGCCATGTCTAATCCACCGGCTCCGACTTGAACGCCATAAAAAAAGGATGCACCGGAAGAAACTGATTGCTGAGTAATTTCTTCAGTCACAACTTTTGTAACAGAAAGATAGGTACCAGTTGAGACGATACGATAACTTAATCCAACAGACGTTAATGTAGTGCTAAATTGGCCATTGTCAAAAGTTGTCGTTTCGCCGGTATAGGGACTACTGCATTCGGTGGGGTTATTTAAGCACCAGGTAGCTTTTGCAATGCCTGCTTCAGCGATGTTACGAGCTTTTTCTAGTACGGCTTGGCGCTGTACTATTTGACGGGTGTTATTTGATTGAGCAAACAACGTCGCTCCAATAGTTAAAAATACCGAGATAAATATAATGACTATAATAATTGTTTGTCCGCGTTGTGCCGGCATAGCTACGGTGAGTTTCTTAAAAAGATAGTCGATTGGCCAGTGTTTGTTATTGTCCGATTTGCGGCAAATTGGCTCAGGGAAAGAATTAATTCTACGCGGGAGATGTCCACCGTTGTTTCTGAATCGTAGTTAATTTGTAATGAACTGAGATGAGTCGTAAGGGTTGTCGTGGTTGAGCTTCGTGCACTGGCTGGGTCGGCCTCTGTGATCATCACTAAGGAATTAGGAGTACCAACTGGGCTAGTAAGAATAAAGTAGTCGTACGCGTTGTTGACTATCAAATCATTCGCATCGATAGCAGGTGATTTAACAATTACTGTATGAGAGCCGGTTGTATATGTATTCCCACCTATGGTGAGGCTCGCGACTACTTCGGTAGCGCCGCGAACTGATTTCGTACTGACTGCAAAGATGCGGCTGAGTTCGGTCGAAAGCGTATTTCGTACGAGTTGCACTTTGTACACATTGATGTACGTCAAATACGAAGCAAAAACAATGCTAAAGATTATAACAACGATAATGAGAGTGACGAGCAATTCCTGCAAATTCATGGCTTAAGGTGAGATTAAAGTAGATAGTTCAACACTTTTTGTAGCGCCACGTTCTGACCAGGTAACCTGCGCGGTTACAGCTTTTAAATCATCAAAAAGTGGATCCGGATGGCTAATCGTTAGCAAACCAGCTGCGCTGGGTAGCTGGGGTACGCCGTAGCGCTGCCATTGGTCAGGAAGGCTTCCTGATGTATCGCTGTCGAAATTATAACTGTGGGTATTGAGTCCAGTGATTGAGACTGAATCAAAATACATACGCGTTTGGGCATTCCCCCCAAAGCCAAGCTTGCCTTTGGTTAGTTCATTTTGGGCATCAGTACCCGTTACCAGGGGGGAGCCATCAAGCGTAATGGTAAAAGTGCCATCCGTAACGCTTGCGGCTAATGTGTACCAAGAATTTTTTGAAAAAACGTGACTCGTGGTTCCTAGTTGACTGGTTACACCAGCAACTTTTTTTTCCAAAACCGCTTGGGTACTCGTGATGTTTAGGGAGTAATAGTTTTGTGGGTCTTGGTAGCGATAGAAATAGTATACCGACCAGCCATTTCCTGAACTATTATTGACCATAAATGAGCTCGAAAAGTCAAAGTTTTTATAGCCAAATTCAGGAATAAATATTTGACTCGCCGGGGTGTAGGAAGCGTTGGGTACCACAGTAAGTACATGAGTTCCACTTGGCGGAGACGCTAGTGTTTCTACGGTCCAGGTACCCTGAGTGTACGCTACGCCGATGAAGGGAGCGTTTGTTCGTGTATCGAGAGTGTCAAAATCAGTATTGCGAATAATTTCAAGCTCCTCCGCTGCTGCGATATATGCGAGTGAGCGGTGATGGAGGTAGCGGTCAGTCGTAGTGGCGGTGTACGTTGCACCAAACAATATGATAAGAATGCTGGTTAATCCAATGGTAACAACAGATTCAATAATGCTAAAACCAGATGAGGTGTACGTCTGTGTATTAAATCGCCTCGACCAATCCATACATAGGTTGCAATACTGATAAGGCTAGAAAAGCAACAGCGCCTCCGATAAAAAGCATAAGAATAGGTTCAATTACACTGGAAAGCGTATTCAATGTTTGATCCACATCTTCTTCGTAAAAATCAGCAATTTCTTCAGTAATACTATCCAGAGTACCGCTTTCCTCACCGACACTAATCATTTGAGTGACAATTGGCGGAAAAAGTTTTGATTCATTTTCTAACGTTTTTACAATACTAACACCTTTTTTCACTTGTTCTGAGGCGATGAGTACTGCATTGCTGTAATGCACATTGCCCAATACTTTTGAAATAATCTGCATAGTTTGAACAATGGGAATATCAGTTTTGAGCAAAGAGCTGAGTGTTCGAGTAAAACGGGCTAAATTAACTTTTTTTACCACTGGAGAAATAAGCGGCAATTTCAAAATGGTAGCATGAATTAATTTTTTCCCTGACTTCGTTTTGCGAAAGCGAAGAAATGCTACTGCGAGAACAGCGACGAAGCCGACTACGTACAGTAAATAATTTTTCAGCAGGTCGCTAAAAGCAACCAATATCTTTGTAGTCACCGGCAATTCAGTGGTGGACTCGTCAAATACTGAAAGTAGCTGGGGGACGACGGTAACCATCATGACTACGCCGATCACAATCATGGCAAAAATGACTATAGAGGGATACGTCAGTGCTGCGCGAACTTTGCTGACAATCTGATGATCTTTTTTCATTTGATTCGTCAGCGTAATTAATATTTCATCGAGCTTACCGCTGGCTTCACCAGCCGATATCATGTTTACAAAAATTTCGGGAAATACTTTAGGAAAACGCTGAAGTGAGTTTGACAAAGCTGCGCCGCTCTCCACGTCGCTTCGAATATCATCAATGATGCCCTTAAATTTCTTATTTGATGTTTGTGCCGAAAGCGTCTTTAGCGCTTGAGATAATGAAAAGCCAGTTTTCACCATAATCGACAAGTTTTGCGTAAAAAATATTTTGTCGACTATTGGCACACCGCTCATTGAATTCATCATTGACTGAAAAAAATTAGTGCCTCCACCTGGCCTCATTTCCTTGGCTTGAGTAAGAATAAGACCCTTATTTTTCAAATCGTCTGCAAGCGCATCTGTACTTTTTGCTCGCATTCGGTCTTTTACTAGTTTTCCTTCAGGTGTTCTGGCGGTATATTGGTATTCTGCCATAGTATTTTTTATTCTTGGGTGGCTCTTAATATTTCTTCAATCGAGGTAACTCCATTTTTTGCTTTTATAAATCCATCTTGCATCATAGTTAACATGCCATCATCAATCGACGCTTTTAAAATAACCGGAACCGGTTCATGATCAACGATCATTTTAGCAATTTTTTTGGTAATTTCTAAAACCTCAAAAATTCCAACGCGTCCTTTATATCCGCTATTACCACACTGTTTGCAACCCTTGCCTTTATAAAAAAGGAGGGATTCTATTGGAACTTCAGCAGACTGAATAATTCCCTGAGTTTCCAAAACTTTCAAAATAGCCTTTAAATCGAACTTTTTTTCTAAATCCAAGATAGCCTTTTTTGAAAGTGTGTAACTTTGGATGCACCCTGAGCAAATTTTTCTCACAAGTCGCTGTGCAATAACAACGTTGGTTGTAGAAGCAATTAAAAACCGTGGAACGTCCATTTCTTCGAGACGGGGGAGTGTCGTAACAGCATCGTTCGTGTGCAAAGTAGAAAGTACTAAGTGTCCGGTTAGCGCCGCATGAGTTGCAATTTGCGCAGTTTCGTTGTCGCGAATTTCTCCGACCATAATAATATTCGGATCTTGTCGTAAGAGTGAACGCAATCCAGCAGCAAAGGTAAATCCAATTTTTGGGTTAACTTGACTTTGATTTATCCGAGGCATCCGGTATTCGACGGGATCTTCAATTGTCGAAATGTTTACTTCTGGTCGATTGAGCAGTGACATTAATGTGTACAGCGTTGTCGTTTTACCGCTTCCGGTTGGCCCGGTGACGAGGAGCATTCCTTGCGGTTTTAGCACATTGGCCTGAACAATTTCCAGCGCCTTAAGCTGAAAGCCGATCTGCTCAAGTGAAAGTGATTTTGACGATTCATTGAGTAAACGCATGACGATTTTTTCGCCATCAAAGACAGGTATAATAGAAACGCGAAATGATATTTTATATTCGGACGTGGCGATCTTAAATCGACCGTCTTGAGGAAGGCGGTGTTCATCAATTTTGAGGTTTGATAATATTTTTATACGAGCGGTAACACCGGGTTGTAAATTTTTTGGTAATCGCATCGCTTCACGAAGCACACCATCAACTCTATATCGAACCATGATGTCCTTATCGGTTGGTTCGATATGAATATCTGACGCGCCTTCAAATATTGCATACTCAAGCAGCGTATCAACAATTCGGACAATAGGAAGGTCTTGTGCAAGTTGTTGTAAATTTTCTTCACCTTCTTTTAGGGCGACGTCCCCTTTGGTAATGTTTTTGAACTCTGATGAAAGGCCTTTGTGGAATTGAGTGGCCACTTCTTTGATGCTTGAGGGGGTGGTGACGTGTACCTTGATGCGAAGACCTGTCTTTTTTTTGAGAAATTCAATTATTTGTAAATTTTTTGGGTCGGTAGTACCAACTTTGAGTTCTGTTTCAGATTGATCAAAAGCGACTATTTGGTACGTTTGAACAATTGTCTCCGGAATCAATGTCAAGATATCCTTCCGGATGGATAACCGCCGCAGGTCAATAAAAGGGATTTTATAATAATTTCCAATCGCTTCGTATAAAACGTTTTCCGAAACGATGTTTTTACTAATCAGATACTCGATGATCCCGCCGCCCTCTGTAGCATTTTTTTGCAAAGCCTGTTTTAACTGATCCTCGGGGATCACGTTCGACGTTGCGAGTATCTTTTTAATTTCTTCGTTTGATATCATTTTGAGCGAATTTTACCTCCGTTCGCTCGTATAATATAGCAGAAAAACTCACTTTCGTCAAAGTACCCCATTTATCTAGGGTTTTCGAAAGTCATACAAATGAATTGAGTATCCAATCGTCGTATTTGGTGAATATTTTTGCAACCAAGCGTATTCGCCTTCCTTTGAGTACAGTGCGGTGATGCTAATTGCGACGACGCAGTTAAGGTTGTCTGTTGAAGTAAAATGTTGATTATCCGGCAAATACCGATAATCAATGCCGTAATAATTTAACTCTGTTTGCCCGAAGTATGCCATGCAAACATATGGTATATTATGTTTCCGTAAATATGTTTTTAGTTTTTTAACATCCTGACCCCAATCGTTGTTTGAATCGACAAGATATCGATATCCATTTTTTGACCCGCCAATAAATTCGTTAAAATATGATAAGTAGTTGGGGAAAATTGTTATTGAAGAAAGTATGTACAAACTCATGCCAATAATAATTAATAATCGCGGAAACCAGCCAGTGTTTGTCCAAAATCGGTAAATAGCCCACCCTAAAATACTAAAAATAAATGGATAAATGACAAGTACGTGCCGTATTCCGAGATTTAAACTACCATTCATACTAATCAGAAAAAATATCGACGGTGGTAGAATTAAAAAATAGAAATGAATAGGAACGCGTGCAAACATTTTTTTTATAGAACGTGTTGTTTTGAGCGTTTGGACAGCTCGATACACTCCGAATAAAATGACCGCAGCTAGTCCCACCAAGGTAATAGCTGGTGTTTTGATTGCGACTGCAACTGGAAAGTAATACCACCAGCCAAATTCAGCATGGTTTCCCATTAGGTAGGAAGTGTGGCCAAAGTAATCATGGAAGTACACCTGGATCAATCCGTCAAAATACGGGAGAAATGGAATGGGTACTGATTGCATCAATGAAGAAACTATTTTCCCGCTTTTAGAAGCAGGATCAGCTAGAGAAATAATTTTTTGGATTAAAACGTCCTGGTTTTTTACTTGATCAGTAACAATCAAAACTTCGCGCTTATTAAGAAGTTTTTGAACAGAAATGTCATCAATCAATTTTGGTGCCTGAAAACCGTATACTACCGAGAGTATCATTATGGTCACGGCCGCCATGCCGCCGAATAGCAGAAAAAAGTTCTTCACTGTTTGCTGTACCCTTAGTTCATGCGATCGCCATAAACTCAAAAAATACATGATTAGGATAATTGGAATAAGAAAAATTGCAGAATACTTGCTCGCTTGGGCAATGCCAAAAACCACCCAAAAACCAATTAACCAGCGCACTTGGCCAAACTTGAGGTATTTATAGAAATAATATATGGTGATATAGAAGCAGAGCGTCAAGGCCAGATCGGTCGTAACATACCGACTATGCGCAATAATAGTAGGGTCAAGTACGTAAAATATAAGCGCAATAAAAGCGCTTGGCGTGCCGAACATTTCTTTGGTCCAACGGAATATCCACCAGCCAAGCAGTAGACTCAGGCACATGATCGGTAGGCGCCCGAGGAAAAATAGCGTATCAGCAGAAATTCGATTATAATATAAAAAGTTTTTCGCAAATAGCCATTGATCTGACGCTCTCCAAGCTTGTGAATTAAATGGCTGATTTAGAGAATGATGTATCAGATACAGCGGTAGCGCTGCTAACTCCTTGATCAACGGCGGGTGCTCTCGATTGAGACGGAAATCGCCCGTTGCTAAGTAACTGTAGCCTGCTGCTAAATGCGCCCCTTCATCTGTTGTCTGTGTTTCTAAACGAATAGATGATATCTCTAGTGCGAGCATTCCGCCTAGCAATAGTATAACTGCAAGTATTTGAATTTTACGATAATGCATATTGTTTCACTACTCAAGCGATTAGTTTCACGGCGCGACCCATTTCTTTCTCGCGATCGGGTTTCGGTTCTGCTTATTGCAGCCGGATTGGCATTTAATGTTGGTCAGTGGATATACCTGGCATTGGTCGTCAGCCCGTATGAAGAGGTTATGTACTTACATTATAACATTTACTTTGGGGTAGACCTTGTTGGCCAATGGTACAGAATTTTTTTGATGCCGGCAATAGGTACTGGCATCATGATACTTAATATAATTTTTGCCCGGCAGCTTCATAAAAAGTCTTTTATTTTGTCTCGATTACAACTTAGTTTTTCTCTTGCCTGTCAGGTTCTGTTAGTTGTTGCCAGTTACTTGATTATGCGTCAGAACACGTTATAGTAATAACTATGGAATTGCCCGAAAATATTGATATTATTAAAGTTTTTTTGCTTACCACGATCGCTTTTGTGGTGACGCTTGCGTGGACCCCGCTTTTAACCCATTACTTGTATAAGTTTAAAATGGGGAAAACGATCCGTGAAACAGGCGAAACTCCAATTTATAGTAAATTACATCAGGGAAAAGCTGGCACTCCCACCATGGGGGGGTTGCTGATCTGGGTAACCACGGCGGTGCTGGCAATTTTTTTCTTTGTCCTGGCAAACATGGTTGATAATCCATTTATTGATAAGCTCAATTTTCTTAATCGATCGCAAACTTGGCTACCGCTTGCCGCCCTCGTTGCTTCTGCCATCATTGGATTTATTGATGACATATTTAATATTAAAGGAGTTGGCGCCCATAGTGGAGGGCTTCGCGTCAGGCATAAATTACTACTTTACACCCTTATTGCTGTGGTTGGTGCCTGGTGGTTTTATTATCGGCTCGACTGGACGACCATCCACGTTCCATTTGTGGGGAATTATGATATCGGTATATGGTATGTCCCCATTTTTTTATTTATTATCGTAGCAACCGCTTTTTCCGTGAATGAAATTGATGGTCTGGATGGTTTGGCGGGCGGGACGCTCTTAGCTGCGTTCGGTGCTTTTGGCGCAATTGCGTTTGCTCAAGGCAGGATGGATTTAGCCGCTTTCTGTGGAGTGATTATTGGTTCACTGCTTGCTTTTTTATGGTTTAACATCAATCCGGCACGTTTCTTTATGGGTGACACGGGTGCGATGTCCCTTGGGGTTACGCTTGGCATCGTTGCCATGTTGACAAATGCCGCTTTGTTACTTCCCATTATTGGGTTTATGTTTGTTTTGGTTTCTGGCTCCGTTATTATTCAAATTATCGCGCGTAAGACAATTCATAAAAAAGTTTTTATTTCGTCGCCATTACACCATCATCTTGAAGCTCGGGGTTGGCCAGAACCAAAAATTGTTATGCGATTTTGGATAATCGCGGCAGTGACTGCTGTATTGGGCGTAATAATATTTTTAGTTGATCGATAATGCGAAGACGCGGAGTATTTATTGCAGTATGTAATCTGATAAGCCGTGGCGGTAAGTTTTTGCTCGTTCAGGAATCAAAATACTTTGTTCGTGGTCAATATAACTTTCCAGCTGGTAATATGGAACTAGGAGAAACGATCGTAGAATGTGCCACCCGGGAGGCGTTTGAAGAAACTGGTTTTCGAGTTAAACCAACCAAGTTAATTGGCATCTATCAGGTGCGGCTTACTCAGCGGGGCAATACTCTGATAGCTCCTGTGGTAGTTTCTAAAATTATTGGCGGGAGGTTGCGAATTACATCTGAACATCCAGCAATACAATGGTTTTCATACGATGAAATTAAAGCATTGGCGAAGCAAGGTAAAATCCGCAGTAACAATGTTTTGGCGGCTATTGAACGATACCGCCGAAAACAAGTAATACCGCTATCTGTTTTTATTGAGCTACCATCAAAATTAAGGAAATAGTCAGGTAGCATTCGCACATCTCACTTCAAAAAAGTGAGCTTTTGTGGTATAGTAGTGCCTACGTATGGTAAAGAAAATTATTCGTAATCGGCATGGTTTGCGCCTAGTTACGCTCATCCAGATCAACCCTCGAGCCCGTGGGTTGGTTTTTGTTATGCACGGATTGGGTGGTTTTAAAGAGCAAAAGCATATTGAGCTGGTAGCGAAAACATTTTATGAACGAAATTTTACGGTCGTTCGTTTTGATACAACAAATAGTGTGGGTGAAAGCGGAGGGGCGTATGAAAATGCGACGGTCACTAATTATTACCAAGATTTAGAAGATGTTATTAAGTGGGCACGGACGCAGCCTTGGTTTCAGCAGCCATTCTGGCTGACCGGGCACTCGCTTGGCGGTATCTGTTCAATTTTATATGCTCAACGATATCCTGAGCAGGTAGCATCACTGATACCCATATCTCCTGTAGTATCAGGCAAGCTGAGTATCTCACGCGTTGAAAAGAAGAGGGAATATGTTCAATGGGAAAGAACAGGCTGGCTTATCAAATACAGCAAAAGCAAACCTGGGTTAATCAAACGATTAAAATGGTCTCATATGGAAGATCGTTTACGATATGATGTGTTGCCTCAGGCAAAGCGTTTAATTATGCCGACTTTATTGATTGTCGGAGAAAAAGATGACAGTACTCCTGCAGAACATGTTTTTAAACTCTATCAACGCCTTACCTGCCAAAAAAAGTTTGTCCTCATACCAGATGCACCGCACACATTTCGTGAGAAAAAACAATTAACTTTAATAAAAGACATTATTTATAAATGGATCGGCCCTGATCTAAGGCTGAAAGGAAAGCGGGTAACAGTGATGGGATTAGGATTGCACGGCGGTGGAATAGCAGCGGCGCGTTGGGCGCATAAGCGTGGTGCACACGTTATCGTAACTGACTTACGATCGCGCAAAATTCTAGCCGCATCAATCAAACGGTTACCAAAGAAAAATATTACGTACGTGCTTGGCAAGCATCAAATGAGGGATTTTACTCATACTGACTTAGTAATCCAAAATCCTGGCGTGCCAAATTATTCACCTTACATTAAAGCGGCTCATCAAGCACAAGTGCCCGTCGAAAATGAATTAAGTATTTTCTATCGTTTGAGTAAGTCGCCAATCATTGGGGTGACTGGGACGAAGGGCAAGTCCACAGTGACGCAATTGATTTATGAAATACTTAAGCACGCGAAGAAACGACCGTTGCTTGGGGGTAATATTCGTATTTCACCGTTTGATTTGCTTTCAAAAACAATTAGTAGTCGTACCGCGGTACTGGAGCTGTCTTCTTTTCAGCTCGAGGATAGCGCGCAGGCACGGCACAGCCCACCGATTGCCGTAGTAACTAATATTCTGCATGATCATCTGAATCGTCATAAAACGGTCATCGGCTACCATAATGCGAAAAAGAATATTTTTAGATTTCAAAGCCAGGACGATTGGACGATCTTGAACTATGATGATCCCACGACTCGGATGTGGGGAAGAGAAGTGCCTGGCAAGCGCATGTGGTTTTCTCGTAAATCAATTAACGAGCAGCACGCCGTATTTGTTCATAAAAGAGCCATATTTGTGCGCATTAATGGTGTTTTGTCTGAAGTTATGCGGTTATCTGATTGTGGACTTCGTGGTGCTCATAATGTATCAAATATTCTGGCGGCCATAGCGGCTGCGCGAATTTCTGGTGTGTCACATACCATTATTCGAAAAGCGGTTATTGCGTTTCACGGTTTGTCAGGCCGGATGGAGGTCATTCGCGAAATACAGGGTGTAGCGTATATCAATGATACGACCGCGACTATTCCAGACGCTGCTATAGCCACACTGAAATCAATCAACTCGAAAGTTGTACTGATCGCCGGTGGCGCTGATAAGCGATTGGATTTTAATGAGTTTGTGAAAACAATACGCCAGCACGCAGTTTGGTGCATATTGTTGTCTGGTTCCGCTTCAGACAAAATTAACCAGTTACTACGAAAGAAAAAATATTATCAATGTACGACCGTTCATTCGATGCAAGCAGCTATTCAAGTTGCACAGGAAAAATCCGTGGGTCGATACCCAGTTGTACTATCACCAGGCGCGGCAAGTTTCGGTATGTTTCAAAATGAATTTGATCGCGGCGATCAATTTAGCAAATTTGTTTTATCAATTCGTTAACGTATGTCCGTATCCACACATAAACCAGATTATCGAATTATTGCCATAGTAGGAGTGATTGTCCTGTATGGGCTGGTTATGCTTGCTTCAGCGAGCTCAGTGCTGTCATTCGAAAAGTTTGGCGATAGTAATTATTTACTCAAGCATCAGTTACTGTACGGTGTGCTGATCGGCACGGTTGGTTTGATTGTTATGGCAAAAATTGATTATCACGTGTGGCGGAAGTTCGCTTTTCCACTCATGGCGGTAACGGTAATTTTATTGCTAGGCGTGCTTATTCCCGGTATTGGTTTTGAGTATGGCGGAGCCAGACGGTGGATCCAGCTTGGGCCCATTATATTTCAGCCGAGCGAAATGCTGAAATTAGCTTTTATCTTGTATTTGGCAACTCTCTTTGAGAAAAATAAAGAGGGGATTAAAGAGGCTGGTTATGGTTTGATTCCCTTTATTATTATTGCGGGCAGCGTCGTATTTCTGATCATGCTGCAGCCAGACATGGGAACAATGGTTACCATTGCATTGATTGGATTTTTAATATTTTATGTAGCCGGAGCTCCGCTCAAGCATTTGGCAATTCTTGTTGCCAGCGCAGTTTCGTTGTTTTTTGTATTGATTAAGCTTGCGCCATATCGGGCTGCTCGATTTACAGTTTTTTTAAATCCAGCACTTGATCCGCAGGGGATAGGCTATCATATCAATCAGGCGTTGCTGGCGATCGGAAGTGGCGGCTTGTTCGGCCTTGGGCTCGGTCATTCCCGCCAGAAATATCTGTATTTACCTGAGGTAACCGGGGATTCAATTTTTGCGATTGTTGCTGAAGAAATGGGGCTTTTTATGTCCGTTGCACTCATTTTGCTATTTATTTGGTTTATGAAGCGCGGCCTACTTATTGCGAAAAAAGCGCCCGACACATTTGGCAAATTAGTAGCCACGGGAATTGTTATTTGGATCGTCATGCAAGCTTTTATCAATATTGCAGCAATGGTTACGCTGGTGCCGCTGACCGGTATTCCATTACCTTTTATCAGTTATGGGAGTTCAGCATTGGTTACCTCTTTAGTTGCCATAGGTATTTTGATTAACATTTCTAAACAGACAAAAGCATGAAGATCGTTTTTACTGGCGGTGGCACGGGTGGGTCGATTATGCCATTGTTGTCAGTTGCAAAAAAGGTGAAAGCCATCAGGCCTGATGTGGAGCTTTATTTTATTGGACCTCGCGACGGAACTATTGAATTTGAGCTATTTGAGGGAGAGGCCATATCCTCGCGTCGAGTTTTTTGTGGAAAATTTAGACGTTACTTTTCATTGAAAAATGTAGTTGATATATTTTTAATTGTGCTGGGGTTTTTCCAGTCAATCGGAATTTTTTTACGCATGCGTCCGGATGTTATTATTGGTTCGGGCGGATACGTCCAAGTGCCGGTCATGTGGGCGGGCTGGGTGTGTGGGGCACGTATTTATATTCATCAGCAAGATGTGCGCCCATCGTTGTCAAATATTTTGATGCTTAATGTAGCCAAGCGAATTACCGTTTCATTTGAAAAATCATTAGCGCGTTTCCCCGCACATAAAACAGAATGGACGGGAAACCCTGTTCGTCACATATTTACCCAGCCGAACCCACAACGTGCATTCACTGGATTGAACTTTGATCAAAACATTCCAATTATTTTAATCCTAGGTGGTGGGACGGGCTCAACTGGACTTAATTCAATTGTCCAACAATCACTGCCTAAATTAATCGAACAGTATCAAATAATTCATTGTACTGGTGTCGGAAAGCGTGTGGCTGGCATCGATCACGCGCACTATCGGCAGTTTGAATTTATTTCAGATGGTATTGCTGACTATATGGCGGCGGCACAGGTAGTGGTGTCTCGAGCCGGCCTTTCTACTTTGAGCGAACTTTCGACTGTATCCGCAGTAACATTGCTCGTACCGCTTCCTGATTCACATCAGGAAGAAAATGCTTTATATTTTGCTGAAAAGAACGCCGCTGAGGTTATTTTACAAAAGGATTTGTCACCAGGAAGATTTATGAATACACTGAACGTATTGGCAACTGATGTAGTCCGTCGCGAGCAATTAAGCTCATCCATGGGGAAGATGATGAAACCCGACGCTGATAGTACCATTGCCTCACTGCTTATTAATTGATTATGCAAAACTATTCATTACAACGTGTTCACTGTGTCGGTATAGGAGGTATTGGCGTATCGGCCGTCGCTCGCATATTGCATCAACTTGGTTCAGCGGTGTTCGGTACCGATGTTTTTGATTCATTATTAGTAAAACAACTAAAAAAAGAGGGGATTACTATTGTAATTGGCGTACATCGGGCAGAAAGTTTGAAGGCAGGCACCACGCTGGTGGTTTACTCAAATGCGGTTCAAGAAAAAAATCCTGAACTGGTACGAGCGAAAAAATTAAAAATACCGTGTCTGAGTTATCCTGAGTTTTTGGGTTGGTTTATGAATAAACATATTCCCATCGTGGTGAGCGGTACGCATGGAAAGAGCACCACCACGGCGATGCTGGCGACGATCTTTCTTGAAGCTGGTCTCGATCCAATGGTTGTCGTCGGTACTCAGGTTCCGGCTTTTGGTAATTCCCATGTTGGCTTAGGAAAACACTTCATCGTCGAAGGTGATGAATATCGAGCTGCTTTTCATCACTATACTCCGGACGGACTTATCATAAATAATATTGAGTCGGATCACCTTGATTTCTACAGGACAGAAAAAAATGTAGTCACTGCGTTTGACAAGCTAGCACGGAGCGTTCCAAAAGGCGGGACGGTGGTAGCAAATGCAGAGGATTCTAATGTTCAGAAAGTACTAAAACGACTGCGTGCTAATGTGACAACATTTGGACTGGCATATGGTGATTATTATGTTGGTCAGATTGAACGGCACGGAGAGATAACTCGCTTCAGTGTTCGTGGTATTGAGCGATTTGATTTGGCGATCCGCGTCCCCGGTGATCATAATATTCGTAATGCGCTTGGCGCGGCGCTGATGGCTCGCTCTTTTGGTATTTCTATAGATCAAATACAGCGGGGCTTATTGGTCTATCGAGGATGCTGGCGTCGATTTGAAATAACAGGTGAACCAGGCGGTGTTGTAGTGGTTGATGACTATGCGCATCATCCAACCGAAATTCGAGCTACACTACAAACAGCTAAACAATATTTTCCCAAACGGCGGATATGGTGCATTTTCCAGCCGCATAGCACCCATCGCACTAAATCTTTATTTAAAGACTTTGTAACAGCTT
This sequence comes from Candidatus Kerfeldbacteria bacterium, assembly GCA_016214565.1. Lineage (NCBI taxonomy): Bacteria > Candidatus Kerfeldiibacteriota > Candidatus Kerfeldbacteria bacterium. Next base: position 1,055,756 of record JACROE010000002.1, on the reverse strand, counting down.
TTGGTGATGCAGACACTCTTGTTTTGTCCGACATTTATTTAGTGAGTGGGCGAGAAACCGCGGAGCGTCTGGCCACACCTTCATTGGTTAAAGAAATTTCGAAGATTCACCCTGATGTGCAGTATTATAAGTCATTTTCGGCAATTGTTAGTGCGGTTACGCGACAGATACGAACTGGAGATATTATCATAACCATGGGCGCCGGTACGATTACTGAGATTAACGAGCGCTTAATTTCAGCTATTAATAGAAAAATGCGTGGAAAAAAATAACCCACAATTACTGACTATTCTCCCCGGAGTTAAGGAGCGCGAAATTTTGGCGCCCTATACGAGCTTTAAAATTGGTGGGCCGGCACGGTATTTTTACTCGGCTACGAACAACTCCGACTTTGTACACGCGATACGTACTGCTCGTGAATTACGGATACCCTATTTTATTTTGGGAAATGGGAGCAACATTCTAGTTGCGGACAAGGGTTTTTCAGGTTTAGTCATAAAGCAGGATAATCATCAAATCATTTATCAGGGTACGACGGTAATTGCTGAGTCTGGCGTTAAATTGCAAAAATTAATTCGTGATACAATCAGCCATGGCTTAACTGGCTTGGAATATTTGATGGGCATCCCTGGCACAATCGGTGGAGGTGTCGCTGGAAACGTTGGAACCCCTCGCGCTGGAGAATGGATTGATGAGCACTTGGTATCAGTGGAAATTTTGGATGCAGAAAGTCACCAGCAAACAATCCCAAAATCACAATGCGATTTTTCATATCGATTTAGCAGATTTAAGTACACTGAAACTGAAATAATACTGTCAGCGACTTTTTCGCTGTCCCAAGCGCCGGCCGCAGAGATACAACAAAACGTAAAGATGTTTCTAGACAAGCGTTCGCACCAACCAATTCATTTACCGTGCGCTGGTTCCATTTTCAAAAATCCGCCTGGCCATAAGTCATGGCAATTGGTCGATGCAATTGGTTTTCGTGGAAAGCAAATTGGAGGGGCGCGGGTTGCGGATGAGCACTCTAATTTTATTGTTAATACTGGCAAGGCTACTGCGGAGGATGTGGCAATCCTTATTAGCTACATCAAGCAGCAAGTCCGGGATCGATTTGGCATACAATTGCAGGAGGAAATTAAATATGTTGGATTTGAACAATAAACTTGTGTGTTAAGTCGTAATTGACTATACTACAACACTACCCATCACCTTATTTGCGTATGTCTATTTTGAGCAAAATATTTGGCGATCCGAATACAAAAGTGGTCAAGTCCTACGACCCAATTGTTCGAGCAGTTAATGAGTATGAGGCCAGCATCCAGAAATTAAGTGATGCTGAACTTGCCACACGTTCGCAGGAATTTCGAAATCAAGTACGTGATAAGGAGATGGCTGATGCCATTTTTGCCGAAGCGGCATCGATAATCCGTGAATCAATTAAACGAACGGTGAATCAACGGGCGTATGATGTTCAGATAATGGCCGCCTTTGCGCTTCACCAGGGACACATTGCTGAGCAAAAAACAGGTGAAGGAAAAACGCTGTCTGCCGTGATTGCTGCATATGTAAATGCTTTGTCGGGCAGCGGCGTGCATGTTGTTACCGTTAATGATTATTTGGCCCGTCGCGACGCAGGCTGGTATGGACCAGCCCTGAGTGCTTTAGGCATCACGGTTGGGTGCATTACACATGAACAGGCATACGTTTTTGATCCGAGCTTTACGGCAGCAGAGGTTACCGACCCACGGTTGATACACCTGCGCACGGTAACTCGGTCTGAGGCATATCGAGCAGATATTACTTATGGCACTAATAATGAATATGGATTCGATTATTTACGGGATAACATGGTGGCGCGTGTGGAGGATATGGTGCAGCGTGGTTTGCATTATGCAATTGTAGACGAGGTTGATAGTATCTTGATTGATGAAGCACGGACGCCTCTGATAATTTCCGCTCCAGCAGAAGAATCAACCGATCAATATGCTCGGTTTGCACAATTGATTAATAAACTTTCTGAAGGTGAAGACTATAATATTGATGAGAAGATGCGCGCAGCTACATTGACTGAAACAGGCATCAGCAAAATGGAAAAGGCGCTTGGGATTCAAAATATATATGAAGCAGAGGGCATCGAAACAGTGCATCACCTCGAGCAGTCGCTCAGAGCGCATGCTCTTTTTAAACGTGACCGTGATTACGTCGTCAAAGACGGCGAAATAATAATCGTAGACGAATTTACTGGCCGGTTAATGTTTGGTCGTCGATTTTCTGAAGGTTTGCATCAGGCAATTGAAGCGAAAGAGGGTGTCGAGGTGAAGCGCGAGAGTCGAACGTTGGCTACCATCACATTTCAGAATTATTTCAGAATGTATCATAAACTATCCGGCATGACTGGTACGGCTGCCACCGAAGCAGAGGAATTTCACAAAATATATGAGTTAGAAGTCGTGAGTATCCCCACTAATAAGCCAACCGCACGGGATGACCGACCGGATAGCATTTATAAAAATTTGAGCGGTAAATATCAAGCTATTGTACGGGAAGTTAAAATCAGGCATGACCTCGGTCAGCCAATTCTCATCGGCACGATATCAGTGGAAAAAAATGAGGCAATTAGTAAACTACTTGAGCGGGAAGGCGTGCCGCATAATGTTCTTAATGCAAAAAATCATGAACGTGAAGCTATGATTATTGCTGATGCGGGTAAAATTGGCGCCGTAACCGTCGCAACAAATATGGCTGGTCGCGGTGTAGATATCGTTTTAGGTGGTGAGGGTGCCGCTGATGCAGATAGCGCCCGAGTGAAACAATTAGGCGGCTTACATGTTATTGGCACCGAGCGCCATGAGTCACGACGCATCGATAATCAATTGCGAGGCCGCTCCGGACGTCAAGGCGATCCCGGCTCATCTCAATTTTTTGTTTCGATGGATGATGATTTGATGCGCATATTTGGATCAGATCGGGTAAAGAGTTTGATGGATCGCATGGGTATTCCCGATGATATGCCAATTGAAAATCGGATGATTTCTCGCTCAATCGAAGCAGCTCAGAAAAAGGTAGAAGGTCATAATTTCGATATTCGTAAGCATTTAGTTGAATATGACGATGTGATTAATAAGCATCGTGAGGTTATATATAAGAAAAGATTAGAAATCTTGGAGTTATCCGAAAAAACAGTCGAGGGGATCGAAGGTGTGCCAGCTTTGAAACAGTCCGTACTGTCTTTAATTGAAAATGAATTAGAACAGGTTGTTTCCTTTCATACATCTGCCGAGGATGAATTTAGTTGGAATTTAGATGAAATATATGAGGTGGTTGATACCATCTTTCCAGTTCAACTTGCGCAACGTGTACGGCTAGAGGATATTCGAGAAAAAGCCGGTGATCGGCAGCAGGACGCTCAGGCGCGAACGCGACTGATTCAATACTTGGTTACGCTCGCTCAGAGTGCGTATGTAGATTTGGAGCAGCGGATTGGTGATAGTGAGCGAATGCGCATTATAGAAAAAGCGGTTTACTTGAGAGCCATCGATACGCTGTGGGTAGAGCATTTGGATATAATGGCAAGTTTGCGCCAGGGGATTGGTTTACGTGGGTATGGCCAGCAAGACCCGCTCATTGAGTATAAAAAAGAAGCTTACAACCTGTTTAATGAGCTGATGAACAACATTCAGAAGAATATTGCATATACTATATATAAAGTCGGCACTCCTTCGGCCGTTGGTTCAAACCCAATGCTATCAGCTCGGCAGCAATTATCCGCCCCTGCCAAAACGAGTGATGACATGTCTGCGCCTTCATATCAAAATACGTCATTACCACCTTCGAGCCGGTCTGATGCTCCGACGAATACCCAAACGACCGCAGGGGGAAATTTAAAAACGGTTGAGGGAAAGAAAGTAGGCAGAAATGATCCCTGCCCGTGTGGTAGTGGAAAAAAGTTTAAGCAATGCCACGGAAAATAAATAAGACCAGGCCACCAATCAAGCCATTTGTTTACTCATTGGCTCAACAGTCTCATGTTGCAGCTTTGGTTAAGCTTGGAAAGAAGTTGTGGCCTCATGCTGCAGTTAGTGAATTGCGGAAGGAATTTGATGAATATGTACATTCAAAAAATGATTGTTTATTTATTGCACAATTGGCACGTGATCGGTTAGTCGGTTTTATTCATGGTTCACTTCGATTTGAATATGTGGAGGGAAGTCAGAGTAGCCCAGTCGGCTACCTTGAGGGTTTGTATGTGGATCCGAAGTACCGTCGTCGTGGCGTGGCACGTGATTTAAATCGTATGTTCGAGTGCTGGGCAAAAGATAAAAACTGCGATACGTTTGCTTCTGATACTGAAGCAACTAATGCGCTCAGTCAGCGCGTCCACCAATCACTCGGGTATCGCATCGCTCAAACCGTCGTACACTTTATTAAGGACGCATAGTGCAATGCTGGTAATGTCTTGATTCCAGGGTTCAAATTAAGCAGTTTTCGGCACGACCAATCAATGCTATACTAAGTCTATTCAACCAAATGACTATGAAGTCAACGTCGGCCACACCTATTTCGAAGCCAGTAAACGAACCTGAAATTCAGAATAACTTTTTAACTGTTCGGGAAGTTTTGCAGCACCTTTTTATCATGATAATTTTATGGTCACTCCTGTATTTTGAGATCCAATTTATCTTAGAAATTCTCGACCGATGGGCTGACCCGTTTTACTCATCAAATTTGTTCACCACTGGTGGGCGCCTTTCTGAAATGATTGCATTTGCCCTTCTTTCCGTCATGTCGCTCTATACCGTTGGGGTGACACTTTTATTTTTTTCAGATTTAATGATCAAGCGATACCGCAATGTCAATTATCACCGCTATATTAGAATGAATACGGTTGTGATAACCTCCTTTGTGGTTTATTGGGCTCTCTTTGTCAGCTTCTTTATTCGCTTATAACTCTTGACATGGCAGAGAGCAGAAATCTAAAGAAAGAAATACGAGAAAAGACAGCTGGCTACATTGTGGCCGCGCTTGGTCTCGTAGCGGGACTGGCCTGGAACGACGCTGTCCGGGCCCTTATTGATGCACTATTTCCACTGAGTACGAATGCACTTTGGATGAAATTTGTATATGCCATTGTTGTCACACTATTGGTCGTTGCGGTCAGTGTTCAGCTGCTCACCTTAACCAAAAAAGAATAACAAAAACAGGCATGTCCCATGCTTTCCTTGATTTAACCCTGATCATCGTTGTCGCCGCACTTTTTGGTTTAGTTGCACGCGCTTTCCGACAACCCACGATGGTGGCGTATTTATTAACTGGAGTGGTACTCGCCGCTTCGGGTGTTTTTAGTACTCGAAGTAGTGAATTATTTGAAGTCATGGCAACGCTGGGGGTTACCTTGTTACTATTTTTGGTTGGCTTACAAATGCGCCTCGATAATTTTGGCGCGATTGGTAAGGCGTCGTTATTAGGTGGTGCAGCACAAATTATTATAACTGGGGGCGTTGGGTTTTTTATCGTCAGATTACTTGGTTTCGAAATATTGCCGTCACTCTATATAGCGTTTGCGCTTACATTTTCTAGTACCATCGTTGTTATACGATTACTGAATCAGCTTCGTGACACTCAAAGTTTATACGGCAGGATTGTTGTGGGATTTTTGATCGTACAGGATATTGTCGCGATTATTTTACTTATTTTTCTGGCTGGGTTTAATGCTGAAACCAGCTCGCCTCAATTTTCCAGCGTAGCTCTGACACTCGGCAAAAGTATAGCGTTATTTGCAGTTATCTATGGACTTTCAAATCATTTTTTTCCGTGGCTATTTTCGAAGCTGGCGAGAACCCAAGAGTTAATATTTGTTATGAGTATCGCCTGGGCGCTTGGGTTGAGCGCCTTTGTCGCCAGCGAATTTATTGGCCTTTCGGTAGAGATTGGCGGTTTTCTGGCTGGCCTTGCCCTGGCAAAGTCATTACAACAGTTTCAGATTGAATCTCAATTGAGACCGCTACGTGATTTTTTCATACTGATATTTTTTATAATTTTAGGTTCATCTTTGGTTATAAAGGATATTCAGTCAACGCTTGCACCAGCGGTTGTACTTTCAATATTTGTGATAGTCGGTAATCCATTGATCATGCTGGCCATTATGGGTATGCTTGGTTACCGCAAGAAGACAAGTTTTTTTATTAGCGTAACGACCGCCCAAGTTTCAGAATTTAGCCTAATACTAATGGCGATGGGTTTGGCGATTGGGCATGTCACTAATCGTGAGGTTTCACTGGTTACTATGGTGGCTGTTTTTACAATGATGCTTTCAACCTATTTAATACTGCACGGTCATACTGTATACAAACGCATTCAGAACTACTTGAATATATTTGAAAAAAAGAATGCACATGAGAAAGTGGTGATACAGCAAAATTTACGTGGCCCAATAATACTTGTCGGTGCTCATCGTCTAGGTGGACATTTGCTCCATGCCATTGATAAGCAAAAATTAGTCGTTGTTGAATTTGATCCTATTGTTGTCAAGCAATTGCAACAGCAAAAGTATAAAGTGGTTTATGGTGATATCACTGATACCGAAACACTTGAGCTTGTGCATGTGGAGGACGCGTACATACTTATTTCAACTATTCCTAGTTTGGAGGACAACATCGTTATTGTCGAAAAAATTAACGCATTAAGGAAAATGGCAAAACGATTACCGACAGTTATTGTAACCGCGTATAATGCGTGGGAGGCTCGACATCTTTACGAAGCAGGCGCTGATTATGTGGTGCTGCCTCATTTTTTGGGAGGGAAGCACTTAGCCTCATTGGTGCATGATGGAAGGATAGATAACAAGATGTTGTCTGAGTGGCGTCGACATGATCAGCGGGTACTGACTGAATTATCAAAAACAGAAGTAAATTAAGTTTTAAAAAGTAGCGACATGTCTTTACAAAGGCATTTTTTTGTGATATAATAATTACATAAAAATAAAAAATACCAATAAAAATGATAAAAAATAATGTCCAATGGCTGTCAATTCGTGCGGGGGCTTTTATTTTTTTGGCACTCGTTTTTTGGCTTGGAATGCCACGAGCTACTTACGCTGGATATGCCCATACACCTGACGTGTCTCTTTTTAAAGGAAACGACTGGCAAACTACTTTTTCTGCATATGACCTTAGATTTTCAGGTGGTGTACAAGTAGCGGTAGGTGATTTTGATGAGGATGGTATCAGTGAAATCGTTACGGCACCAGGAGCTGGTGGCGCACCTCATATAAGAATAATGCGACAAGATGGAAGCTCGATTGAGGATTTTTTTGCGTATGATGTAAACATGCGCGCTGGCGTAAACGTGGCAGTGGGGGATTTAAATGGTGATGGGTCATTGGAAATCGTTACTGCGCCGCAATCTGGTGGCGCACCACAAGTTCGAATTTTTTCCAAAAGTGGCACTCCAATTTTTACTCCAGGTTTTTTTGCGTATGATACGCAGTTCCGCGGTGGAGTAAACTTAGCAGTGGGAGATCTCGATGGTGATGGCAAAGATGAAATAATCACTGGTGCTGGAGCCGGGGGCGCGGCTCATGTTCGGGTCTTTGACCAATACGGAATTCCTGAAGATAATTTATTTCCTTTTCATCCTGATTATCGAGGTGGGATCGTAGTTGGGGCTGCAAATGTTGATGGTGGTCCTGAAGATGAATTGCTGGTAGGGGTTCAAGGAGGCGACAGCGCCTGGGTGAAAGTATTGAAACGAAATGGTATCAATACTCAGCTCTCGACCTATAAAACGTTTCCCGATAATTTTCATGGTGGCATTCGAATGGCTGGCGCCGACATGAACGGTGACGGGTTTGACGAAGTTATCGTAGCTGCTGGTAAAGGCGGTGGGCCACAAGTACTCGGCTACTCTGGACATGGAACTTTAACTGGACTAAATTTCTTTTCCTACGGGAAAGATTTTAGAGGCGGTGTAAATATTGCGACAGGAGATTTGGATGGAGATGGTAAAGATGAAGTGGTAACTGGCCCCTCGACGTGGCGGGCTGAAAGCGCTTTAAGCCACGCTCGTTATGTTCAGGTAGATTTATCCGATCAACGGCTGGAAGCCTTTGAGAACGGGCGTATGGTAAAGAGCTTCCTTGTTTCCACAGGTTTACCAAAAACTCCAACACGGCCAGGAACATTCCAAATATCTGAAAAAATTTATTCACATTTGTATTCTGGACCTGATTATTATTTGCCCAACACCTTGTACAATCTAAGATTTGATGGACCGCGGTTGCTGCATGGTGCCTACTGGCACAATAATTTTGGCAAACCAATGAGTCACGGCTGCGTTAATATTGCTTATAAGGATGCCGTGTGGCTCTATGACTGGATGCAGATAGGGGACACCGTTATAATTAAGCAATAATCTACTTGACCATTTGTTTCGGTCCGTATGTTCATCAGGGCATGCGGATTTGTTGCACCGAAATTAGTATTCTGCTAAAATCTGTTAGTCTACTCATGAGACGAGTAGCTGATTAGTGAGATACACAGATTTCTATGCGTAAACGAATTTGGCTAAGTTTTATCAGTATTATTGCGATTTCTATATTGGCTGGCTTGGCGAGCTATCCGAATGGACCTGATATTTCTATCGGCAACTATTTTCGAGAGGTAAAAGTTCATCTGGGCCTTGATCTCCAGGGTGGAACGCAATTGGTTTATAATGCAGATACCTCAGCAATTGCTACGACCGAGCAGGTGTCAGCACTTGATGGTGTTCGTGATGTCGTTGAACGCCGGGTAAACGCGCTCGGTGTTTCTGAGCCAGTGGTACAGACTAATCAATCCGGCGATCAGTGGCGAGTGATTGTTGAGTTAGCCGGTATACACGATGTTCAGCAAGCGATTGACACTATTGGTGAAACGCCATTACTCGAGTTTCGTGAACAAAAGACAAAAGAATTAACATCTGAAGAGAAGGCGCAAGCCGAAGCGTCCAATGCCGCCGCTTTTGAACAGGCGAAATCCGTGCTTGCTGATGCGCTTAAGCCCGATGCTGATTTTGCTGCATTAGCAAACCAATATTCTCAGGATCCGGGAAACACGGACCAGGAAACGGGCGAAAAACGTGGCGGCGACCTAGATTTTTTTACACGAGAGGTTATGGTCGCTGAATTTGCTGACGTTGTTTTCGATAAACTAGAGGTCGGTCAAGTATACCCGGACATTGTAGAATCTGAATTCGGTTATCATATTATTAAGAAAACTGATGCGCGCAATGATGAGGCTCGTGCTAGCCACATTTTATTCGCTAAACAATCTGTTGAGGGGAGCGTTGAGTGGGCAAATACAGAGTTATCAGGAAAGAACTTAGATCGTGCGATCGTTACTTTTGATCAAACCACTAATCAACCCCAAGTGAGCTTAGAGTTTGATAGCGAGGGTGCTAAACTTTTTGAGGACATTACAGCGCGAAATGTTAACCAAATTGTTGGAATTTTTCTTGATGGATCGCCGATTTCATTACCCCGAGTCAATCAGGCGATATCAGGTGGTAGCGCCGTAATAACGGGCGACTTTACCCTTGAAGATTCGCGTTTACTTGCTCAGCGGCTTAATGCTGGCGCGTTGCCGGTTCCCATTGCACTTGTTTCTCAGTCACAAGTTGGAGCTACGCTTGGTACTCAGTCCGTAGAAAAAAGTTTCTTTGCCGGAATCGCAGGTATTTTATTAGTTGTGGTTTTCATGATTGCTTACTATAGATTACCTGGCCTAATCGCCTCTATTGCCTTAGTAATTTATGCCCTCATAACCTTAGCGTTATTTAAATTAATACCCATTACATTAACTTTAGCGGGTGTGGCTGGTTTTATTTTGTCGGTAGGTATGGCCGTAGACGCAAATGTGCTTATTTTTGAACGGAGTCGTGAGGAGCTTCGTAATAGCCGCGGATTGTTTGGAGCTCTTGAGGCAGGTTTCGCACGTGCTTGGCCATCAATTCGAGATTCGAATATATCAACATTGATCACTTGTGCGATATTGGGTTGGTTTGGGACTAGCGTGGTGCAGGGTTTTGCTATTACATTAGGCTTGGGAGTTCTGATTAGTATGTTTTCGGCTATTACTGTAAGCCATACTTTTTTGCGTGTTATCAGTGGGCCGTGGTTTGAGCGTCATCCAAAGTTATTTATTAATATCAAACATAATTAGCCCCAATTAATGTATGTATAACATAATTGGTAAAAGAATTTGGTGGTACGGTGTCTCCGCTGTTCTTATTGTTTCAAGCATCGTTATGATTGCGATTGGAGGGCTTAAGCTGGGTATTGATTTTACCGGTGGAAGCCTTATTCGGGTGAGCTTTTCTGACGTGCGTCCACAGCCCCAAGAAATTTTAGACCAATTGGCACCGCTCGGACTAGGTGGTATCCAAGTTCAACCGCTGGCTACTCATGATGCAAGTATACGCATGAAAGAATTAAGTCAGGAGGAATATCAGCGGGTACTCGATTCTTTGAGTGAAAAATTTTCCGGTACAACTGCTCAATCTTTTGAATCGATTGGACCGACGATTGGCAAGGAGCTTCGTGATAAAGCAGGAATGGCTATAATTCTTGTACTTTCCTTTATACTTTTGTACATTACTTTTGCTTTTCGAAAGTCAGGAAATAAAATGGTAAGTTCATGGATGTACGGATTTGGAGTTTTAATTGCACTTTTTCATGACGTAATTATTGTGCTGGGGTTATTTGCATTTCTGGGGAAATTTTTCAATGTTGAAATTGATATTTTGTTTATCACAGCCGTACTAACCGTATTGGGCTTTTCGGTTCACGATTCAATAGTCGTGTATGATAGGACGAGAGAAAACTTAAAAACCCATGGTCATAGACCATTTGCTGAAATTGTAAATTTAAGTGTTAATCAAACACTCGTCCGTTCACTGAATACGTCATTAACCACATTATTGGTACTTGTTGCCTTATATTTTTTTGGTGGAGATTCAATTCGTTTCTTTATACTAGCTTTAATTCTCGGTATCATTGTTGGTACTTATTCGTCAATATTTATTGGCAGTCCATTTCTCGTAGATTGGTACAAATTCCGTCGCCGATCATAAACTATACCTTACCTAGCGTCTTTGATTGAGACTCTCTTTTTGTATTGACATTGAAATTGATATTCTGGTGAAATAGCAGGAAAATCTTGACACATCTTTAAAAGTATGCTATATTATAGGTGTATTAGTATTTTGGTCATTAACTTTCCGCTATTATGGACGATCAACACTCTATCCTTGATCGGGTCATTTCCAGTAAACAATCAACCGACATCGAACAATTTAACCCCACCGATGTCGTATCACAGTTATTTAAGTCGCTTACTCCTCGAGAAGACGACGTTCTTAGACGTCGATATGGTTTAAGTGGTAAACCCCATGAAACACTAGAGGAGATTGGCGCTACATACAAAGTAACTCGCGAACGTGTGCGGCAAATTGAAAACACCGCCATTACTAAAATTAGAAAGTCGAAAGAGTTTGCTGGAATTATAACTCACATACGCAGCGCCGTAAGTTCAGTGCTTGACCAACATGGCGGAATAATGCCAGAAAATTTATTGCTGCAGCAATTACTTCAAGTGGTTGGGGAGACCGATGTTCATCGTAATAATTTACTCTTTATTATATCTGAATTGCTTGACGAAACTTTTAAACTGATCAAAGAATCGGCAGAATTTCGTCAATCATGGCGAACAGTGCATGCACCGATGCATTTATTGCGAGACATAATTAATGAATCGCTTTCAATTATTACACGCATTGGTAAACCACTTTCAGCTACTGAGCTTTTAGCAGAAATAAAAAAGTCGACTGTGTATAATCAAAATCAGGGACAACTAACTGATGAGGCAATTATCGCATATGTTCAAGTTGGTCAAAGAATTTCGAAAAATCCTTTTGATGAATACGGCATAAGCGACTGGGGCAGCATTGTTCCAAAACGCATGAACGACAAAATATATCTCGTACTAAAAAAAGCCGGTAAGCCGATGCATTTTACGGAAATTACTAAAGTAATTAATGATACGAAATTTGACAATCGTCGTGCTTACCCACCAACAGTACATAATGAGCTTATTCTCAATGATCACTATGTGCTGGTTGGGCGGGGTATCTACGCGTTAAAGGAATGGGGGTATAAGCCTGGTGTGGTTGCAGCGGTTTTGCAAGAAATTCTTCGTGATGCCGGTCGGCCTTTGAGTCGAGATGAGCTAGTTCAGCTTGTTTTAAAACAGCGTATGGTAAAAAAGAACACCATACACCTAGCGCTGACCGATAAGTCAAAATTTACTAAACTACCCGATGGAACCTATTCACCCGTTGCTGCATAGGCCATCATCCATTCCAACCTCGTATGTTTCAGTTCCTTGTATTTGATCCAACTGCAATCGTCAATGGTTTACCGAGCGCTGATAACCCTTTCAGCGCAATGTTTTTAATATTTGCGAACGGTGGCTGGATTGTATTTATTTGTTTACTGCTTTGGGGGCTCTGGGTATGGCGACTTGAGCATGTCCGTATTAAATTTGAGGAAGAGCTTGATTATTCTCTTTTGGCAATAGATATTCCACAAATGAATGAGTTAAGCCCTAAAGCCGTTGAACAAATATTTGCCCATTTATATGCCATAAAAAAGCGGGGCAACATGGTTGAGCGATATATTGAAGGATACCAGCAGTACTCACTTAGTTTAGAAATAGTTAGTATTGAAGGATACATTCAGTTTCTCATCTACACCCCTAGTAAATTCCGCGATTTGATAGAAGCAGCGATGTATGCTCAGTACCCTGACGCAGAAATAACTGAAGTAGAAGACTATGTAGACATGCTGCCTAAACCTATGGAATTAGAAAATTCAGAGTGGGATATTTGGGGGACTGAGTACAAAATGACAAATAAGGACTGCTATCCGATCCGTACCTACCCCATGTTTGAGCATTCACTATCTCAGCGTTTACTTGATCCACTAGCTTCACTGATGGAAATATTAAGTCGGATGGGTCCAGGTGAACACATGTGGCTACAGTTATTGATTGAGCCAGAGGGGAATCACTGGCGAGAAAAAGGTTTGCATGAAATAAATAAATTGATTGGCCGCAAATCCGAAAAGCATGGTGTGGATTTAATGTATTTTCCTCGTGAGGTAGGTAAAGGACTTACCGAGTCGTTTACAGCTTCTTTTTTGCCTACCACAGAAATGGGCGAGGCGGGTAAAAAGGATTCTCATGATCCTCCATCTTTGATGCAGCACTTATCACCTGAAGAGCAGGAGATCGTGTCAGCGATTGGATTTAAAATTTCAAAGCTTGGATTTCGCAGTAAACTGCGCATGATTTATGGAGCGCCGAAGGGTAAGCTGAATAAGGATAAAGGAGTAAATGCGATTCATGGCGCAATCTTTCAATTTAATACTCAAAATTTGAACGGATTTGACGTTCAAAAAAAGACTAAAACAAGCGTTGATTACTTTAAGTGGCGTGAGATCGGCCGTAAGCGGCGTGTATTAAGGGCGTATCGAAAGCGTAGCATTGAACGTGGATACCATGGATATATGTTAAACACAGAGGAGTTGGCAAGTCTTTGGCACTTCCCGGTTAAGGATGTGAAAGTATCCGCCGTGCAGCATGTTGACGCTAAGAAAGGACAGCCGCCTATTTCTCTCCCTGTTGAATCACTTGTATCTACGCAGTCTGCTCGACCTAGTATGGCAGTCGAAGAAAAGGCCCCACCACCCTCTAACTTACCTGCATAATGTATGCCTGCTGACCAAAACGAAATAACATTTTTTGCCAAAACAAACTTTCGTAACCTCAATCGAACGTTTGGCATCAAGACTGACGATCGGCGTCGTCATATGTATTTGATTGGGAAAACTGGCATGGGCAAGACCACCGTGATTGAAAACATGGTCATATCGGATATTCGGTCGGGGAAGGGCTTAGCACTCGTTGATCCTCACGGTGACTTGATAGAAAAAGTGCTTGATTTTATTCCTTCGTATCGGATTAATGATGTAGTGTATTTTGATCCGGCCGACCTGGAGTTTCCGATAGGCTTTAATGTGCTCGAAAGTGTCAATCCAGATCAGCGTCATTTGGTAGCCTCTGGTTTGATGGGTGTATTTACGAAAATATGGGAGGGGGTCTGGAGCGCTCGAATGGAATACATATTAAATAATTGTATTCTTGCGCTTCTAGAGTATCCTGGATCAACTATGCTTGGTATAGCGCGCATTTTGGTTGATAAAAACTATAGAAAGAAAGTAGTTGACCGCATCACCGATCCGATTGTCAAAAGTTTTTGGATCGATGAGTACGCCTCATATAATGATCGTTTTCGAAATGAAGCTATTGCCCCTATTCAAAATAAAGTTGGACAGTTTCTGTCTAGCTCAGTTATTCGAAATATCGTTGGTCAATCAAAAAGTACAATTAATTTGCGTGAGCTGATGGACCAAAATAAAATTCTGCTTCTTAACCTTTCTAAAGGTAGAATCGGTGAAGATAATTCGGCTTTGCTCGGGGCAATGATGATTACACGTTTGCAGTTGGCAGCTATGAGCCGAGTAGATATCCCCGAAAAAGAGCGTAATGACTTTTATTTGTATGTTGATGAGTTTCAGAACTTTGCTACAGAAAGTTTTGCCAGTATTTTGTCCGAAGCTCGTAAATATCGTCTTAACTTAATTATTGCTCATCAGTACATTGAACAACTTGACGAAGAGGTGAGAGCAGCAGTATTTGGCAACGTGGGAACCATCATGTGCTTTCGCGTAGGAGCAGCCGATTCCGAATTTCTTGCAAAGGAGTTTTTCCCAACCTTTATTGAAGAGGATTTGGTAAATCTGACAAAATATGATGTGTACTTAAAACTAATGATTGATGGTGTCGCTTCAGCTCCTTTTTCTGCTACGACCCTACCTCCAGTGGAAGGGCAAACGAATAATAGGGATAAAGTTATTAGAGTATCTCGGGAGCGGTATAGCCAGGCACGAGCGGATGTGGAGGATCGAATATTGCGCTGGAGTGGGGTTCAGGATATGTATCGTGCATCGGCTGACGCTGATAATCGCGCAATTGCAGGTGATGAAGGTTCTTATAAGCGCAAACATCAGATTGTGCCTTCAGAACAACGCATGACCCCGAGAGTGAATAAACCATTTGTTCCGAAGCCTGCTGTCCAGGCAAAACCAGCTGTTGACTTTAAATCTTTGACTGACGTAGAGATCGAGCCAGCCACTACAACCATTTCATTAAGCCAGGCATTAGCACGTAAACCAGCGCCATTTTCAGGTAAACCGCGGCTCACGGTTGAGCCCAAGATTGTCCGCCCTTCTCCATCGCGGCCAGTAATCAAACCTATTCAGAGCTCTGCGAGTATGCCCACACAAACAAAAAGTCACAATCCTCACAAATTGCAACCCGGTAAATCAGTCCACATAGCTAAATAATAACCACACGTTCTTGTCTAAACGTTTTGAAATCCCGGCGCTGTCGTACCCAAATGTACGTATAGAACCATTCAATTTTTCAAAAATTGATCCGTATGTATACATTGGTACTACTATTGCCACACGTGCTCATTTTGAAAAATTGCTTGCTTTAGGTATGAAGGCTGACATTGATCTGCAGGAGGAAAAAATAGATAAGCCTTCTGGGGTCGCTTCATTTTTATGGCTACCCACAGCAGATTTTACCCCACCCTCTCAGGTTCAGTTAATTATTGGTTCGCATTTTATCGAAGATATGGTTCGACACCATATGCACTGCTATATTCACTGTAATGCAGGTAATGGTCGAGCACCAACATTAGCAGCCGCATACTACATTTTGGCTCGACGTATGACACCTCAACAAGCAGTTCGACATATCCAGGCTCACCGTCCAAGTGCATGCCCGAATCGTTCACAGATGCGCGCGCTTGATACATTTTATAAATCAATTCACCATAACCAGGCTTCATAAAAATTTACGGCGATGAGGATAATTGACATTGGTATAGAAAAGTATAAGAGTATTTTAGTTCCGTTTGCACTGCCAAATCCCGGTTCAATGCATATTTTTATTGGCCCTAATAATTCAGGTAAAACTAATATTCTTGATGCAATTAGTCAGTTATATCAAGCTAATCCAGGTCGACTTAATTACATTCAAACTCAATTACGCATTGTTTTTTCCGTTTTTGGGTCAACACGACGAACTTTGGAGATTGTTCAGCGAGGACAGAATGTTATTGCGAATTTAAATGGTAAGCGATTCCCAATTAATCGTGTTCGTTCACTAATGCAAAAGCACATTAAGCGTATTTCAGCTGTATATCCCGTGTCAGCATCTGAATTGCAAAATGTTTATAAAAAGTTTCAACATGATTACCCCCATCGTTATCGAGAATTCAAAAAATCAATAGAAAAGCATTTCCCAAAGATTAAACTGTCGGATGATTTTTTTCGTCGTACGGTAGTTCACGAAGGGGGAGTCGATAGGACGTTTGAACGGCTTGGTGACGGGTTTCAGCAAATTTTTACAATTTTACTGTATTTTTTTCATCCTCAATACACAATATTATTACTTGAAGAGCCGGAAATTCATCTGCATCCAGCTTTAGTCAAACGGCTTTATTCAATCCTCGAAAAGGAAAACGATGGAGATCAAATATTTATTACGACTCATTCACCATTATTTATTACGGCAACTAATTTACACCGCGTTTTTCGAGTAACCCGTGATGGTATTTCTACGCGCGTGCATTCTCCTCGGATTAGTGGCCATCGAATTAATTACAGCCGTCTCAGACAAGAGCTTAATGCGGACAATTTGGAAATGTTTTTCTCGGACAGCGTCCTTTTGGTAGAGGGACCCTCTGATCATATTTTGATGCGCGGCTTAATTGATCGTTTTTATCATGGCGATAAAGATATTAAAGTTATTCAAACGTACGGTAAAAGCAACATGGATTTGTACGTCGAGTTATTAAGAGTTTTTGACGTTCCGTATGCTGTTTTACTTGACCACGATGGCTTATACGATACCGGAATTGCTTTAGTGCAAAAAAATCTTCAGGGGTCTGCCATGGAATCTGAAGACGCCTTAATCGATCAGCTTAAAAAAGATCGAATTTTTATACTTCCATTTGGTAGCATTGAACGTCATTATCCTCGGAAGTACCAGCGGTTACGCAAACACAAGCCCCAGAACGCGCTGTTTGCCTCGCAACATATAACTGAGTCTGAGTTTTATTCTCCTCGACTGAAACACTTGCGAGAAGTTATTGAAGCGCTATACTAAGCTTTACCACGATGACAATTCGTGTTTGTATACTTTTTTGATATGACTGGTATTGTAAATAATAAACATAAACGCGTTTTCGTAGCAATGTCCGGCGGAGTTGATTCTTCAGTTGCGGCTTTATTACTGCAGCAGCAAGGATATGACGTTACCGGCGTTTATATGAAAAATTGGTCCGATCCACTAGCTGATGAGTGCCCGTGGGAACAAGATGCTGCAGATTTTTTACGTGTTTGCAAAACAATTGGCATTCCGCATCAGATAGCAACATTTGAAGATGCGTACCGTGCTAAGGTAGTCGAATATTTGATCAAGGGCTACCGAGCTGGATTAACGCCAAATCCTGACATGTTGTGTAACCGTGAAATTAAGTTCAAAGTTTTTTTAAAATATGCGCTTGCTCACGGCGCAAATTATATTGCAACAGGCCATTATGTGAGACGGTCGACCCGTCAAAATATAGTTTCGCTTCACGCAGCTCGTGATCATACGAAAGATCAGTCGTATTTTTTAGCCCTTCTTACGCAAGCACAGGCGCAGCGTTCCTTGTTTCCTCTGGGAACATTATTGAAGTCAGAAGTTCGACGCATTGCAAAAAAGAATCATTTACACGTCCATGATAAAAAAGATAGTCAAGGAATATGCTTTATTGGAAAAGTAAAGTTTAAGGACTTTATTCGACAATTTATTCCTGCTAAGCCGGGAAATATTGTTATGACGAATGGAACAGTTATTGGTAAACACGAAGGCCTGAGTATCTATACTATTGGTCAGCGTCATGGTATTGGTATTGGCGGTGGCATCCCATATTATGTAGTAGAAAAAAATATTAAAAAAAATGAATTAGTTGTTACCCCAGCATCAGATAACAAACCGTTATTTCAAACACGACTCGTGTTTAAAAATTCAAGCTGGGTTGAAAAAATACCTAACGTTCCACTCGTATGTCAGGTGCGTATTCGATATCGTCAGCCATTACAAAAAGCAAAATTGCGAAAAAAAGGGAACTTTTATCGTTTAGACTTTGTACAAAAGCAGCGTGCAGTTAGCCCTGGTCAAATTGCCGCGCTTTATAGCCGAGGCAGACTTTTGGGTGGCGGAATAATTGTAAAATAATCATGCACTGTTTTACAAATAAAGTTTAAATCTTTATACTGTAATTATGAAGTCCCACGCTATTAAAAAAAAATTCATTAGGTTTTTTGAAGAACAAGAACATCGTATAGTTCAGTCTTCATCTCTATGGCCTCAAGACGATCCATCTGTTCTTTTGACAACTGCTGGTATGCAGCCGTTTAAACCATATTTTATGGGCGAAAAGGATCCCAATGCTGATTTTGGAGCTTGCCGTTTAGCTTCGATCCAGCGCTGTTTTCGAACGTCTGATATCGAATCGGTTGGGGATGCAACTCACAGTACTTTTTTTGAAATGCTGGGTAATTTTTCGATTAATGACTACTTTAAAGAGGAGGCTATTCGTTTTGCCTGGGAATTTTTAGTTGATGAATTAAAGCTTGATAAAAAACGCATTTGGATTACGTATTTTAAAGGTGATGCTGATGTGCCAGCTGATCTTGAGTCAAAAAAGATTTGGAAGCAATATGTTGATGAATCACGCATCGTTGGTTTTGAGCGTGCGGATAACTGGTGGGGACCTCCGGGTAAAAGTGGCCCGTGCGGCCCGAGCTCGGAAATCCACTATGACATGGCGGATGTGCCTGTAACTGATGCTTTGTATGGTCCGAATGCAGCAAACGGATCTTGTATCGAGATATGGAATTTGGTTTTTACTGAATATCACATGAATGAGCAGGGCGTGATCAAGAAACTGAAGACCAAAAGTATTGATACGGGTATGGGCTTTGAGCGTCTTGCCATGATCATGCAGCGAGTAAGAGCCGTTAGTGATATTGACGTAAATCATTCTTTGGTTGAGCTTGTTCGAAGCGATCCGATGTTTGGATCAACGACTGACATTGAGGATATTTGGCGCAGTCGAATAGTGGCCGACCATATCAAGGGCACGGTTTTTTTACTTGCTGACGGTATCAGTTTTAGTAATAAAGAACAGGGCTATATTTTGCGTAGAATTTTCAGGAGAGCACTTGACCAATATTTGCATCAACCAACCCACCTGGAAAAACTTGTATCGCAAGTAATTAAGAATTATTATGAGGATTACCCACATTTGAAGAATAATGAACAACAGATTCTCGCCGCACTAGCTCAAGAACGTGCTGCCTATGAAAAGGTTCTCAAACTCGACGTAAGCGAGCTTGTACAGAAATTAAAAGGCATTCCATATCGTGATCAGGAGGAATCCCAATCATTTTCTCATGTGCCTTTAAGTGCCCAGGAAGCTTTTACGTTGTTTTCGACGTACGGCTTATCCCTTGATCGGCTAAAACGGAAGGGCTATCAGTTTGACGAAGTGGAATTTAATAAACTGGTTGCAGTTCATCAGGAAAAATCCAGAGCAGCAAGCCAAAGTAAATTTGGCGGGCACGGCATCAATAGTTCCGAGCTGACGCCTGAACAAAAAGTTGAAATGACTAAGCTGCACACAGCAACGCATTTGCTACATCAGGCACTTCGGACTGTTCTCGGACCTCACGTACGACAGCAAGGATCTGATATTAATGCCGAACGGCTTCGCTTTGATTTTGAACATCCAACGAAAATGACTCCTGACGAACTGAAGCGAGTAGAAGATCTCGTTAATGAGCAGATTCAGGCTAATCTGTCAGTTGAAAAAAAGGAAATGTCGTACGATGAAGCAATAAGAGCCGGAGCGCTTGCCTTCTTTAAGGAAAAATATGGAAACATGGTGACTGTGTATTCAATTGGCAATTTTTCTAAAGAATTGTGCGGTGGTCCTCACGTTTCTAATACTGGAGAGCTCGGTATTTTCAAAATAGTCTCAGAAAAATCTTCTTCAGCCGGTATTCGTAGAATAAAAGCAACGGTAGGTGGAAAAGGCTAAGGTTAGCAAAAATATTAATATTTTAAAAAGACACTTGACCTTTTTTAGCTAAGTGGTATACTCTCCGTGAGCATTTTATACTATCATTTCAGATCTCAAGCTTTTGGGTCGCCAGCGCAGGGTATATGAGTTTTAACTCATTTCTTGCCTGTACGAGGTAAGATTTTTTATTATCATGGGGGATAAATCAAATAAAGGCTTTATCGAGGTTATCGGAGTAGTCGAAGAGCTACTTCCTGCAACAACCTTTAAAGTACGCCTTGAGAATGGGCACACCATTCATGCTCATCTGTCAGGCAAGATGCGTATGCATAAAATTCGCATTCTTCCCGGAGATACCGTGAAGGTTGAAATGACACCTTACGATTTATCCAAAGGACGTATTATTTTCCGCGTATAAGATTTTCTATGAAAGTGCGAGCTTCAGTAAAAGCCATGTGTCCGAAATGCCACGTTATTCGAAGAAAGAAACGAGTGTACGTGATTTGTGATAATCCTAAACATAAACAGCGACAAGGTTAATATTTATGCCAGCAGCACGTATCGCGGGTGTTACATTGCCCCAGCAAAAAAGAATTGAGATTGCGTTAACATATATTTATGGCATTGGGCTTTCTCGCTCTCGTAAAATATTAGAAACAGCATCCATTAATGGGAATACCCGAACACATGAATTAACTGAAAGTCAGGTAAACTCACTTCGAGACATTATTGAGAAAACGCATCGAGTAGAAGGTGAACTGCGAAGGGAAATTTTGTTGAACATTAAGCGACTTAAAGAAATTGGTACTTATCGTGGGTCTCGTCATTCACGAAAATTGCCGGTTCGTGGCCAACGTACAAAAACTAATACCCGCACGGTCCGTGGTAATGTGCGTCGGACTATGGGATCGGGTAGATCTAAAGCTGCTGAGAAAACATAATTTATATGACAACAGAAGAGAAAAAAAAGATTATTCCGTCCGCACGTAAATCGAAAAAGAAATTTGTTGCGCACGGACGTGCCTATATTCAGGCAACGTACAACAATACAATTATTTCGATAACTGACGCACAGGGGAATGTATTGGCGTGGTCTTCGGCTGGCCATAAGGGTTTTAAAGGCCCGAAAAAATCTACACCGTATGCCGCGAGCCTTATTGTTCGTGACGTAGTTGAGCGGGTTAAACCGATTGGGCTTAAATCAGTTGATGTGTATGTCAAAGGCGTCGGCTCAGGGCGTGAGTCAGCGATTCGCTCGCTTAGTGCAAATAACATTATTATCCAGTCAATTAGAGATTTAACTCCAATACCTCATAATGGCGTTCGTCCACCAAAGGTTCGCCGCGTATAACATATGGCACGTAAATTAGGCCCAAAACACCGTTTATGCCGTCAATTCGGCGAAAAACTCTGCGATTCACCGAAGTGTCCAGTGGTTCGTCGACCGTACCGACCGGGCCAGCATGGTCCAAAAGGAAAACAACGGATTACTGAATATGGTACACAATTGCGTGAAAAACAGAAGGCGGCAGGACTGTATCGAATTCTCGAACGTCAATTCCGGGGTTATGTGCTGAATGCAAAAAAGGCAAAAGGCGATGCCGGTGCCTTTTTAATCCAATCTTTAGAAATGCGGCTTGATAATGTTGTTTATCGCCTTAAATTTGTGCGAACCAGAGACACTGCTCGCCAAATTGTTAGCCATGGCCATGTGATGGTTAATGGAAAAAAGGTTAATATCCCATCCTATCAAGTAAAAATCGGAGATACGGTATCAATAAAGCCAAAAAGCTTAACTCGACAAATGTTCGTAGAATCGTCAAAAGCACTGAATATTAAGGATGTACCACAATGGTTAGAAATTGTTGATCAGGCTACGCTGGTGGGGAAAGTTACTTCACTACCTGCAGCTGAGAGCTTAGACCAGGGATTTGACACTTCGTTAATAATTGAATTTTACTCTCGATAACCAAATAAATTTGCGTTATGGAACAGATACCATTACCAGAAATAATTGAAATAAAAGAAACAGGAGTTAATCAGGCTGATATTATTATCGGCCCGGCGTATCCAGGCTATGGCAACACGATTGGAAATTCTTTACGAAGAGTTTTACTGTCATCGTTACCCGGAGCTGCGGTTACCGCTGCAAAGATTAAGGGGATAACCCATGAATTTACCGCACTTGAAGGAGTTAAAGAAGATGTCGTAGAAATAATTCTTAATTTGAAAAAGCTTCGATTCAAAGTTCATAGCGAAGAACCGGTTGTGGTAAAAATTTCCGCCAAAGGAGACCAGATTGTCACCGGAAAAGATATTCAGCTTAATAGCGATATTGAATTATCAAATCCATCTCAAAGAATTGCGACCTTGACCAGCAAGACTTCAACATTTGAAATGGAATTAACAGTAAAAAGCGGTCGTGGTTATTTACCGGTAGAAAATATTAATAAGGATAATGCGCAGCTTGGCACTATCAATATTGATGCAGTATTTACGCCGGTTAAGAATGTAAATTACCGAATAGAGAACGTTCGTGTTGGGCAAATGACCAATTATGATCGAATTATTTTGACCGTACTCACTGACGGAACGATCACTCCTCAAGACGCGCTTCGCTATGCTGCTCAGGCACTAGTTGACCAATTTAGTAAAGTTGTTGAACTTGCTTCACCATTAGCGACGCCAGAAAAGGAAGTGGCAGAAAATAAGAATGACGCAGCTGAGGCTGAAATTGATGCGCCAGAAGAGAAGGCTAAGAAGAAGCGCGGACGGCCGAAAAAAGAAGCTAAATAATTTCTCATGCGACATCGTAGAACAGCTAAAAAATTAGGACGGTCCGGTTCAGCTCGTCGGGGATTAACTAAAAATCTCTATCGGTCTTTTTTCATCCATGGAAAAATGACTACAACCGAGGCAAAAGCAAAGGCGATTAAACCTGTTTTAGAAAAACTTATTACCACGGGAAAACGCAATACGCTTCATGCGCGACGTGAAATCATAAAGCAAACGGGAAGCGCTGCTGTTGCAAAATTACTGCTTTCAGATATTTCTGTACGGTATAAGGACCGAAATGGAGGCTATCTCCGTATTACGAAGTTATTCAAACGAACAGGTGATGCCGCGCCTATGGTTATTATTACCTACGTTTAAATACCGTATGCCAAATAAACCACTGCAATCAAATACTATTACACTCGATGCTACCAATCAGCGGTTAGGCAGACTTGCCTCTGTTGTTGCGCGGCATCTCATGGGGAAAACATCCGCTTCGTATGCGCCGGAACAGGTACCACGGACAAAAGTGGTAATTCAGAATATCAAGCATCTTAAGATTGATGACCGAAAACTTGTAAATGAAAAGTATTGGAAAACATCACGGTATCCCGGTGGAATGAAGAGCACTTCTTGGGCTACTGTTCATGCGAAGGGTTCGAGCAATCTATTTATCAAAGTGCTCACCAATATGCTTCCTAAAAACCGGCAACGCCGGACAATGCTTAAGCACGTTAGTTTTGAATAGTATTTTTACCTATGACCACTGCAATAAAAAAATCAGGTGTGCATAAAAAGAAAGCACCAGCGAAGAAAAAAGCTGAGAAGAAGCATGTCAAAAAGACGCCGGTAAAGCATCCGGAACATCCTGTACACGTGCCTGTCGCCAAGCCAAAGCGCAAACAAACCTATTTGTACGCCGTCGGTCGGCGCAAACAATCGGTTGCTCGAGTTAGATTTATTATTGGAGACCAGACTGAACTATTCGTAAATGGGAAGCCACTTAATGCTTTTTTTAATAACCCAAGTTGGCAGCGAATCGTTCAAGAACCAATAATAGTTGCTAACGTGCAGGGTTTGGGATCGTTTTCAGTTCAGGTTTCCGGCGGTGGTACTCAAGGTCAGGCCGAAAGCGTGCGTTTAGGCATCGCCCGCGTGTTGCTTAAGCATGATGAAAATTTAAAACCGCTGCTGAGGTCGCACAAATTGCTAACAGTCGACGCCCGCGTCAAAGAACGAAAGAAATACGGTTTAAAGAAAGCTCGACGAGCGCCTCAGTGGCAGAAACGGTAATACCATGCCACAATCAGCTGCAGTATCTAGTAATCAATCCACTGCCA
The DNA here is from genome assembly GCA_016214565.1 of Candidatus Kerfeldbacteria bacterium. Lineage (NCBI taxonomy): Bacteria > Candidatus Kerfeldiibacteriota > Candidatus Kerfeldbacteria bacterium. The sequence continues at coordinate 1,031,340 of JACROE010000002.1, read as the reverse complement.
GCGAGGAACGCATATTGAAGAATACGAGCTACTTAACGATTGCCTTTATTATACAGAAGGTACTTTCTTTTTTGTATTTTATTTTTATTGCCCGCCAATTAGGGCCGGTTGATCTTGGATTATATGATCCGATAAAATCATTGATTCCAATCTTGCTGATATTGATTGACTTTAGTTTAAGTACCGTAATGGTTCGTGAGATTGCTCGATCTCCCGACCGAGTGGAAAAATATTTGAGTAGCATTTTGGGAATTAAAGCCGTACTCGCTTTTGTCATAATAACCAGCATGGGACTGTTCACGAACTTTTCCGGCTATTCATCGATGGTCAAAATCGTGCTGTACCTTGATGCAATCATTGTTGTCCTTGATACGTTTACATTGACATTTTTTGCTGTTTTTCGTGGTTTGCAAAACATGAAATGGGAATCAATCGGAATGATTGGCACGCAGTTACTGACTATTATATTTGGCTCTATCAGTTTACTGCTAGGGTGGGGATTGCAATCTCTCTTTATTGCCGTAGTGATAGGCAGCGTTTTCAATTTTATTTTTTCCTTTTACATGATTCGAAGTCGGTTGAATATTCGCATACGGTTGCATTGGGACAAGGAAATAATAGTGAAATTTTTAAAAATGGCATTTCCGTTTGCCATCGCCGCAATTTTTATCAAATTTTACACGTTTACCGATCGTTTCATGCTCCTTTTCATTCATGGCCAAGGACACGCTGGCTGGTATGCTACAGCTCATAAGTTGACCTATGCGCTTGAATTTATTCCCTCTGCTTTCGCGGCAAGCATTTATCCTGCGATGAGCTCATATTTTTTACACTCTCACGCTGATTTGTCTAAAACGTTTCAGAAAGCGATGCATTATTTGATGATTATCGCCGTACCAATTTCCGTCGGCATGGTACTCGTTGCTGACAAGCTGGTGATTGCACTATATGGCGTTGATTACGAAACCTCAATCTTACCACTGAGAATACTTATTTCTAGCTTAATTGTAATTTTTCTAAATTTTCCCGTTGGCGCATTTCTAAATGCGTGTAATCGGCAAGTTATTAACACCCGGAACATGGGTATTACGGTGGCTATTAACATTATTCTTAACATTCTTCTTATTCCCAAATATTCATTTAATGGTGCAGCTCTGTCAGCATTTATTAGCGGCTTTATACTTTTTTTCCTCGGTTTACGCTGGGTAGGGAAGATAGTCGCCTATGACAAGCGATTTCTTATTACAGTGTTGGGTAAGTCGACACTTTCAGCTTTGGTAATGGCAGGGGTAATCGTAGTGTTGCAAAATTACATTTCAGTTTTTATAACTATTCCGATCGCGGCAGTTACATACATTGGCATATTGTTGCTTGTAAAAGGCGTTGATCGAAGCGAGATTGCGACGTTTTCGCGCGCATTATTAAATCGATTTAAATGAAGAAATCGTTATTAGTAACTTTTGATTTTCCGCCGGTCACTGGTGGTATTAGCCATTCACTATGGAATTTTTGCACTTCCTTTCCTGAAAAGAGTGTGGTGGTTTTAACGCAACCATCAGATGTAAAAATTCAATCAAGTTTTTCCATCGTACGAAGAAAACTTCTCGGTCCTCAGTATATATGGCCGCGGTGGTTGCTGCTTGTGTGGCATATGCTGAAAATCGCTCGCCAGGAAAAAGTTGAGTTGATTCAGGCTGGTCAAATTTTGCCTATTGGTACAGCAGCGTTGATTATAAAAAAATTCTTTCACATTCCCTACGTTGTGTATGTGTACGGGCAGGATTTAGTTATTTCTCAAGGAAATAATCGCAAACATGCGTTAATACAATCAATATTGAGGCAAGCTGATGGCGTGATTGCAAATAGTGAGTTTACAAAAAAGTTAGCTGTAAGCCTCGGTGCACATGAACAATCAACGGTCGTCGCATATCCTTATTTTCCGCGTTTTTTTGGTTCCGCAGTTAGTAGAAATGATGTTGACGCTTTTAAAAAAAATAACGATTTATTTGGGTGGCAAATCTTACTAACTGTCGGAAATTTAGTATCGCGAAAAGGCCACGATCAGGTTATACGTGCGCTGACTTTAGTAAAAAGAAAGTTTCCAACGATTAAATATATCATTATTGGAAAAGGTCCTAAGGAAGAGGAGTTGAAAAAATTAGTACGAGATTTAAATTTACTTGATAATGTCGTATTCAAGGGTAAGCTCGCTGATAATGAGTTGAATCTTTATTATACCGCTGCTGATATGTTTATTATGCCTTCACGTGCATTGAAAGATGCACAAGGTGAGCTCTGCGATGTAGAGGGTTTTGGCATGGTGTACTTAGAAGCATCGTCTTTCGGTAAACCGGTAATTGGCGGTAATACTGGCGGCATCCCGGAAGCAATACATGATGGCAAAACGGGTATTTTAGTTAACCCTGAATCAATAAATGAGATAGCGAATGCAATTATTGATCTGCTTTCTAATCCTCAGCGCGCACAATCACTCGGTGACGCTGGGAAACAATTTGTGAACGAAAAATACTCTACCATTGACCAGGCAAACGCCATTATTAGTTTATTGTCATGAATCAAGTTTTAATTAGTATTATCATTCCTTGTTATCAAGCGGCGGACACTATTGAAAAGACGCTTGATTCAATTTTCAAACAAACATACCCATTCCTAGAGGTAATTGCTGTCGATGATGGGTCTACTGATCAAACATTATTAGTTCTTAAAAAATATCAAAACAAAATTACGATTATTTATCAAAAAAATCTAGGCGCGTCAGCCGCTCGCAATGCAGGTTTTAAAGTATCAAAAGGTGAGTACGTGCTTTTCTGCGATGCAGATGTGGTACTGACTAATACAATGATTTCAGATATGCTGTCTGAATTATCTCGTAATCCACGCTCAGCCTATTGCTATTCAAATTTTAAATTTGGCTTTCATACATTTGATTTGTTTCCTTTTGATGCAAACCGTTTAAAAAAAGAGAATTACATAAGTACCATGTCATTAATTCGGCGGGAAAGGTTCATTGGATTTGATGAATCATTATATAAATTTCAAGATTGGGATTTATGGAAGCGGATGCTTGAGCGCGGGGATACCGGCTGCTGGGTTAATAAGCGATTGTTTTATGCACCAATGCGCGCAGGTGGTATTTCTTCATACTCACTAACCAACATTATTAAACTCATTTTTCGAAAAATTACTCAGTTTTTTAGCTAAATTGCTTCAATCATGGATGTTTCAATAATTATTGTTAGCTGGAACAGTCGACAACAAATTCGTCGTTGTTTAGATTCAATATTTAATACGCAACAAGCGGTTTCGCGTGAGATCTTTGTTGTGGATAACGCATCAACTGACGGAACTCAAGAAATTATTGAATCATATGGCTCAATTATAACCGCCATATATAACAAAAAAAACTTTGGATTTGCTCGAGCTTGTAATCAAGCCATAAGCCAGTCACAAGGTGAGTGCATAATTTTATTGAATCCCGACACTGTTTTAACAAATAATTCCTTAAATGCGACTGTATCGTTTTTTGCTCAGCACGCTGAAGCTGGAATTATGGGCCCACATTTAATCTTTCCAGATGGTTCTACCCAATGGTCAGTTCGCCGTTTTCCTGACCTACTTTCGCACATGATTATTTTGACTAAGCTTCACAATTTCTTTCCAAATATCTCCATTTTGCAACACTATTATTGTTCCCAATTTAACTATACTCTAGAGGCGCCCGTGGACCAAGTAATGGGTGCTTTTTTTGCTTTTCGGCGTAGCCTGGTGAATCTGATAGGACTATTGGACGAACGATATTTTATTTGGTATGAGGAAGTTGACTACTGCTATCGTGCGGCCTCAAAAGGATGGAAAACATTCTACAATCCCGCTATTCAGATTGTTCATGAAAAGGCCGCCAGTTTTAAACAGCGGCAGCCATACGCCCTTCAGTTAATTATGTGCCACAGCATGCTTCACTACTTTTTTAAAAATAAAGGCGTACTATACTATATATTACTTTTGCCGTTTGCTTTTCTAAACATCATTCTTGGCTTGTTGCAATCAGTGTTTCGAATTCATAAAGTTAAGAGAAATTTGTGACTACTTTTTTCAAAAACAAAAGTATATTTTACATTTCAATTATTTGTATTGTATGCTTTGAAATGCTATCTTTAATTGGTTTTCAGCAACCGATCGTAAATACCGCTACATTTTTTTTAATTGGGGTGCTTACGTTTGTGCTCAGCTTGCGATTTCCGTTTGCTGGGCTTTGTATAGTTGCTACGGAAATTGTAATTGGTTCGTTTGGCTATCTTTTCTATTTTCAGGTTCATGATACCCGGATTTCTGTGCGGATAGCGATTTTTGCTGCAGTTTTTTTGGCCTGGCTTATTCGACGATTCAGATTCCGGACCCTCTACTTTTTTAAAAACCCTTTAATCAAGCCCATAATTGCACTGGGAATAATTGTCAGTTTTGGGATTTTACTGGGTATTGCTCATGGCAATGGATTGTCAGCAGTATTCAATGACGCAAATAGCTATTTATTCTTTCTGCTACTCTTAGTCATTTCTGATATCGTTTTTTCAAAAAATGATTTTAAAAAACTGTTTATTGTTATATCAGCTGCTTGTACTTGGGTTATTATCAAAACGTACCTGGTACTAGTGTATTTTAGTCATGTTTCTGACGAGTCATTGATTAAGTTTGCTTATCGTTGGCTTCGAGTTACACGAATAGGTGAAATAACAGCCGTTGTCGGCAGTGTCAGTCGAATTTTTTTCCAAAGTCATTTGTGGATTGTATTTGCCATGGTCATCGCTGCTTTTGTGCTTATAAGTTACGTTCGTCGGAAAAACTCGCTTAAATCAAGGGTATTGTTAATTATTATGATTGTTCTTTCAATGAGTGTAATACTAATTAGCTACTCAAGAAGTTTTTGGCTCGGGTTGGCGATGGGTTTGACCATTTCGTTTTCAATATTATTGATAAAAAAATTAATTTCATTTCGCGAGTTCATCGGTATAGCGATCGGCACATGCATAGTTGTAGCGCTTGGACTCGGTATTAATGCATTTCTTATCTATTTGCCATTACCTGGTCTATCAGGGGAACTCGTAAATACAGGTGATTTACTCGTTGATCGAGTGACTGATTTAGATGAACCAGCAGCAAGTAGTCGCTTCGCTTTGCTTGATCCACTCATCGATACAATACGCACCCGACCAATTATGGGCAGTGGCTATGGCACAACCGTAACATACCAATCTGTTGCACCACGTGCGCTCGAAGTTAACAATGGCGTATATACCTCCTTTGCTTTTGAATGGGGTTATCTCGATATATTGACGGAAGTAGGGTTAGTTGGATTAGCTGTTATTGCATATTTTATGTATCGGGTTTTTAAATTTGGCATACAGGTACATCAGGCGAGTCAAGATGATGAAGAGCGTTTGTTTATAATTGGTTTACTCAGCTGTTTGCTGATCCTGATGTGCATTCACATAACCACCCCTTTTCTTAATCATCCGCTTGGCATATTCTTTGTTATTTTATGCATACAATATTTTACGGTTTCTTCTCAAGCAGGATCTGGGGGGAGGCTATGGAAAGCTTGAAAAAAGAGTTTAAAAATTGTATACTTGCAGCTACTGACGTGATTACTTATGCTTGACGTATCCATTGTTATCGTCAATTACAATGCTCGAGGCTTGCTTCGACAATGCCTTAAGTCTATTTTCGATAATCTTACGTTGCCACGTGATAAAGCAACTGTAGTTGTTATTGACAATAATTCCAATGACGACAGCGTTGCCATGGTTCGTGAACAATTTCCGGAAGCACGTTTAATTCCTTTGGAACATAATGGCGGGTATGCCAAAGCGGTAAACTTTGGGATTCGTTCAGTTGAATCCCGTTATTACCTCATCCTAAATATGGACACCACGTTGGTTCAGCCTCGGACAATTGAACGTATGGTTGAATTTATGGATACTCACCCCAAAGTTGGTTTGGCCGGCCCGAAATTAATTAACCCAAATGGCACAACTCAAGCATCTTCATGCATGTTTCCGAAGTTTGTATATCCGCTGTATCGACGAACGTTCCTTGGTTCATTTAGCTTTGCAAAAAAGGCCATTAGTCGCTATTTGATGCTTGACTGGGATCATAACGAGACGCGTGCAGTGGATTGGGTAATTGGGACTGGTATGATTGTTCGACACGAAGCGCTCCAACACGTCGGATTGATGGACGAACGTTTTTTTATGTATTTTGAGGACGTCGACTGGTGTCGCAGATTTTGGGAATCAGATTGGCACGTGATGTATATTCACCTCATCGAGGTTGTCCACTACCACGGCAGGGGATCTGCAAAACAACACGGCTTGATATCAATTATGCTAAATCGACAGACCAGGGTTCACATTATTTCGTGGTTAAAATATGTGTGGAAGTATTTGGGCAAACAGCAGATTCATGGTAAAACTGCTACATAAGCAACTTTGCTGTTCTCAGCAAGGCGGCTACTTACTCTAGTCGTTGCAGTCACTATGCTCAATGTCAGTCCCAATCTAGACGGTAAATTTTACTTGAGAAAAGTATTATTAGTTACTATCCCGCTGCTTGCGACAGTAGGTGTTTTTTGGAAATTTTTTATTGTTGCGGAAGTGCCTTTTAGGCTCGATTATGCCGAAGGGTTTATTTTTACCAATTCACTGAGTATTCTGCAAGGGGAATCAATATACCAAAATATTGTTTCCGGGCCGTATATATTTGGTTTTTATACCCCACTTTTCAATTATGTAAGCGCTGTCTTGATGAAACTGTTTGGGTCTGATATATCTGTTCTGCGAACCCTTTCATTTATTTTTTTCCTAGGCAGCGGAGTAAGTGTCGGGTATATTGTAAAAAAGTACACGCACAGTTTATTTGCAAGTCTATTTGCCGCTTTATTGTTTTTGAGCGCATTTGTCATATCCCAGTGGAGCAGTGTGGCACGACCCGACATGTTTGGCCTTTTTTTAATTTGTCTCGGGTTGGCCACAACTGTTGTTCCGTGGCGAATTAACTTTTTAAGGATCGTAATACCATCAGTTATTTTTGCGCTCGCTTTTTTTACAAAGCAAAATTTTGTGTTTGCCCCTCTGGCATATAGTATTTATTTGGGTTTAAATAGCAACAAGAAGAACTTGTTAAGTTTCGCTGGAATTTACGCGTCGTGCCTTACACTTGGTATACTCCTTCTTCATTATTGGACAAAAGGTGAGTTTACAAAACAGGTATTTGTATATACGGGGTTGGTTTCTTATGGAAATTTGTATACTGCATTTAGAATTGTGGCAATTACGGCTATAACCGCAACCCCTTTCATTATAGCCTCAGTCAAAAGAATTATCAGTAAACCAAAAAATCTACTTTCTATATATGTTGTGTGTAGTGCGCTGACTGGTTTAATGCTATTGCGTGATGGGGGAATACAAAATTATCTCATCGAATTTATTCTGGCGGTTGTCCTAGCGGCCTGCACGACGGTACCCTGGGATACATTACAACGGGCACCAGCTGCGCATGTCTACCCTCTATTGTTTGTCCTACAGTTTTTTTTCGTCCTTTGGTCATATTCCGCCATGCCATGGGATGTGCAAACCTACGCCACAGAACGGCTAAACATATTTAACCAAGAGGTATCTACTATTAGACGTTCATCGCGAATTTTGGTCGAGGACCCTTTGGTAGCGCACGCGACTGCGTCAAAAATTGAACTCGATCCATACACCTATGGGCAAATTACCGAATCTGGCTTGCTGTCGAATACTCAGTTATTTTCTGAAATTAAAAATGGACAATTTCAATATCTTGATGATTATGGCGCATTTGATCGGATTAACGGTATGTTGGCCATAAAAAGTGAATATTTTTATCCAGAATTGCTTCTCAAATTTTCTAATCCAATAAAGCCGTTTGATTACAGTTTGTATAACAAACATGTCGTAAGTGAAATTGGGACGCTGTATCATTTTGGTGTTTCGGACTAGATTGTTAAAAAGTATTTACCATTTCACGATTAGTGCATTACTTGAGTCTATTCAAATAATTTGGTATAATAGTTTGACTAAAGGCTCAAAAATTACGCATTAAACAAGTATTTTTTAGTATTAATCTTGAATAAGTGGTTAGAAATCTGGTTCCTCTATGAAAAATAAAAAGATTAGAAACTTTGTAAATCCAAAAGTAATTTATCATCCGCCCCGCAAAACACGAAAAAAAGTATGGTGGTATTGTTTTGGGGGGATTGTTATGTTGTCGCTTTTTTGTATTGTACTTGGGTGGACATACATGGCCCCCGCACAGGAGGTTCTGGCTCAGAGCAAGGCTGGTAAAGATTCCTTTTTAAAAGCACAGGATTCATTACTTGCCCAGGATTTCAGTGGTGCGCAGATTCTCCTTGATGCAGCAATAAATGATTTTACATCGGCCCAAAAAACGTTTAAAAAATTTCTTTGGCTGCAGCATGCGCCTTGGTTAGGAACTCAAATTAAGGCAATCGATAATTTATTTTCTGTAGGAATAGCTACTGGCCAGTCAGTTCATGATGTTTCTGCAATAGCCTCGTCAATCGTCGCCCCACTTACGAAAGACGAAGAAATTAGTTTAGCAACATTAACAGAGGAGCAGACACATCAATTACTTGCCGATATATACAATTCAAAACCAAAACTTGAAGAAGCAAAGGTGTCTATTGATCAGGCCGTTTCCTATGTCGACAAAATTCCCAGCCATGGCTTAATTCGGCAAATAAGTGAGGTTATTGCCCCACTTAAAGAACAGGTGCCGCTCTTGCAGTCAGGTTTGGATCAGGCGATATCCGTGAGTCAAATTTTACCCTTAATAGCAGGCTATCCAGAACCTAAAACGTATCTTTTTTTATTGGAAAATAATGCGGAGTTGGCCCCGTCTGGTGGATTTATTGGAACCTATGGCATTCTCAAAATTAGGGATGGCGACATTACTTCATTTGTAACCGATAACGTATACAACTTGGATGAGCCAGCTGAAGAATGGCTTGACGTTGACGCCCCATGGCAGGTCGCTCGCTATAATGCCGCCCCAAAGCTTTTTTTAAGAGGGGCTAGTTGGTCACCAGATTTTCCAACTACTGGTGAATTGGCTCAGTGGTTTTATCGCGAAGAACGAGGTCCAGAAAAAAACTTAGATGGTACGGTTGCGATAACCCCGACCTTTATCCAGTCGTTACTCGGGCTAACCGGAGAAATAACCGTTAACGGATTAACGTTTACCTCTGAAAATTTTACCGATCAGCTTCAGGATCAAGTAGAACGTGGATTTCTACGACAAGGTCTAGAATTGTCCGAGCGCAAAGAAATAATCGGCGTATTATCAAAAATTATCCTTGATGATGTACTCGCGCTGCCGAAAAGTCGTTGGCCAGAATTATGGGAAGTATTTCAGCAAAATATTAAGGAAAAACAAATTTTGTTATATGCCAACGACGAGTACGTCCAAAGTATGATTCTTAAGGAAAATTGGGGTGGGGCAATTGAACAAGTTGATCACGATTATTTGTCAGTTATTGATGCAAACTTAGCAAGCTTGAAAACTGATCCGGTGGTTAGAAGGACAATTAACTATTCAGTTGAGCGCGATGGTGAGAACTTGATAGCTGATGTGAACATTACTTATGAGAATACGGGAACAATAACCTGGAAAACAACTCGTTATCGAACGTACACTCGGGTCTATGTTCCGGAAGGGTCTACATTACTGAAATCAGAAGGCACCATGGTTGATTGCAAGATGGACGACGTGGGTGGCGTTGAAACACTTGAAGAGTATCAAAAGACTTCTTTTGGGGCGTTTATTTGCATTGAGCCGGGTGAATCAAAAACGCTGCATTATAAATACCACTTACCCAAAAGAATTTACGATCAAATGAGCGCAGGTTCTTATAAGCTTCTTATTCAGAAGCAAGCAGGAGCCGGAAATCATGCAGTGTCGGCACGAATAGATTTGAAGCAGCCGCCGCAGCAAGCTGCTGGGCTTGACATTGATACCATAATAGCCGATACTGTAGTTTCATTTTCATCCATTCTGTCCCAGGATCGTTTGGTTGAAATAACCTTCGATTAACCAAATTTCAATGTTTGCACGTAAATTAGCGATTGACCTCGGCACAACCAGTTCGTTGGTTCATATTCCAGGACGAGGTATTGTTATCAATGAGCCTTCCGTGGTTGCCATTTCGCTAACTGACAAAAAAGTCATGGCTGTCGGGCTTGAAGCTAAAGAAATGATCGGAAGAACGCCCGATACCATTGTTGCTTCGCGGCCTCTTAAGGATGGAGTTATTGCTGACTACCGTACGACTGAGGCTATGATTAAATACTTTATTAATAAAGCGCTCGGCGGCGTTCGTTTTTTTCGTCCAGAAATAATGATTGCGGTACCGGCCGGCATCACTTCTACTGAACGTCGAGCGGTCATCGAAGCTACTCTTCAAGCCGGGGCAAAAGCCGCCTACATTATTAAAGAACCAGTTGCTGCAGCGATTGGCGCTAATATACCTATTGGATCAGCTTCAGGCCACATGATAGTCGATATGGGCGGCGGAACATCTGAAGTAGCCGTTATTTCACTTGGTGGCATTGTTGCAAATTCCTCTGTTCGTATTGGTGGGACCAAGCTTGATGCAGCTATTCAAGAATTTATTCGTCGAAAATACAATTTGGCAATTGGCGAGCGCACGGCAGAAGATCTTAAGATAACCATTGGTTCGGCACTACCGTTAGCTGAAAGTATGTATATGGAAATACGTGGTCGAGATTCAATACAAGGATTACCAAAGACGGTAACCGTAGAAAGCAATGATGTCACTGAGGCAATTCAAGATGAGCTAAATGGAATGATTCAAGCCATCAAGTCAGTTTTACAAAACACCCCGCCCGAACTTTCAGCCGACATTATGGATAAGGGGATGGTTCTTTCCGGGGGAACTGCGCAGCTGCGTAATCTAGATAAGCTTTTTGCGCAGGCTATTGGCATCCCTGCATTTGTGGCTGATGAACCGCAGTTATGTGTTGCTAAAGGAACTGGCGTTGCTCTAGAGAATCTTGAGTCGTATAAGAAGAGCATTCTCGCAACAAAATAATGGTAATTGGGATTGACGCATCGCGTGCAAATCAGGTGCGCCGTACGGGCACTGAATGGTACGCGTTTCATGTGATCAATGAAATAATACGACGACTAGAACCGACGGATCGCGTCATTTTGTACGTAAAAGATAAACTAGTATCAGACTGGCCTGCCTTCACGTCGCAAGTTTCAGTTCGGATACTTCGCTGGCCACCGCAATTTATGTGGACGCAATTTCGGCTTGCCTGGGAAATGCTTTGGCATGCACCGGACGTTTTGTTCGTTCCCGCTCACACGATACCTATAATTTGCCCCCGTAAAACAATCACCACATTGCATGACATTGGATTTGAATTCTTTCCTGAATTATACTCACAGCATACGATTGGTCCTCGCTGGCTCGATCATGCACTGCGCCTAGTTTCTTTTAATACCATACGATCGGACGAATTATCGTATCATCGGTGGTCTGCTCGTGTGGCTCTGCGCAAAGCAGCTCGAATTATTACTGTTTCCGAATTTTCAAAAATGGAAATTGCGCACCATTATTCGGTTGACCCCACTCGCATTTTGGTTATACCCTGCGGATTTAATCGAGAATATGCGCCGATACCAGAAGAGAACCGCAAGTTTTTTTGTGACAAATATAAGCTGAATAGAAAGTTTTTTCTTTTTATTGGCAGAATAGAAATGAAAAAAAATATTATCAACATGGTAAAAGGATTTGAAATATTTTCTAAGAAGCACCGTGATTTCGACTTCGTTTTAGCGGGAACTCCCGGATATGGGTTTGAATCAATAGATCAGGTTATACAGAAGAGCGCAGTAAAAAGTAACATACGTCAACTGGGGTGGTTGCCAACCGAGGAAATGCCCACACTGATGAATAGTGCACACGCTTTTATTTTTGTGACTGCGTATGAAGGTTTTGGAATTCCTAATCTGGAAGCTATGGCATCTGGAGTGCCGGTGCTGACCTCGAGCCACGGAGCTACAGCTGAGGTGGTAGGTGATGCCGCCCTTACGGTTGACCCCCAAAACGCTGAATTAATTGCACAAGCAATGGAACGAATCGCTTTTGATGAATCATTGCGTAGCGAGCTTACCAAGAAAGCAACGCGTCGAATCGAGCGATTTAGCTGGGGGACCGCTGGCACAGGAGTCCTAAAAGTCATTAAAGAATTGGTATAACATTGGCATCATTCTCGACTTGCCAAAATGGTTGTTTTATGTTACTTTTTTATACACCTATATAGAAAATGTTATGATAAAATCACCCGTTGAATTGAGTGGGATTTGTGGTAACCAAAGTCAGTTTTTGTACGTATCAAGAATCATTGCGCAACCGCATGACCAGCCACATGCTATTTTATTGACTGGCCCCGAGCACGTAGGAAAACGATTTGGTTTATATCAAATTTTGCATTCTATACCGAAGCAATCGTCACTTGATTTTCTTAGCTTGACCCCAGCCGAAGAAAAATCCACAATTGGTGTAGATCAAATTCGTGAGCTGCAAGCCGACATTTCACGACGGCCCCTTTCCGGAAAATATTGGGTACTGATTGATGATGCAGCTTTACTTACAGAAGAGTCTGCTAATGCATTATTGAAAGTTCTAGAAGAACCTCGCACGAATTGCAGTTTTTTTCTTATTACCAACTCAACCGAACGAATTCCCCAAACTATTCGCTCACGGTGTTTGGCGATTCAATTTCTTCCTGTAGCGACTGACGAAATAGCGCACTGGCTTCGCACGATCAACGTATCAGCCGGAACCGCACGAATTATTGCAGCTGCGGCACAAGGGCGGCCAGGCATTGCTTTTCAGTACAGTAGCGAACCGTCTAGTCTATCTGAATGGGAAGAACGAGGAAGAGCATTGTGCGCATTGATGGGGGAACCAATACACGCGCGATTACAGACTGTCCAGACTTTGTTACCAGCCAAGAGCAGTACTGCAGTGACTCGCTTGATTATTGAGCAATGGCTCGGCATTATACGCGATATTTTGCTTATACAACATCATCAGCGCGCTCGTATTAATATATATGCCGAAGCCACACTCGAATCGTTATCCGCGCGTATTTCACGAGGACGAATACTCAACCTAGCTCGAACGCTGACACGTGCATTTGATATGTCCGACATGCCACTTCAAAGTAAAGTCCTTTTAGAAAATTGCGTATTAAGCATATAGCTATGCGATTTATTTACCGATCAATACTTCTTCTTTTGCTTGCTGCATTAACAATCGGTGCAACCGGCTGTTCAATTACCAAAAAACAAACTTCACAAACTGATGGCGGATTTTATGCTTCTACCGATTTTGGTGAGAATTGGAAGCAAAAGGTATTTGTAAATAAAGAGAAAAATGGCATACGTACAATTGCCTCAGTCGGAACAAAAAAAATGATTTTTGATCCGTTAACTCGTAGTCGGGTCTATTTGCTATCGTCAGCTAACGGCATATATGTTAGTAGTAATCGTGGTGAACAGTGGACGCCGACCGGTCTGAGTACAGGTAGCTATGTCGATTTATCAATAGATTATCGGAATAACGCGGTATTATACGCGACACAAGGCACGAAGATTTTGAAAAGTGTTGATGAAGGAGTGCGTTGGAGTGAAATATATACCGAAACTCGACCAGATCAAAAATTAGTTTCAGTTCAGGTTAGTCCTACTAATTCGCCGATAGTGTATGCTGCAAGCAATGGTGGAATATTAAAAAGCACTGACTACGGAAATACCTGGAAATTGCTTGATTGGACAATGCCAGCTATTACTCAATTACGCGTCAGTGAACGAAGCGGAAACACATTATACGCTTTAACTTCGTCAGGAATTTACAAATCTACTGACGGTGCGCAAACATGGAACATCATTACTGATCCTTTGAAAAATTTTCCCGGTGCACTTAAGATACTGTGGTTCAATTTTGACCAACGCAATGAACATATTATTTTAGGTACGGCATATGGTGTTTTACGTTCTACTGATGGCGGGTCGACTTGGAATGAAATACCCACTCTATTTGATTTTAAGAAAGTGCCGATTGTCGCTGTCATTGACCATCCCAATGACCTAAATAGAATTGTGTTTGCCGTTAAAAACGTTTTGCACAAAACTGACGATGGCGGACTAACATGGAAAACGATTAAAACAGTTGGCACAAGCCGCTCAATAAACTATTTGATTAATGATCCAGAAATTGTCGATTCAATTTACGTTGGTACCCAAGAACCCCCTAAAAAATAACAAATATGTATGACATCTCCAATAATTGAAAAGCAACATTATCAGTTTGACGAAGCGGTGGCTCACTTTAAGCACGAGTTGAGCAATATTCGTACTGGTCGAGCCAACCCAGCGGTTATTGAGCAACTTCTTGTCGATTATTACGGTACGAAAACCCCCCTTATCCAGATAGCCTCAATTACCGTTCCTGACTCACACTCACTTGTTGTGCAGCCGTGGGATCAAAACGCTCTCAAAGATATAGAAAAAACTTTGCGCGCTTCTGATTTAGGTTTTAATCCGGTAAACGAAGGTCATCAAATTCGCATCCCGATTCCACCGCTGACTGAAGACCGGCGAAAAGAGCTGGCGAAGATTGTGCATGAGAAAGCTGAAATGGCCCACATTTCTGTCCGAACTGTACGAGAAGCAATTTGGAAAGAATTAAAGGATGCAAAAGCGAACGGTTCTATAACGGAAGACGACTTATTTAAGCAGCAAAAAGAGCTCCAGAAAGTCATCGATGAGCATAATGCAGAGATAAAATCGATGAGCGAAGAAAAAGAGCGTGAAATCATGACACTTTAATATGCTGCTGACGATCATACTTTTCGTTGTCATTTTAGGGCTACTTGTATTTGTGCACGAATTGGGGCATTTTATGGCCGCTCGTCGCATGGGTATGGCTGTAGATGAATTTGGTTTTGGATTTCCACCCCGAGCCTTTGGTTTGTATAAAAACGCTGTAGGAACATGGAAAATAGTTTTTCGAAAAACTCCCGAATCCGATCAACCAAGATCAACAATATATTCGATAAACTGGTTTCCGCTTGGCGGATTTGTCCGTATTAAAGGTGAGCAAGGGGATAAAAAAAATGAAGCTGACAGCTTTTCGTTTCACAAACCATGGCGACGCGCAGTTGTTTTGATGGCTGGCGTAAGTATGAACGTAATATTTGCATTTGTTTTAATAAGCATTGGTGCAGGCATCGGCTTGCCGGGTGTTGTTGACGAGTCGCTTCCATCATATGCTCGTGTCAGTAATGATCAGTTACAGATCGTGCAAGTAAATGATGACACGCCTGCGGCCCAGGCAGGATTACAAGCAGGGGATACTGTGCTTTCGATTGATGACCAAGAAGTTGCATCGGTCAGCGCATTTCAGGAATACACGCAGCCCCGGCTTGGGAAAGAGATGACTATCACCGTGAGGCGCGGCGATGAAGTTACCACTCACCCAGTCACGCCAGAAGCGCTCTACGAAGAGGGAAAAGGCGCAATTGGAACGGCACTTGCCGAGACCGCTTTTATCACATATCCCTGGTATATAGCACCCTGGATTGGCCTGCAAACAACTATTTCTCTGCTCTGGCAAATTATAGCCACCTTTGGGATAATTATTGCTGGTTTGTTTACTGGTCAAAGCGCCGGGGTTGATGTGGCTGGGCCAATTGGAGTTGCGGCACTGACCGGACAGGTAGCACAGCTTGGATTTATTTACGTACTCCAGTTTGCCGCTATATTATCTATAAACTTGGCAATCATAAACGCGATTCCATTTCCCGCGCTGGATGGTGGTCGACTCCTTTTTGTCATTATTGAAAAAATTCGTGGAAAAGTAATTCAACATCGAACTGAAACCCTAATTCACAATCTTGGTTTTATGCTTTTGATGCTTTTGGTTGTTTTTGTTACGTTTAAAGACTTAAATCGATTTACTTCAATTTTCGAAAAAATCGGAAATATTTTTTAGTTCTATGCGTCAATCTATTTTATTTCCAAAAACAGCGCGAACGGCGCCTAAAGACGAAGTTTCGCGTAATGCCCAACTCCTAGAACAAGCCGGCTATATTTCTAAGTTATTTGCCGGTGTTTATTCGTACTTACCGCTTGGTTTTAGGGTTTTAAGAAAAATTGAAAAGATAATTCGGGAAGAAATGGATTTGGCTGGTGGGCAAGAACTATTTATGCCAGCCCTGCATCCTTTGGAAAACTATCAGCAAACTGGCCGCGCAGACATTGACGTTCTCTTTCATCTCGAAATGGCCAATGGCAAGAAATTAGTTTTAGGACAAAGCCATGAGGAAGTTATAGTCCCTTTGTTTAAAAAGTATATTCAATCATATAAAGACTTACCCCGACATTTATACCAGATTCAAACAAAGTTTCGAAATGAACTGCGCGCGAAATCTGGCATTTTACGTGGACGAGAATTTATGATGAAAGATTTATACTCATTTCATACAACCGAGGAGGATTTATTGAAGTACTATGATCGAATGCGTCAAGCGTATGAACGTATATTTATGCGAGCCGGAATCGGTCATTTAACTCATTATACGTTTGCATCAGGCGGGACTTTTTCAGAATTTTCTCATGAATTTCAAACGATAACATCAGCCGGAGAAGATACCATTCATGTATGTGAAAAATGCGGTGTGGCAATTAACGATGAACTAATAACAAAATATCAGGCCTGTCCGGAGTGTAACGGTCGTACGTTTGCAAAACACACTGCGATTGAAGTGGGTAATATTTTTCCACTAAAGACAAAATTTTCAGAAAAATTTGATTTATCATACACATCGGAAAGTGGTACAAAGCAATTGGTCGTTATGGGATGTTATGGAATTGGCTTGGGGCGACTGATGGGCGCTGTGGTGGAAGTGAGACATGATGATAAGGGAATTTATTGGCCACGACAGCTGGCACCATTTCAAGTACATTTAGTTAATTTAAATCAGGAATCGGGAGCCACGGCTGACACGGTATACAACCAACTACTCGATCAACATATCGAGGTACTTTATGATGACCGCGATGAAAGTGCTGGTGTTAAATTTGGCGATGCTGATTTAATAGGCATCCCTATTCGATTAGTCATTTCAAAAAAGACCGCTCAACAGGTCGAATTAAGTCACCGCGGAACTCGCCAGGGAAGTTTAATGAGTGTATCATCAGCAATTAAAGAGATTGAACGACATTACGTATGAGTATTATAGATGGCTTTTTAGGACGCTTTTCAAAGGATATGGGCATTGACCTGGGTACGGCAAATACCCTGGTCTATGTACGAGACCGCGGGATCGTTATCAATGAGCCCTCGGTTGTTGCAATTAATACACGCAACGATCAGATTTTAGCCGTTGGAATTGAGGCGCAAAAAATGATCGGAAAAACTCCGGCACACATTGTTGCGTCACGACCGCTTGTCGATGGCGTCATATCTGATTTTGAAGTAACGGAAAAAATGCTTAAGTACTTTATTGACAAGGTGCATCGTGAAAGTTTCTCAGTATTGCCGCGACCGCGCATTGTAATTGGCATTCCGCTTGGTGTGACTGAAGTTGAGCGAAAAGCTGTAGAGGACGCTTGTCTCAATGCAGGCGCCCGTGAAGCATTCTTAATCGAGGAACCCATGGCTGCCGCAATCGGATCACGCCTTCCCATACAGGACGCATCGGGGAACATGGTTGTCGATATTGGCGGCGGAACGACTGAAATAGCCGTGATTTCGTTGGGTGGCGTAGTTACTTGGAAATCCTTACGTACCGCAGGAGACGAGCTTGATCAAAATATAATTCAATATGCGAGAGATCATTTTAATTTATTGCTTGGCGAACGTACTGCCGAAAGTATCAAAATTTTGATTGGATCAGCGCTTCCCTCAGATGAGCCACAAGAAACCACCATGCGCGGACGTGATCTAATCACTGGCTTACCAAAAGAGGTTGTTATCAATAGCAATCATGTCCGTGAGGCAATAAATAGATCCTTGCGCCAGATTCTCGAAGGAATTAAAACAACGATTGAAATTACCCCTCCAGAGCTGGTGGCTGATATTTTTGAACGGGGGATAGTTCTATCTGGCGGTGGCGCTTTATTGCGTGGTCTAGATGCGCTGATTCATCAAGAAACGAAGATTCCCGTTCACATTACCGATGATCCATTAACTGCTGTTGCGCGTGGCGCTGGCATTGTACTAGATGATTTGGAAAATTTGAAAGACGTCCTGTCGAACGACAGTTCAAATAGCGTTTTGACCAGCTAAATATGAAGTTTTTACTTAAATCACGCCTCGGTATCATTACCGTGGCGGTTATCAGCATCGGCTTGCTAATTACCACGCAGCGGCTTGGAGTACTGCGTCCCGTGGAAAATATTGTTTCGACCGCATTGAGACCGATTCAAGAATTTTTAGTTACCTCTTCTTTAAAAATACAAAATATTTCTACGTATTTTACTAATTTAGAGAATCTACAAAAGGACAATGAACAGCTACGCGAAGAAATTGCGGCTCTTACAAATAAGAATTTAAAGCTACAGAACACAATTGATGACGCCGATGATATACGAGAACAGCTAGAATTTATTAATTCGAACGATATACAAACGGTCAACGGGAAGATTATCGGCCGTGCATCGGATGAATACCTCAGAACTGTTATTATAAATAAGGGTGATGCTGATGGCATCAAAATTGGCAACCCCGTAATAACCGGGAGTGGGATTTTGTATGGTAGAGTAATTGACACTAATCGATCTATTTCAAAAGTTTTATTACTCAATGATAATCAAAGTGAACTCAGCGTTATTGTTAGCAATGATGCACGAAGTCCGGGAATTTTGAAGGGACAGTTTGGCCTTTCGTTAATTATGCAGTTAATTCCCCAAAGTGACACAATTTCGATTGGAGATTTAGTCATTACTTCCGGTCTTGAAGAATCAATACCTTCCGATCTACTTATTGGTAAAATTTCCGAAGTACGTAAGCAAGACGGGCAATTATTTCAAGAGGCGACCATTGAACCCTTGATTGATTATCAGACTGTTCGTGTTGTAAGTATCATCACACCAGCCTATGCTCAAGAATAGCTTCTTTGCGGTAGCCATAATATTAACCGCAGTTTTTTCAATAAGCTTTTTCGGGAATTTTGACTTTAGTAGAAACTATATCAATCTGCCATTGCTGATTTCAGTATACTTGATTATTCAATCCCACTACGAACGTGGCTTTATTTTTGCCGCTGGTGCTGGGCTTATATTTGATATGTATTCAAGTTCAACGGCTGGAACGTATACGCTCGCTATGGTGGTGCCGCTTGTGGTAATGTTTTACGCTTTTCGAAGTTTGTTTGCTCGCAAATCAATGTACGCGATCATTTTAATGATGATTGTCAGCACCATTATGTACCATTTGTTTATTTGGGGTTTAACCGAGTTTTTTTATTTAGTCAATTGGCGCGAGTTCAGATCAAGTATTAATAGTGATTATATAATTTCTCTGTGCGTTCAGCTCAGCGTGCATGTAGCGTTAATTGTTTGTATTCACGCGTTGTCGCTTCTAGTAGGCCGACATGTAGTTCATCGTTTTCGTTTAAATCCTCGCGTGTAACGTAATGAAACACAACGACATTTTTTCAATAGGCGATGAGCAGAATCGTCATATCAGCCGGAGACAGTACCGTGTGGCTTGGGTAGAAAATTCGTATATACCAACGAGGGACTCTGATACATATCTTACGTCCAATTTTGATGTACGTCGGTTGCGTTGGGTATTTATCGGTATCCTTATATTTTTTGGAATATTGCTGTTTAGAACCGCGTATTTGCAAATTATTTCAGGTGGTGATTTTCGGGCGGCCGCTGAAGATAATCGCATTCGAATTCATGAAGTTAAAGCGCCTCGAGGTATTCTATATGATCGCCATGGGACGATACTTGCGCGTAATGTGGCTAATTTTACACTATCTGTGACAACCGCTGATTTTCCCGAAGATTTAACAACGCGAGCTGCGATTATCAACAAACTGAGTACGAAAATTGGTATAGACGAATCAGAACTATCTGACAAAATAAATGCACTTGAACCGTACTTATTTGAGCCTCGGGTTATCGTTGAACACATACCGTATGACACTGCACTGTTACTACAAATTGAAAGTGCTTCATTACCCGGCATAACGATTCAAGCAGACACTTTTCGAGAATATACCGGCGGAGAATATTTTTCACACAACCTTGGTTATTTAAGCAAAATTTCAGAAACTCAGTTAACCGAACATCCTGAATATTTATACGATGATGTTATTGGTGCTTCGGGAATTGAACAATTTTATGAATCAACTCTTCGCGGAACTTACGGAAAAAAGGAAGTAGAGGTTGATTCATTAGGAAAAGAGATAAAAGTTCTCAGTGAACAGTTACCCTCGCCAGGAAAAAATATTATATTGACCATCGATGCAGAATTGCAAAAAACACTAGGCGAAGCACTTTCAGAATACATGTCCAGTCACAAAAACGTTACAGGGGGTGCAGCAGTCGCTATTGATCCAAAAACCGGTGGCATCAGAGCGCTTGTTTCGGTGCCAACATATGATAATAATGAATTCAACAAGGGTATTTCCGCCGATCGATACGCTGAGCTTATTGCCAATGATAAGCGCCCCCTTTTTAATCGGCCTGTTTCAGGGGAATACCCGTCAGGATCGACTATCAAGCCCTTAATAGCGCTAGCCGGACTTGAGGAAGGAATAATAACGCCACAGACAACCGTTTCCAGTACCGGTGGAATTCGAATTGGAGAGTGGTTTTTTCCTGATTGGAAAGCGGGTGGTCATGGACAAACTAATCTAGCAAAAGCCATCGCCGAATCAGTTAATACGTATTTTTATCTTGTAGGCGGCGGGGACGAAACACACACCGGTCTGGGAGTTGATAAAATCAGATCGTATTTGGAAAAATTTGGTTTAAATACGTTGCTGGGTATTGATGTGCCTGGTGAATCAGACGGGTTTTTGCCGACGAAAGAATGGAAAGAAGAAACCAAAGGCGAGCGCTGGTATATTGGTGACACGTATCATTTAAGTATCGGACAGGGAGATTTGCTGGTTACCCCTTTGCAGGTGGCAAATTACATCGCCATGATTGCAAATGGCGGTACGGTATTTCAGCCTCGTCTGGCAGATTCATTTTCAAGCCCTGACGGACTCAATGTTCAACCTGTTGAACCAAAAATTATCAGGGATCATGTTGCGTCTGAAAAAAACTTAAAGGCTGTTCAAAATGCACTGCGTGAAGCAGTATTAAGTGGAAGCGCCCGACGTCTCCAAGAGTTACCAGTGGCGGCTGGCGGTAAAACAGGAACTGCGCAGTTTGGAGCAGATAATAAAACACACTCCTGGTTTACCGCTTATGCACCATTTGACAACCCCGAAATCGCTATTGCGGTCATTGTCGAAGCAGGTGGCGAGGGAAATGATGCCGCACTTCCTGTTGCGCTTAAGGGCCTTCAATATTGGTTTCGTGATGTGCCCCGACCTCAATAATCCGGCACTGTCTTGACATGATTATGAGGAGATAGTAGAATTGCTCAGCAAATAAGTAATGCCGTATATATAAACACATGCCCATGCCATTTATGAATGGCCGGTGCTGATTATTATTTCGATGATATTTGATATACGCAACTAATGATACGAGTATGAATGATCGAGACACATTTATTACTATGGTAGGGCTTGAAAAGCTCAAAAAAGAACTTCATGAATTGAAGAATGTTAAACGTGCACAAATCGCTGAGCGTATACAATCTGCCAAAGAACTCGGTGATCTTTCAGAAAATGCCGAGTACGTAGAAGCAAAAAATGAACAAGGATTTGTCGAGGGGCGCATTATGGAGATTGAGACGATTATTAGAAACGCTACCATTATTCAAAAATCGAAAGGTTCTGACGGCATTGTCCGGGTGGGCTCTCGGATACGGATTAAAGATCATTCCGGCGAGCGAGAATATGTCATAGTCGGGTCAAATGAAGCCGATCCAGCCCAGGGTATTATTTCTAACGAATCCCCCTTGGGTCAGGCTTTTTTAGGCAAAAAAAAGGGGGATATAGTTCAAATTGACCTTCCTAAAGGCACTACAAAAATTGAGATATTAGCAATTGTGAGTTAATCAATCAATAAATAAGCCCGAATGGCTACTTTATTGCGAAATATGGCCTTTTTTGCTATGCTTATCTTCACTGACTAATATTTTTAGCATGTCTCGAATCGACGAAGAATATCTTATTCGGATTAAAAAACTTGATCAACTCCGTCAAGCGGGCATAGATCCGTATCCGCCGCGGACAAGTCGCCGGCAAAGCATCGATTACATCGTTCGATCATTCGATCAATTTTTGGGTACGGGTAAACCTCTGACCATTCCGGGCCGAATTAAAAGTATTCGAGCTCACGGTGGTTCTACTTTTGTCACTATTACAGATGACTCCGGATCAATCCAGGGATATTTGAAAAAAGACACCATGAATGCCGGGCAATATGATTTATTTAGCACCACCGTGGATATTGGCGACTTTATTAGTCTGACGGGCACTCCATTTACCACCAAACGCGGCGAAAAAACTATCCTTGCCACTGACTACAGCATGCTCAGCAAATCGCTACTGCCGTTACCTGAAAAATGGCATGGTTTATCCGACGTAGAAATCCGTTATCGTAAGCGTTACCTCGATCTTATTTCAAATGAAGGAATTAAAGATATTTTCCGCAAACGAGCACTGTTAATCAAAACCCTTCGAAGCGTCGTTGAGGCAGAAGGATTTATGGAGGTTGATACGCCGGTTTTACAATCAATTCCAGGCGGTGCTACAGCGCGCCCCTTCATCACACATCATAATGCGTTGGATGCTGATCTTTATTTACGGATTGCTCCTGAATTGTATCTCAAGCGGTTGATTGTCGGTGGATTTGAAAAGGTATACGAAATCGCGAGATGTTTTCGTAATGAAGGTATTGATCGTGATCATAATCCTGAGTTTACCCAAATTGAAATGTATGCCGCTTATTGGGATTATGCGCAGATGATGAAATTTACCGAAACGATAATTACTTCAATTGTGCAAGCTTTGCACGGTACTTTGACCATTACAACTCACAATCAGGAAATTAATTTTACCGCTCCGTATCACATTACTAAATTTCGCGACGCAATAAAGCACAATGCAAAAGTGGATATTGATACAGCGAGTGATGACGACTTGCGAAAAGCACTGACTGCAAGAGCAGTATCATTCGATCCCAAATCGAATAGAGCCAAGCTGATGGATGAGCTATTTAAGGAAACCGTACGAAAAAATACAATCGATCCTACATTTATTATCGAGTACCCGATTGAATTATCACCATTGGCAAAAAAATGCTCTGGGAATGAACGCTACGTTGAGCGATTTCAGCTGCTAGCTGGGCGCACGGAATTATGCAATGCTTTTACTGAATTAAATGATCCAATTGATCAACGTGCGCGATTTGCAAACCAAGAAGAGATGCGCGCGGCAGGAGATGATGAAGCCCAGCGGATAGACGAGGACTTTATTGAAGCTCTGTCTCATGGAATGCCCCCAACCGCCGGTATTGGAATTGGCATCGATCGCTTAGTGGCACTATTGACTGATTCTCAAAATTTAAAGGAAGTTATTTTATTTCCCACGCTTAAGCCTGTGACTGATCATGACGCCGACTAGAGCAGACGCACTTTTACTACTTAACGAGTACGTTCAAAATCCTAACCTGCAAAAGCATATGTTTGCGGTTGAAGCCGCTATGCGTGCATATGCGACGAAATTTGAAGAAGACGTTGATTGGTGGGGGATGGTTGGCCTTTTGCATGACTTCGATTACGAACGCTACCCCGACTTAAAAGACCATCCATATCGCGGTAGTGAAATACTTCGTACAAAGGGGTATGCGGATGATTTTATCGAAACAATCCTAGCGCACGCGGCTCACACCGGCAAACCACGGGACACGCAAGCAAAAAAGGCAATATTCGCAGTTGACGAATTATGTGGATTGATTGTCGCGGTAGCGCTTGTCCGCCCCAATAAAAAATTATCCGAAGTCACCGTGGAGTCAGTGATTAAAAAGATTAATCAACCCGCATTCGCCCGACAGGTAAATCGCGATGAAATACGCCAAGGCGCAGCTGAACTGAATTTGCCACTAGACGAACATGTAACCATCGTGCTTACCGCACTTCAAAATATTCATCAAACATTAGGACTGTAACAACTATATGACACCAACCCCAGAAACAATAGGCGAATTAACCACATTGGATATTATTATCCGTATCGGACTCTCTTTACTTTTGTCCGGCATTATTGGTTTAGAACGAAAATTTTATCATAAACCGGCTGGGTTGCGGACTAATATAATGGTTTCGCTTGGCGCTACAGTTCTGATGCTGATTTCATTAAGTGCGATCAACCAGTATGATCCCAATGGCGTCGTGGACATTACCCGCATTGCTGCCCAGGTAGTCACCGGTATCGGCTTCCTCGGCGCTGGCGCTATTATCCAAGGCAGGGGATCAATTCATGGTTTAACGACCGCCGCCGGTATCTGGGTAGTGGCAGCTCTTGGCATGGCTGTTGGTCTGGGTATGTACACGATCGCCTTTATCGCTACCGCTGCTGCATTAATTGTATTAGTGGTTCTCGGCCGGATCGAATTTCGATTTGAACATCGACACGATGGTGATAATCAAGCACCGGGAGACGAACCTCAACAATAATTATATATGCTCGACATTAAATACATTCGTTCGAATACAGAAGAGGTAAAAAAAGCATTACAACGACGAAGCAAACGTTTTGCCGATGAAATTACCAGTATTCTCAGTGTTGATGAAAAACGAAAGAAACTTTCCCAAGAACTCGAAGTGATTAATGCACAAAAAAACTCTTTTTCCAAAGAGATTTTGAAACTTGCTGACGCAGAAAAGAAAAAAGCGATTGCCAAATTTGCAAAACTTAAAAGCCAAGAAGAGTCACTGACAGCGGACTTGCGGACTTGTGAAGTAACACTGCAAGACAGTTTGCGAAAAATACCAAATCTACCTGCAGCAGAAACACCAAATGGAGCCACGGATAAAGATAATAAAGAAATAAGAGTTGTTGGTGAGCAAACAAAGTTTTCCTTCACACCCCTTGACTACGTCACATTGGCAGAGCGACATGGATTGATTGATACTGAACGAGCGGCAAAAATTAGCGGCTCACGCTTTGGGTTTTTGACGGGGCGTGGGGCAATCCTGTGGAATGCCTTAGTGCAATTTACGCTACAAGAAATCTTAAAGGCTGGCTTTACGCCTTTTTATTCACCGGTGTTGGTTAAAAAAGAAGTTATGGTTGATAGTGGCTACGATTCGTATGTTGAGGGGGGTGAGGCTTATCTATTGGAACAGGATGGGCTGTATTTGGTAGGAACAGGCGAGCACGCGCTCTTGCCATATCACCGCGACGAAATACTTCAGGAAACTGATTTGCCGCGAAAATATACCACATACTCCAGCTGCTTCCGACGAGAAGCGGGAAGCTACGGTAAAGACACTAAAGGAATCTTACGAGTCCATCAATTCGATAAGCAAGAATTGGTCGTGCTGACGACTCCACACAACGCAGTTAAAGTCTTCGATGAGCTCGTCGCCCTACAGGAGTCAATCATATCTCAACTGGAGTTATCGTATCATTTACTCGCCGTATGCACCGGGGATTTGCCACGTCCGTCATCGCGCGTCACCGATCTCGAATGTTGGATACCGTCCGAGAAGAAATACCGTGAAACCCATTCTGCGTCCAATTGTACCGATTATCAAGCACGTTTGAATAATATCCGCTATAAAACCAAGGAAGGCAAAACTCAGTTTGTGCATATCCTCAATGCAACCGCGATGACCCCGCGTACCTTGATTGCCATCCTTGAACAGCATCAGCGGGCCGACGGATCAATCGCCATACCAAAAGTACTGCATCCATTTACCTTTGGTTTAACTTCAATTACGTCGTAATCATGTCTCAACACCTGCCAATCACCTGGGTGGAAATTTCACGCAGCGCGATATTGCATAACATCCGCACGCTGCGACGTTTGCTTTCGCCCGGCACCCAATTCATGCCGATTATTAAAAGCAACGCATACGGACATGGATTTGAGCAGCTCACGAAAATCCTAACTGCAGCGCGGACAGCCTGGATTGGCGTGGTAAATGCAGATGAAGCGCTTCGATTGCGGCAATTAAACCGCCACGCTAAAATTCTTATCTTGAGTTTTTTCGACCCCGCCTTACTCTCTGATGTCATTCGAAAAAAAATCCGGCTACCGGTATACGGGCTATCTGCTGCCCGATCAATTAATGCAGTAGCAAAACAGCTACAAGTGAAGGCCTATGTCCATTTGAAAATAGACACCGGCACATCTCGCCTTGGCGTGCTACCTGCTGACGCGGTTCGACTCGCGCTCAAATTAAGAGCACTTGATCACCTAGTGGTGGAGGGGATTTTTACCCATTTTGCTGATGCAGAAAACCCCGATCAAAAAGTTACCAAACGACAGCACGCGCTATTTGCAAATGTCATAACATCCATTGAAACTGCCGGAATACGCATACCAATTAAACATGCGGCCTGTTCAGCCGCCCTCATGCTTAACCCGAGGACTCATCTTGACCTCGTTCGTGCCGGTATCGCATTGTATGGGCTGAATTCAATTGAATCGAAACATACCTCAGTCCGCTTGCTGCCTGCCTTATCCTGGCACACGCGTGTCATCCAAGTAAAAGAAATTCCGGCGGGAAGTCGCATTGGATATGGCCAAACATACCGCTCAGCACACGCTATGAAATTAGCTATACTGCCGGTTGGCTATTGGGATGGCTATGATCGAAAGCTGTCTAATGTCGCTTCGGTAATTATAAAAGGCAAGAAATGCCCGGTCCGTGGCCGGATTTGCATGAATCTCATGATGGTGGATGTCACCGGAGTGTCGAGCGTCGCGGCAAGTGACAGAGCCACGCTCATTGGCTATACTGGAGCCGTACGGATATCTGCAGACGACTTAGCGCATCACGCAGGAACTATCAACTATGAAATTGTCACTCGAATAAACCCATTAATTCCACGTATAATCGTGGCATAAACTACCTATGCAAGAAACCAAAGTATTTGATAAAGGAGAAATTGTCCCGCTCGAAGGGAATTACGTTTGCTCTCCTTGCGGATTTTCCCACCACTACCGAGCCGGTGAAACTTTTGGCGAATGCACCTCGTGCATGGCTGGTAGTGATTCAGGGCATCCCGAATATGTAGATGGATCCGGCCTCTGGGAGCATAAACCAGACGAGCCAACCGAAAAGGAAACGTAATACGTATGGCTAAACGGATTAGAATAGGCATCATTTTTGGCGGACGCTCAAGCGAGCATGAAGTTTCGCTTGTTTCAGCCACGTCCGTGATGCAGCATTTAAATCCGAAAAAATTTGAGGTTGTTCCGATTGGTATAACTAAATCCGGCGCCTGGGTCACCGAGGCAAATCCACTGCGACGGCTTAAAGGTAACACGCAGCTTTCGACACCTTCAGAGTCGATTATTACACCGGACGCGAATGCTCGTGGATTGGTAACGGTAAGGACCAAGAAAAAAATTGAGCACCAATTATCTACGCTCGATGTTGTATTTCCAGTGCTGCACGGACCATACGGCGAAGATGGCACGATCCAGGGCTTGTTGGAGCTTGCTAACATTCCGTACGTCGGGTCTGGCGTGCTTGGTTCTGCCGTGGCCATGGATAAAGTCGTACAAAAGCAGGTATGTCAACAGTTGGACATTCCGGTAGTGCCCTACACCTCTGTCAAACTCGACGACCTATCGAAGCGACGCGCTACTGTGTTACGCGCGGTTCAGCAATTAGGTTATCCGGTGTTTGTGAAACCGGCCAATCTGGGTTCGTCCGTCGGCATATCAAAGGTGAAAACACAGCGAGACCTGATTGCTGCCATTCGCTACGCCGGCCGCTACGATCGCAAAATTATTATAGAAAAAGCGGTTGTTCAACCGCGGGAAATTGAAGTGGCGGTGCTGGGTAATGACCAGCCCCAAGCATCACTGCCCGGAGAAATAATTTCTTCAAATGAGTTCTATGATTATGATGCGAAGTATGTAGACGGCAAGTCCTTTGACCAGATTCCCGCCCGCCTGCCCAAAAACATTATAACCGCCATTCAGCGGTGGGCAGTCCAGGCTTTTACCGCCTGCAATTGCGCTGGTTTAGCCCGGGTGGATTTCCTCGTATCAAAAAAAGATGGCCGGGTATTTTTGAATGAAATTAATACTATTCCGGGATTTACCTCGATCTCTATGTATCCGAAGCTGTGGCAGGCGTCGGGGCTGTCCTATTCTAAACTGCTAGAAAAACTTATAGCGCTCGCTCTTGAACGATTTAAGCAAAAGAAGAACTTGCTTACCTCATACCAGCCAAAGAGCAATTGGTACCATTAACCTATGCCAATCCCTGTATCATACCGTTACCGTGGAGGGGAATCATCTGGCTATCACCAGAACCCGATTAATGTCCAGCGAAATTGGAAATCTTTTGTGATTGAGCATTTTGGCCTGGTGGCTTGGGCAGGCATCTGCCTGTTGCTTGCAATCATTTATTTCTTGCTGCTGAGCCCTTGGTTGGCAGTGGCGACGGTCCAAATAACCGGTACCAATAACGATCAAGCACGCGCTGTTTTTTCAACTATTACAAAAGATTTAAAAAAACATCGCTGGGGTCTCATACCGCAATCAAATTTATTTGCTTTTGATGAAACACGCGAGGGGCAGCATATTAAAGACGCCTTTGCTTTTAGCGTAGCGACTATTGACGTACAACTTTTTAAGAAAACAATATCTATTACGGTTACCGAAACGCCCCCCTCGCTTATTTGGTATTCCCAAAACGCCTACTATTTTGTTAATAATCAAGGTATTATTATTCGAGCTATTGCTGATATCACGCAAGAGGGGAGTGGCATGGCACAGATTATAGATGACTCAATGGAAGGCGTTTCAATTGG
Organism: Candidatus Kerfeldbacteria bacterium; assembly: GCA_016214565.1. Taxonomy (NCBI): domain Bacteria; phylum Candidatus Kerfeldiibacteriota; species Candidatus Kerfeldbacteria bacterium. The sequence goes on along the minus strand of JACROE010000002.1, from coordinate 1,002,046 downwards.
ACAAGAAATTTTTGATTCAGAAAAAATAAGTTTTATTTCCACGGTTCACGCCGCGATAAAAGAAATCCCAAGCCTGCCAATTTTTAATTACTCACTGGCGAATAAATTGTCTACCCAACTGAAGGTACATATTATTGATCAACCATACGCAATTTATTTTGATACGAGCAGCGCTGTTGAGAGTCAGCTGGAAAAACTGCGGCGTATCGTCAGTGAAGGAGTAATTGCAGAAAAAAACCCTCGTGAATATATTGACCTGCGCATTGGCGACCGCGTTTATTTTAAATAGAATCTATTATGGCGTATTCCCAAAAAAAGAAAATCTGGCTTTCACCAACTGGCTTAGAAACCGTTAACCGATGCCCTCGATGTTTTTGGCTTCAGTATAAGAAAAAATTGCGCCAACCAGAGGGGATTGTCTCCCGATTGGCAAACCGGTTTGACGTGATTATAAAAAAATATTTTGACCTCTACCGACCAATTGGCGAATTGCCGCCACTTCTCGAAGGCAAAGTCGATGGCACACTCCAGCATCCATTCCAGGAAGTATATTTCTACCATCACGATGAGGATTATGGCTTAATGGGTAAGCTCGATGAGTGTTTAGTCACCAAGAAGGGTACCTACACGCCTGTAGATCACAAAACATCTAGTTCTGATCCAAATGAACGGCCAATGATTCCGGCATATCAAATGCAGCTTGATACGTACGCTTTTCTGTTAGAAAAAAACAATCGACCCTCGAGTGGCATTGGCCATTTATTGTATTTTTATCCAGCACAATCGGATGACCTACACAATCGGTTCCCCATGGAAATTACTTTGAAAACTCTCAAGACTGACCCGCAGCACTCATTTGAAGCTTTTAAGAAGGCCATATCAGTATTGAATGGCAAAATGCCAAAACCTGCTCCTGATTGTCCTTTCTGCACCTGGCATACCGAATACTCAAAAGCGATAAAGGAAAAATAATCGCAATACAAAAAAGACTCGCAATCATGCAAGTCTTTTTTGTTGTTCTCTATTGGATCTTAGAGAATAGCTTCCTTTGCAGCTTTCGCAACGCGGAACTTCACGACCGTTTTGGCCGGAATTTGGATCGTTGCACCAGTCGCCGGATTGCGGCCAGACCGTGCTGCGCGGTGTTTCTTCACCAATTTCCCTAAGCCGGGAACGGTGAATTCACCAGAGGACTTGACCTCGCCATAAGCAGTCTCGACGAGAAGGTCCATCATACTGGTAACCTCTTTTTTGGAGAGGCCGGACTTCTCTGAGAGATGTGCCATGAGCTGAGATTTGGTCATCTTTGCCATGGTATTTGTACCGTTAATGGTAAAATTGCCAATGAACTTATCAATGGGTAGTATAGCACGAAAACGCATTTGAGCCAATGTTTATGGGCATAAAATATACTTACCAGCTTAAAAGAGCTAATTGAAGGCTAATATTAGCCAAAATAAAATAGCTTAATTATTTAGCAAAAAAGGGCGTTTTATTAATATTTATAAATATATTATCAAGTAACAAAACATTAAATTTGCTATACTGAAACTAACGAAGGCGCAGCAAAACACAAAAAAAGAATCATTATTAATTACCAATATGACTGACGAAAAAACTTTTAAAGAAGAAATTAAGGTAACGGGCGAACAACTCGTAGAAACAGTGAAGAAGCTGGTGCACGAAGCAAACGTTCGCAAGCTGATCATCAAAGACGACAAAGGGAATCAAATATTGGAAATACCGGTAAGCTTTGCTTCAGTCGGGACGATTATATTGCCCATGTTAGCAGCTGTTGGAGCTTTAGCTGCATTACTGACGAATTGCTCAATAGACGTCGTCAAAAGCAAATAAAAATACAAACAAGCTCCTTGAATTGGAGCAAAAACCCGTTTAAAGGAGGCAGGTGATTTATGGACGCCGCGTTATACGTTTTATGTGCAGCGGGATTCATGTTTTTTTGTGCCTTGATAGCACAAGGATTCAAGGAACCCAAAAGCGGCATGCATCGATTTGCGTACAGCAAAGAAACTCCGGAAATGGCTGAACACAAGTATAACCGTGTTCGAAATTTCCAGCAGATTTGCATGTGGGCTGGTCTTGCCTTGATCCTGGCTGCCGCAGCCACATTCATCATCCCGCGCTGGGATAATATTCAGCGCAATCTCAATAACGGTACGCAGACATCACGTCTGATACTACCTCAGGAGGCCGGCATCACGCTGGCCTTCTTTATTTCAATTGACAATGAGGTGGGCGAGTCGTAGCATGAAGATGTACCCACTTCCGCATTTCGTTAGGCTCTTTAGACACATGGAGGTTGCACATGCACATTAAACTCAGCTTGCCACCGTCCCAGGTTGTCCAGGTCGCCCAACAGTCCACCTATTTTTACGCCTGGGGTCCCATGCCTGATCATCGGTATCACGGTTCGATTCGCGACGCCGCTGGATCATTATTGCTCAATGTTGATTTTGGCAATCAGCAAGATCGCACTGAGATAATAAGCGCACTCAAGACCATCGTACTTTGTGCGCGTAACATTGTCTCAGATGGAAACTGGGACAACAAAGACGTCGAGCTCAATATCAAACCTGGTAAAATCGTGAAGGTAAGTGATGTTATTCCATCGGTGGCTGAGAAATTTAGGCGTTGAGCGCATCATGCGCTACAGGACAAACCGTTGTTGTATATATCCATATGGCAACGGTTTTTTTATAACTAATAAAAAATAAAATCCCGCCACTCTCAAATAATTGAAAATGGCGGGGGAGTCGTATGGTTACAATTAGATTGCGAAACCAAGTTGCTGCTCGAGCCAGGTAAGGTACTCCTTGATAGTCTTATCAGGGATAATGTCACCCTTTTCCTGATACGCTCGGATGCGCCGCAGCTCTCCGGCGAGAAGAATCCACTGGCTGAGTCCAAAGTCAGGAAAGACTTTAGTCATAGGCGCCGAAGCGGCGTGAGGAATGAGCAGAAGATCATCATCGGTACAGCCGACATTGTGCAGTGAGCTAAGAGTGGTTAAGTACGCTCGTGTCAGGTGAAACGGCGCGGCAATCAATACTGCCGATGTTACGCTTTGCTCAAAGCACTGCCGGGCAATCCAATTTGCCTGATCTTTGGTATGCTCAGCACATACCTGGGTAAATACCTGCGTCGGCGGCACGAACGAATAGGGATCACGAGCCAGAACCTCAGGATGCAGCAGTGCATATGTACCAACATTATCATCGATAAGTTTGGGATGAATGCCTCCCACGATTAAACGCTTAAAATTCGCGTTTTCATGGAAAAGGGTAATAGCATTACCCATCATTCCAGGGCCACCAAAGCCAGGGAAGACGATAAGTGTATCAGCCTGGGAGATGAAGCGTCCTGACATATTAAGCAGTGTCAGGACGGTTGAGGTCAGAAAGTCCTCAGGAGTTGCATCTATTTCTCTGGGTATCAATGAAAACCTCCAGTAGTTAAATTGTTCTATGTACGATATTTATTCCCGACATAATAGGCAAATAAACTACACTTGTCAAGGTATGAGGAACGAACTAGTTTACTGAAAGATAATTCTCAAAATCACGGTTTGACCTGTTTTTGGTATATGCTACAATGGATATGTTACTCGGTATAATATCTCTTACACCGAATCAAATAGGCCTATAATATACCCTATTAATAGCTACATCACCCTTGTCATTCTGAGTTAATACGAAGAATCTCCTGACGCAGTCAGGCAACAAGCGGCAACTATAATCATTTATGCCCAAACAAAAGAACCAACTACCCCATCTGGATGACTTCCTATTGAACCTCCAGACCAATAGCTACTCCGAAAAGACCATATACAACTATGAACGGGATTTGGGGGTATTCCTGGTATGGCTGCAGGAAGAGTCCTCCAAGCCCTTCACAGGCCTCCAGAGGCGCGATATTGAGCTGTACAAGGCCTATTTAGTGTCACGCGACAGGAACACCGCCAGTGGCCAAACAGCCCCTAAAAGGCTCAATTCTTACTCAATTAATCGAATGTTATCCAGTTTTCGCACATATTTGAGGTTTTTAATCGATAATGACTACGAATGCCCCATAAACCCCCAAATGGTGAAATTAACCAAAACAGCTAAAACCCACCCCCAGGTAGCAGAATTGGCAGATATTGTCCGATTGATCGAATATCCGACCATTGCTGAGAAGAAGGATAAGAAGGTAGCACTACGCAACCGAGCCATCCTTGAGGTCTTATTTGCCACTGGTATGCGTATCTCAGAATTGATATCCTTAAACAAGAACCAGATCGATGCCACGGGTAGAATTTTCATTGAAGGAAAAGGACGCAAGCAACGCTTCGTCTATCTCACTGATCGAGGGAAGCGGCACATCCAAGAATATCTCGCTACGCGAAATGATAAATTTCCCGCGCTCTTTATCCCCTACCGCGGCCGCCATACCAAGTCCGGTTCTGACACGCGTATCTCACCTGACTATATCCAGATGAAAATAAAAGAGTATCGTGAAGCATTGCAGATCAATGTGCCCACCTCAGCGCATAGTCTTCGTCATGGCTTCGCCACATACCTCGCCGAGTCCGGTGCCAACCCAGCCGCTATCCAAATCCTGCTTGGCCATGAGTCACTCGATACCACTACCCGCTACGTAAACGCTTCCGATCGTTACGCCGAAAAGACGCATAAAAAATATCATCCGTTGGAAAAATAATGACAAGTAGGATATATCTGATCAAAAACTTGTTAATAAATAATAGTGCTCTACCGACAAAGGTTGGTGAGAATTTAATTGTTAATCCAACAAAAGAAGAATACTGGCGTAAGATGATAAATGCAAATTACATTGACACCAATTATATAAATATTGCAATTCATCGTAAATATGTGAACCATGACCCAAATGATTTTATCTCAGAATTAAAAGATGTTGGTAGGGTTATTGCAATATTAAGAATAATACACCCAAATACTGCAAAAATTTCTGGATTGTATATATACGAAAAAAATACTAATACATTTTTGTCATTTCCAATTGCTAAAGGCATAAATCCGTATATTCACGAAAAAGTAGCTGAACCAAAACCTATCATTAATCACAGAGATTTAGATTTACTTTCAAAAACATGGAAAAAAGTTAGCCAACTATACTCCGGGAAAGAGTATTCTAGACTAAGGAACACCATTGACTTTGTTGAGCACTCTAGATGGACAACATCGATAACTGACTCAATTATTAACCTGGTTACCGCATTAGAGAGTTTATATACATCTGACAATATTGAAGTCTCAAATAAAATTGCTACCCGAGTTGCTTGGTTTCTTCATCCATTAATAAAAGACGCAAATAAACGCATTGAATTAGTAAAGGAGGTAAAAAAACTTTACACATTCCGAAGTTTTTTACTCCACGGTAATGATGTTTCAAAGTATCTTGAAAAAACTGATGAATATATTAAAACGGCAACGTACATTTTAAGGGCATCGATTTTGAAAATTCTTCGTGATGAAAGAAACGAAAATTTATTTACTATTTTTACTTCAAAAGAGAACTCAGTGATTGAGGAATACTTTCTTGAACTTTGCATGGGGGAGAAATCAATTAATCAATATAAAAAGTTTAATTAAATTAGTAATTATTTGATTTTGAAAAAATGCCATCCCCTACTGTTTACACATTGGTAGAATGAATAATTAATAATTTCTAATTACTAAATTCTGATTTAGACATTTGAACATTGATTAGAAATTAGATATTTGGAATTAGAAATTGCTGCACTAATGACTTCAAACACAATATATAAATTCAAAGGGAAAGTGTGGGTGTGGCAAGGCGAAGGCGCTTGGCACTTCGTGAGCTTACCCAAGGACAAGTCGACGGGAATCAGAAAGCTGTACCACGGGCTGACGGGTGGATTTGGATCATTGCCCGTGAAAGTAACGATTGGTAAAACGACGTGGAAAACATCGATTTTTCCAGAAAGTAAAGCTGGACAATATATGCTGCCACTGAAGAAAGATGTACGGAAAGCGGAAAACTTTAGTGAGGGTGATGTCATAACGTATAAAATACAAGTGCTAATTTAATACACCACCAACTCCTGTCACCCTGAACTTGATTCAGGGTCTGTAGCTCAGATTCCGGATCAAGTCCGGAATGACAAATAGAAACATGTATGCAAATAATCAAAGCGACACTAGAACATAAATCCCCCGCGCTTATATTACTGGACGAATTCCGGACGCATGTCATGCACCAAGAAGATCCAAACACCACAGCGGTTTCAACTGACGCAGTACACAAAGGTGGCACCGTATATGACGAAGTGGTTCAGTCAAAGAGCGGTGCGATATTTCTAGCACAAGATGGTGACCAGTACGTCGGTATCGTAACTATCTATCGTTTTCCCCGCGTGCGTGCAGGAACGTATTACGCTGAGATTGAGGAAATGTTTGTCCAACCAGCGTATCATGGTAAAGGCATAGCACAGCAACTCGTAAAAGCGGCCACCGCTTGGGCTAAAGAAAACGGCGCTGAGACGATTACCACCAAGAGCGGTGAAAAACTAGCGCGGGCCCACGCCTTTTACCAAAAAATGGGATTTAAGGTGTACGGTAAGGCGTTTAAAAAACAATTCTAACCTGTCATTTCGATTACCATGAAACTTAAAGAAACATTTAGCACCATCCCTGAGCAATACGACAAAGCACGGCTGGATTATCCCAGCCAGATGTTTCGCGATGTAATACAGTATGCAGGACTCAAGAAATCTGATCCAATCCTCGAAATCGGTATTGGCACGGGTAAAGCAAGCGAGCCGTTTGTTCGGCGTGGCAATGCGTATGTGGCGAACGATATTAGTATAGGACTGGTAACTATAGCCCGTCGGAACCTTAAACGCTATCGACGAGTCAAATACATTATCAAGCCGTTTGAAAATATTAAGCTCCCCAAAAACCGGTTTGGTTTAATATTTTCCGCTCAAACGTTTCACTGGATTAAACCGAGTACACGTTTCAGTAAAACACATGCACTGCTTAAACCAGGCGGCACGTTGGCCTTGATGTGGAATTACAATTATTACGACCGCGGCATCGGAAAAATGGCGCTGCGCCTGCATAAGAAGTATTCACGCGCTCGAGGCGGCAAAGCAGACGCAATTATTAAACAGCTCAAGGCGCATAAGCAGTTTACCCATGTCACACTTAAAGAATACCAGCGAAACCTCCATATGACCCACCAAGAGTATATAACGATGCAAACATCGTTTTCGTGGTATCTCGCGCTATCAGAAAAACGGAAAAAACAGGCACTGGCCGACCTTAAGCATATTGTTTCTCGTTTCCCAAAAAATATTCCGATACCCATTCGAACTAAGCTAGTGATGGCCAAAAAGAAATAATATGCAGTACCAGACGTTTATTACCAAGCTCGCCCGCCAAGCCGGTGGTATTATGCGGAAACATTTTTCAGATGAAATCACTAAAGACTGGAAAAAAGACTCTACGCCAATTACTATTGCCGACAAACAGATTAATGCGTTAGTGGTTCGTTCAATTCGTAAATCATTTCCCACACACGGTATTCTTGCAGAGGAAGGCGGCAGTCTGAGAAAGGAAGCGGAATACATCTGGGTGTGCGATCCGATAGATGGCACACTCCCCTATTCGCATGCCATACCGACCAGCACGTTTTCATTAGCACTAGTGCATGATGGTGAACCGATTATTGGCGCGCTGTATGATCCGTTTATGGATCGACTCTACTATGCAGAGAAAAACAAAGGCGCTACTCTCAACCACCGGCGCATCCGAGTGTCAACGTCCCGCACTATCAATCGCAAAGTAATCGGATCAGTCGTCTGGCCCAGTGCACCAATGAATTTGGTCAAAGTTAATGATCTTCTTTTCCGTAATGGCGCTTATGCGATTAATGCCGTGGTCACTACGTATTTTGGCATGCTGGTTGCTAGCGGACAGCTGATTGCTAATATTTTTCCTGGAAAAAATCCCTGGGATACCGCTGCCCAAAAAATCATTATCGAAGAAGCGGGTGGCATAGTCACTGATTTTTATGGCCACGAACAACGTTATGATCGCCCAACCAAAGGAATCATCGCAGCAAACAATGCGACTGTACATCGGAAACTTTTATCACTGATGCAAAAGTAATATGCAATCCTACTGGAACAAACAGCACGAAATCTATAGTAAAGCGGATTGGATTAATCAGCCGTCGCTTTTTGCTGAATGGTGTCTGCAGTTTTTCCCACCCTCTGGGACTCTACTTGATATGGGGGGCGGGCAAGGACAGGACGCCAAATACTTTGCGGAAAAGGGGTACCAGGTTACTTTGATTGACTCAGCCGAAACGGCACTGATAAAAGCGCAGGAAAGAATGCTTCGTACCTCAAACAACATTCGCATTCAGCACCATGATATCAGCAAGCGGCTGCCGTATTTGGAAAATACATTTGATGTGGTATATGCCCATTTATCATTACACTACTTTGACACGACAACCACCTATGAAATTTTTAATGATATTCATCGGGTTTTAAAAACAGGTGGTATTTGTGCCTTCCTAGTAAATTCACAGAGCGACCCGGAGTTTCGTAGTGGCATTCCAATCGAGCCGGGTTTCCTCGACGTTGATACTGTTCAAAAACGATTTTTTGACATTACTATGGCAATGCAATTTACTCGCCAATTCCAGACTATTATGGTCGATGCACGAGGTGAAACGTACAAAGATCGCTTAACTGACAACCACAATCTCATACGCTATGTCGGCAGAAAATAACCTACTGAAAAATCGGCTCGCGGTACAACAAATTGTTATTTTTAACTACCAATAGTCTGTCGGCACCTGGACGAACAAACGCTTCAGGGATACAATAGGTACATCATTAAAATTAATCATATGAAAAAAAGTTCAAAACAAGCATTAAGCGGCATACTGTTATTGATTGCAGTTGTAGTAATTGGTGCTGTTGTCTATAGCCGACTGGGTACGAACGAAAACTCCTGGGTATGTGAAAATGGCGCATGGGTTAAGCGAGGCAACCCCACCGCAGCCGCTCCGACGACTGGATGTAGTAACACAAATACCACCGCTAATTCAAATGGCGGGGTCGGCGGACCAGAAATTACCACGTATGATGAGTGTGTGGATGCTGGCTACGCCATCATGGAGTCATATCCGCCGAGATGTGCCGTACCGGGTGGCCAAACTTTTACCCAGGACATTGGCAATGAATTGGAGAAAGCAGATGAAATTGTGGTTGACAGTCCCCGCCCTCAAACTAAAATTACGAGTCCGCTCAAAATCACCGGACGCGCTCGCGGTTCCTGGTTTTTTGAAAGTGAATTTCCGGTTACGCTCATGGATAGCGATGGAGCTGTAATAGTAAGTGGTACCGCCTCTGCCGAGGGTGACGCCATGACTACTGAATTTGTAGATTTCACGCTAACGCTGACATTTGATAAACCAGAGGGCAATGCCGGCACACTGATACTCAGCAAGAATAATCCCTCTGGGCTTCCTGAATTGAATGATGAATTGTCCATCCCTCTTATCTTTGACTGACGATTAAAATCTTGACTAAATATGACGAGTGCGGTACGGTAATGAACCGCACTTTTTGTTAATCATTGCGCGCCATAGGATGCGCGTATCATCGCATAGGATGCTCCATGTCTACACTATGGAGCGTGTATGTTGGTAGAATTCGTCTTATCGATGGATGATCTGGTTGTCGATGGTAAGAATATCGACAATTGTGTCATGACATGGCGAAGTGATCTCGATCAACAGGAAATTTTAGAGCTATCCCACAACTGGATCAGTACTCAAAATTTCCTTACTCGCCGCATGATCGGTTTACAGCGCGTCGGCGAGTCATCGCTGACCATTGAGCCTATCGAGCGACGCAGTGCTACCGAGCACTGGTAACCCCCTTTTTTACCCCGCACGGCATTATGTCTGGCGGGGTTCATTTTTGGCTACCCTTGACATATATTGGCATTTCCGCTAATATTATCGCTAAACATTATTACTAACCAAAAACCAAAACAAACAATTTCAAAAAGGAGTTCTTTCCATGAAGAAAAAAATCGCGTCTGCGCCGAGACTTGTCCGGATGGATACCGATGCCCTGGTAACTCATTTTAAAGAAGTTATTCCGAGTATTCCATCTGCGATCACGGATGAACACACGCCGGTTATCAACGAATTCTGCGCCCGTTTGCCTACGATGAAAGAGGTGCCCGTTGAATTGATTATCAACGAGGGCGCCTACGCCTTAGTCTTCAGCGATACCAGTCATCAGTTCCCGGCTGATTGTCTGTCTCGCCGAGCTTTGCGCGGAATCGTCAAACGGTATTGTGCCGCTCCGCATCATTCTCGAACTTATTCCACCTGCTGAAAAGCAGGCTGCCTCCCTTCAACCATCCCCACACCCCCAGTTCACTGAGTGCGTGGGGATTTTAATATTGATTTTCACGAAAAAATCTGCTATACTTTCAGTATGTTACAAATAAAAACAATAGCCCTGACCATACTGGTTGCGGCAGGTTTATTCATGGGCGCGCACGTTTGTGCGGCAGAAACACGAGATATAATCTTTCCCGTATTAGGCGATACTCGTTTTTCAAATGACTTTGGCGCACCTCGATCAGGCGGACGTACGCATGAGGGAAATGATATTATGGGCATGAAGCATCAGCCGCTCGTTGCAGCTGTCGATGGAACGGTTCATTATGTCGCCTACCCAGAACCATATTATGGGTATGCGGTTTTTCTCGAGGACGCGGCTGGTTATGAATACTGGTATTTACATATTAATAATGATACCTACGGAACCGACGATGGAAACGGTGGCGGGATGAGTGCGTATGCACCAGATATCCTGCGTGGCAATCCGATACAGCGAGGCCAACTCATCGGCTGGATGGGAGACTCGGGTAATGCGGAGTCAACCGTTTCCCATCTGCATTTTGAAATCCACGCTCCCGATGGAAGTATTATTAACCCTTTTGATTCACTGTCCAGCGCGCTCCACCTTGGTTCAGCCACAGTTCCTCCCCCATTAGAAAATGAGATTGTTCCCTTTGACCGATTTATGGGTGGCGGTTCAATCGCTTATGGAGAGCTGAATGGCAAATTTGCCGGAGAAGAAATTATCGTCGGTGCAGCCGCCGGTGGCGGACCGCAGGTGCGTATGTACGCGCAAAATGGAACACTTCTCGGCGGGTTTTTTGCATTTCCTGAATCTTTTCGCGGTGGCGTAGACGTGGCGGCTGGAGATTTCAATAACGACGGCATTGATGAAATTATTGCTGCGGCCGGTCCGGGCGGTGGCCCGCAGGTGCGTATCTTCACCGCCGATGCAAAAGTACGCGGGCAATTTATGGCATATGCTCCATCCTTTCGCGGTGGTGTAAATGTGGCTGCGGCAGATCTCACCGGAGATGGAATTGCGGAAATCATTACTGGCGCCGGTCCGGGTGGGGCGCCGCACGTCCGAGTCATGACACATGGTGGCGCACACATCAGTCAATTTTTTCCGTATGCCACGACTTTTCGCGGTGGCGTAACAGTAGATGCTGCTGAAGCTACTGAGGCAGCGCCCGCACTGATTGTGACTGGCCCTGGCATCGGTGGCGGAGCTCACGTCAGATTATTTGATAGCAAAGGCAACCACTATGGGCAGTTTTTTCCGTACGATAGCTCATTTCGCGGTGGCGTAAACGTTGCCATTGCCAATATGGATTCCGGATCGCTTGAACCCGAGGTTTTAGTCGCCCCGGCATCCCGCGGTGGACCTCAATTTCGCTTGTATTCAATACAAGGCGGTTTAATACAGGATTATAATGCATACGAGCCGTGGTGGCGTGGCGGATACCAGATTGCCGGTAGTACTGACACGGCCAGCGTAGTAACAACTAAATCATCCCGACGTACATCAATCCGAGAACTATTTTCTCCTTATTAATTTTACTTGCGAATTATTTCACAATACAAAAAAGCCTCGGGTCATCCGAGGTTTTTGTTTTGCTTAAACCGCCGACTCATTAGTAGCCTGGCAAATAATCCAATGGATTAACTGGAATACCATTTGAGCGTACCTCGAAGTGAAGATGTGGTCCTGTGGTAAGACCGCCAGCGCCTGGAGTGCCTGGCAAACCACCTACTAACCCGATTTGTTGGCCACGAACCACGTACTCCTCTTCCGTCACGTCAATACGGGAAACATGGCCGTACACAGTCGTGAATTGATCATTATGCACCAGCATGATATAGCTGTAGCCCATCCCGGCATTTTTAGCACGGACAACATACCCATTATCCGCGGCACGGATCGGCGTACCCTGTGGAGCTGGAATATCGATTGCTGGATGTTCGAAGATGTGACGAAATGGATAACTTGGATCATGAAAATATGCAGAAATACCTTTAAGAGGTGCAACGGGCCATATCAACTGTGTGTCGGCACTTAGGTCAACCCCTTCTTCTTCCAGCTGCGACCGAGCTTTTGATTCTAATGAACGAATGTCGGCTTGCGCTGAATCCTGCTCGCGTTTTGCTTCTGCCAATAAAACTTGATACGTTGCTTCATCTTCTTTAGTATCGGCTAACAGGGTCGTTTTGTAATCTTTTTGATTACCTAAATCAGCGACGCTTCCAGTCAGTTTGTCGGACAGTTGCGATAACTCTGATTTTTTATCTGACTTTTCTTTTTCTTGCAAGGCTAATTCATCGCGCATTGTTCGTGTCGCAACCAGCGCTTGCTCAACGTCAGCTTGCAGTTTTTGGGTATACTGAAAATTATCAAAGAATTCAGAAAAAGACTTGTTTGTCATGAGTATCTCGAGGTATGTCTGCTGATCATAGCGATGTATTAATCGCAAATACTGAGCCAATACCTCTTGGCTACTCTGCAGCTCAACTGTCTTGTCAGCGATATTGACGGCTAACTGTTCAAGTTCAAGATTAAGTGCCTCTATCTCCGCCGTAATCCGCTCGATATCATTCTGGGTCTGCTCTACTTGTACATCAATCAATGAGAGCTGATTTTGTAGAGTTGATGCCTCCTTCTGTTTAGCCTTGACCGTATCTTCATAAATTTGAGCCCGTTTGTTTAGCTCTTCGACTTCCTTCCGCTTCGCGTCAATTTCTGCATTCAAGGCGGTTACGGATTCATCTGACTGGTTATCCCCCGCTGTCTGCGCAAATGAATTCCAGCTCCAACCGAAGAAGCCCACCAAGACTATGGTGAGTACCCCAAGTACGACTAAATAATGATTTTTCTTTATATTACCGTAGAGAGCCATTTTTTATGCGCTAAGGTTAGTAGCAAATAAGAATATAGCACATTTCCCTTATTTTTTCAATAGCAGGATGGCTTTTTCAATCCGCTGTAGCGTTTCGTCCTTGCCTAAGCCGAGCATCAGTTCATCAAATCCAGGGCTGTTCGTCCGGCCGCTCAGAGCCACACGCAGTGGCCATAGCAACGATTTAGTGGAGGTCTGGTGCTGAGCAATGGATTCTTTGAAAAGTGTGACGATGGCCGGTCGATCGAGTTCACTAAATGATAGAGGTCTAATAATCTCTCGAGCAAGGGTCAATGATTGGATTGCCTGTGACGCATCCTCCCCTTTCGCGATAATCAATGACGGGTTGGTCCAATCGATCGGCTCAAAGAAAATCTTTAAATCGTCCACTAAATCAGTCAATCGGGTTACTCTTCCGCGAACAGCGTCAAGCGCTGGCAAAATATTTTTATGCTCAGCGTACGAACCGATAAACGGACGTGCGTATTCTAATAATTCAGACGGTGAAATGGTGCGAATCGAATGAGCATTCAGCCAGTCTAACTTTTTCACATCAAAAACGGCGCTTGATTTATTTAATTTCTCTAATTCAAAGGCTTCGATTAATTCTTGAATTGTAAAAAACTCTTGCTCTGTTTTCGGATTCCAGCCAAGCAATGCGATAAAATTCAAAATCGCTTTCGGGGTGTACCCAAGCGCTCGATATTCAAGCGCGGGCACGGCGCCATGCCGTTTTGATAATTTCGCTTTGTCACTTCCTAATATGAGCGGCAAATGACAAAATGTCGGCGGTTGCCAACCAAAGGCCGCATACAAAACCATGTGTTTTGGCGTCGAAGGTAACCACTCCTCGCCGCGAATCACATGCGTCACCTCCATATCATGATCGTCAACCACATTTGCTAAATGGTAGGTGGGAAAGCCATCGCTTTTTAATAATACCTGATCATCAATTCGTGCGTTCTCAACCGTAACCGTGCCGTACACCTGATCGTCAAATGTTGTTGTGCCCTCTTCAGGCACGCGCAGTCGAACAACGTACGGCTCGCCGGCTTTTATTTTTTCTTGAATGACAGCATCAGTCAGTGACGCGACCGACAATGAACGGTACTTAATGGGAATACCTTGCAGACGTTGAACCTCGCGAAGTTTGGTTAATTCGTCAGCAGTTTCAAAACTGTAGTAGGCATGGCCAGATGCGATCAGTCGTTCCGCGGCTGCTCGATACAGGTCAAGTCGTTGAGATTGAAAAAAAGGACCAGCGTCAACATCCAGTCCATACCAAGCCAGTGCTTCCTGAATATTCTCAACTGCGCCCGGTACTAATCGAGTTTGGTCAGTATCCTCAATACGTAAAATAAATTTTCCGTTGTTTTTACGCGCCCACAGCCAATTAAAAAGTGCCGTGCGTAGACTGCCGATATGCAAAAATCCCGTGGGCGAAGGGGCAAATCTGACAACAACTGATGCTAATGAAGCCATACAATTAGGAAGGTTTAGTTATTTCAAGAATCACCCCAATCAGCAAACAAACCATCAAAACAGCGCTTAACATCGAATAAGCCGTAAGACGGCTAGATCCTTGCTTACGCTTCATAGCAATAAATACCAAAGCAACTAAAATACCGTCTAGTCCCAGCATGATAGCACCGGTTATGCTAATAATGGCAATAAAGTCCTGTAAACCAATAATAAATAACGTAAGGGGAACAAACATGGCAAGCAACCATGACCAAAACTTTGGTATCTTGTAGTCGTACCAAAAGAGTTTATGCGTAGTCATACCAAGCGTGGTAAATGAAGAAAAGGTTGTTATCACGCCAAGCAAATAACCAAATTTAACTATATCTCCGCCAAGCGCGCTCGTAAGACCTGCGATTGCGTTTTCGCTTGTAGCTGGACCGCTAATGCCAATGACTAAAAATGAAAAAACTAAGTACAAGGCGAGACACGTAGACAAGCCAACTATTATAATGCGAGTTAACTTTTTCAAATCCCCTGCTAATTCCTCCTTGAGTTCAGGAATAATGGACGCTCCCCACATGGCGAATAGTGCGACGCCGTATGGTAGAAATGCGTAGGACCAGTTAATCGGTTTCAAATTTGTTGCTTCAATGGAACTAAATCCAAACACAAGCAACAAAATAACCAACAAAATGAGAAGACTCATAAGAATTAATTCTACCGGCCCGATAGAGCGAGCTCCGCGCCAAATCAAGAGAGCGGCAACAATAAAAAATATAAACGTATACAAAATGTCAGGTCCACTCAACAAGTTTGCTAAAAACTGGCCGCCAATAATTAGGTAGCTTAAAAGCGTTCCATAAAATGACAACACTTTAATAACCAACGCAGCGCGCTTCGCCCATGGACCAAGATATGTCTGAGCATAGCCGGGTAGCTGGTGCAGTCCCGGAGTATGAACCGCGATTGATGCCAGCATCCGATTAACGACAAAAACAATAATAGCGGCAAGTAATAAAAAACTGACCAATAGTAAAAATCCCGCCTGCGCGCCAACGTACGGTAATCCATAAATACCCACACCAACGATGGTACCAATAAACGTTGCGAGTGCAAAAAAGAACTTTTTATTATATACCATGATCGCTGCTGTTAAATGATGAATTATACGCCGACTGAAAAGCCTGAAAATCGTCAGCGGAATGCAACACAAAAGTAATTTTTTGAAAGTTTGGATGCGAGCTAAGAAAATCGTGCGCGCACTCCATCTGTATTTGAGCGGCTTTTTCTACAGGATATCCCCCATACCCCGTACCCACGGAGGGAAAAGCGATGGTTTGAATATTCAATTCGGATGCGCGGCGATACGCGTTAGTTAGCGCTGCTCGCAAAGTCGTTTCACTCGTACGACCACCCAAGGACATTGAGGCGGCATGAATAAGGTATGTGCACTTAAGCTTGCCTGCCCTCGTCACAGCTGCTTCACCGATTGCGATCGGGCCAATCTGATCGGAGTCCTCTTGGATCTGTTCGCCTCCTGCTGTGGCCAGCACTCCTGCTAAACCGCCGCCATGAACCAACTCACTATTTGCCGGATTGACTATCGCATCCGCTTCAACTGCAGTAATATCCCCCTGTACTAAAGCTATTTTTTCTTTCATATTTGCTTTCACTATACCAAAAAATCGCCCTCTGATCAAGCGAATATCAATGGTTTGCACTTATTTTTTGACTGGCGCTACGCCCCGATGATCGACCATGTTACGCTGCAGCCACATGATCATGACAATAATTGCAATTGCGGCGGTTAAAAGCACAAAATATTTTCCATACAACGCATGGTGCCTCAGTGAATACGCCAAACCCTCATATGTAACTCTAACGGTTCCCCATGCAGCGACAATGACAAATACAACTCTAAATATTTTACCGGTAACGCTTCGCTTATTTATGTTTATTAAAACAAAACCAAGTACACAGACGAGGACAAGCGGCACAACTACGTCCGCATGCAATAATAATCGGGCAGATTCATATTGCTTCAGGTCGCAGGTTTTTGGCACTGAATCCGTATCAAATAACCGCTGAACAATCGGACCACGCGCTCGACATGAGTCATACTGAGGATTAAATATTCGATTAATATCTAGGAGCGCAATCTCCATGGTCACCGCGATCAGCAAAATCAAAATGATTGCAAAAAAAGCGACCGAACCTGAGACGTGTTCAGGCTCTACACGTTTTGTCTCTTTTACCTTCTGAATTGTTTGCTCAAATACGGGTACTGGCATAATAGATAGTGGCAATCTCAAACCCTAGCTCATTTCGCTTTATTTGTCAACCACAGCCCAGATACTATAGTCTCACATTTATCGAATATTTTCATTCAGAGGAAAGGGAACTATGCGGTTCGAACCATGAGGATTATACCCATTTTTCAGCTCCTCGCTGTCAGTATAGCCATCTCCATCAGTATCGGCTCGGAATGGGTCGGTACCAAATAAGCGCTCCCAAATCAAATACAATCCATCGTTGTCATCATCAGACGCATCAGAGCCAATATTAATACCAAGTAACGAGCCAAACAAAGGTAAATCAAGCGTATTTGTTTTTACAAATAAGTCCGACCAAAAAATTTCAAATGGTCGGGCTTCGGTTGGTTCTGTCACACTAACTGTTTGACCATAATCACTAATAGTAAGCATTGCCTGCGTTAATCCAGTACCAATCTCCAGCCGGTACAAACGGTGATCATTTTTTCCGATAAATACCACAACTGGGACGGACTCGGCGCTCTGACTCAGTGGAATCCCCCACTCCTCAAACGCTCGACGAACATCCATCACTCCCTTTAGCTGGTACATTTGATTATTATTCAGAGTAACGTCAGCATCACGAGTCAGAGACGTAATATAATCTGTCATGCGTAATGGCTGGTGATTCTGAGTATGCGTTTGCCATCGATTAGGAAAGCGATACCACGCGCCATCCAATGTACGAATATCGAGAAATGGGATCGCTGGAAACTCTTGAAAGCCAAGATACACCCACTCATCAGTGGCACGCGCCTCCGCGGCCATACGGAAACGAACGCCTTGCAAATCAAATTCGGCAAGTATTGAGCTCGTACCGCGCCATTGGGGATACAGCTGACCTTGATGAACTACGGTCATGTTAAATGTCACTCCTTGATCAGCAATCATTACGGACTGAGCGCGGGTCAGTCGATAAGTTGCTGTAGTTGCTTCTTCTAGCAATCGAATTGATTCGCTTAATATACGCTCCGGATCCTTCTCCAAAAATGGTATCGTGATAACCCGATTAAGGAGCGGCAAAGGTTGGCCTTGGTAAATTAAGAGAACGGCACCCCCAAGGCTCGCTAATATGAGAATTATTAAAAATAATTTTAAAAACACATTCATATAAATGAATATCGCAAAAAACCAAATGCACCCTTAATCATACGGGCAATACTTTCTGAGAATTGTCGTTAGCCGAGGTTGATACGGAATAAGCATGACGACTTGATCGCTGTACCATAAAAATTGAAATTACCAGCACAACCCCTCCGGCTATCTGGGCCAGGCTTAACCGCTCGTCTAAATATATCCAATTAAGAACAACAGCTGAAAACGGAAAAAATAATTCAGCAATGGTTGCTACCGACGCACGAATGTGTCGTAAACCCCAGTAATATAATAGCAACGCGCCTGTACCGGGAAATAAAGTTATCAAAATAAGCGACCAAACGTCTGTTTTCTGCAATGAGCCAATATCTCCAAAAGAGTGATTAAAATTCATAAGTAGGATTAAAAAAACCAAAGCAGTTAATAACCGAATAGCGGTAAGTGCAGGAAAGCTGAGCCGAGTAGCAATCATTCGCCCT
This sequence comes from Candidatus Kerfeldbacteria bacterium, assembly GCA_016214565.1. Lineage (NCBI taxonomy): Bacteria > Candidatus Kerfeldiibacteriota > Candidatus Kerfeldbacteria bacterium. The sequence goes on along the minus strand of JACROE010000002.1, from coordinate 983,356 downwards.
GCTACCGTGGATGCGGCCCACAGTCCAGCCGCTCCCAGCGCTAAATAAATTCCACGAGAATCTGATAATGACCAATCAGGTACAAGACGAGGAAAGGAAATTACGTACGCACCAACCATGGCTAATCCAGCCCAAAGCCAAAAAAATTTTCCCATTCGTTCACGAAGAAATGCCGCTGCTAATATAATAACAATAATTGGTTGAACTTTTTGTAATAAAATGCTTACTGACGGAGAAACATAATTAAAAGATTGAGTAAACAAAACGGTAGCTAAGGCGGACCCACCAATGCCAATAAACAAAATCGCTACCCAATCGCGCCGTGACAGATTCCGATACTTTCTTAAACTAAATAATAAAACTGGTAGCAAAAGCACCACCCCAAACAGATGTTCATAAAAAACAATAACTTGACTTGAGAGATGCTCGGTCAAAGGTAGTCGCAGCAGTGCATCGGTACTCCACAGAAATGCAGCGAACATGATCAGAATAGTAGCAACCTGATTCATACTATACAATTAATAATGATACTGGCCACCGCTTGAAATCATGCTCGCGCGGTAAATTTGCTCAAGCAAAATAACGCGGGACATCTGGTGCGTAAATGTCATTTTTGCCAGCGATAACGTTACGGCTGATTTTTCTAGCACACTCGGCGCTAGTCCAAGCGGTCCACCGATAATAAACGTTAGCCGCTTGCCAAACCGAGACCAGATATTCAGCTGATCGGCCCATTCCCTTGAATTAAACATTTTCCCTGCCCGATCAAGCGCAACAACAAAGGTGTCCTTGGGTATTTTTGTCAGTATACCTTCTGCTTCAATCTTGAGAATGCGCTCGCGGTCAGCCACCGATGAAATGCGCTCTTCGGGCACCTCAATCACGCTAATCCGAGCATGGCTTCGCAGCCGCTTCAAATACTCCTCAATGGCTTTCTGCCAGAAGGGTTCTTTGATAGTCCCTACTGAAATTATGAGAATGTCGAGCATATCTATATGCTACTAGAGTGGTGACTATTTGACAACTCAGGGGAAAAAGAAAGCCGGCAATTCACAAAAGTGAATGCCGGCTAAACTTTATAAACGAGGCATGAGTGAAACAACACCCAGCACAAATGAAGCGATACCCACGAAGAGTATCAATGTCTCCACCAGGAGTGCCGAGAGTGCGACCATGCCACGTCGTCGCGTCGGAGCTGACCGTCGATTTCGCCGAAGCGAAAAAAGAAGGAGAATACCTCCAAACGCGACCATGAACTCAGGGGAAAAATCCATGGCCGTTTCGATTAATAATTAATCAATTCGGCCAATATGGCCCTTGAGTATCAGTCGCTTGTCTAAAGAGTCAAAGAACCATCATCCAGCCAAGTATAATAAATCAAAATACCCCGCCTGTCAAGGAGGGGTATTGAATAGTTAGCCAAAAATAATTACCAGCTGCCTCCCCCGCCGCCGCCAAAACCGCCACCTGAAAAACCACCTCCAAAGCCAGAACCGCCCGAGCCAGCACTTGATGGCCGGCTGACCGCTACAGAACGAAAATCGCTCGACATGGATTGCAAACTTCCAATTAAAAATAAAGCACTAAAATGGTTAGTTGGACCGCCGCTATACCACTCTGGCGGAGTTACGTACAAATCAGCAAATTGGTTAGCCCATTGCGTTTCTACCCCGAGTGCCATGGCATAGGGTAAGAGCGATTCAAATTGCTTAGGAGAACGCTCTGGCGCATTGTGAAATTTCAATCGTTCTTTTTCAGTCACTTTGAGAAACCACGTAAGTCCCTGAATATGCTCGAAGGCTTGTACACCTTTTTTAGTTTTTCGCGGCATGTGCTGAGCGACAAACAATGCGATAACGCCGGAGATGGCGGTCATAATACCAGCCACTGCGCTATTAAAGAAAATAATGCTAAAACCAATGACGACAATTAACCCAGCGATACCACTGTATACATTGCGGACATTATCGGGACTCGCCGGGAAATATCCTTCAGTTGTCAGTTGTGCATACATCGACTTTTTAATTTTTGGTAAATCGCGATAAAACTTATTTTTTAAATCTTTAAGTCGACGCTGCGTCCCCTCAGCAAATAAAGCATTAAGTATATCCTGTTCATATTGACCTAAGGTCGAATCGGGAATGCGTAACCGCACAAATTCATAATCAACGTTAGTGCCGATAAATTTCTTGTCTTCGTGGCGAATAATCTTAAGATATCCCTTGACTGCCAATTGAATCAATGCAGCTGATATGTCTCTTAGTTGAGCTTTTTCGTCTACAATAGTACCGACTAAGCCGGCTGACAAACGATCAGGTGCTTCATATTGAGGTATAATCGTTTTTTGACCAAGCGGATCGCGGCCACGGCGATACCACACAGTATACATACCAATTAACACAATGATGGGAATAGCTACTGCCCAATTATCCTGCACAAACCAAATCAGACGCTGCGCTGTTGTCGGCGGCGTAGTAATGCCGCCCGGCCACCCCAGAACAATTGTTAATCCTTCATAGGGGCTCAATAGCGTGTCGCTGGTGTATACTGCCGTATACTCATCGAAAAATATGCTATGGCAGTTTGACTCAGTGCTATTGATTGGTCCGGTAAAGCACTGAGTTAATCGTTGATCATCGGTTAAACCCCGAGAAAGCGTAATGCGTGCCACAGCAGCCTCAATCCCGACTGGCCAATCGTTGCCAGTCACATTCCAATACAGCTCATCATGATCACCGAAATAATTAATGGCTCGTTCAACAGTATACGAAATTTGATATGTCTGTTCCCCGCTCACCAGTGTCTCGGGATCACCAATCTTAATATGGAGCATACCTCCACTTCGGCTCAATGCATACGGCTCAGACTGTCCCAATTCATCAGTCACGCTCACTATGGCCAATCGCAATTTGTATGCATTTCCCGAGCGAGAGTAGGCATACGGAATATCACGAAAAATTCCATGTCGCTGCCCATCGCCAAAATCATACGTAATCTTTTCGGTGACCATCATAACGCTGGATGGCTCGATTGAAATATTTACCTCAAATGATGAAATCTGCTCTGCCTGCACACTATGTGTCACCACAAATAATGTGAGGAGTATTGCGAGGCTTACGACGATGGTTCGACGGTACATAAAAACTAAGATGAATGATGATGCGCTGATCGTAACACAGTGAGACCAAAGCGCACAACAGCAGTAAAAATTCGAGATGCCCGCCACGGCTGTCGGAAAAGTCGGAACAACCACTCTAAGCCAACCGCCCGCATCCAACGCGGTGCGCGACGTATTTTCCCAGATACATAATCAAAAGCACCGCCTACGCCAACCGCTATTTTGACACTGTTTAATTTGGGGAGGGCTTGGTATATCCATTTTTCCTGCTTAACCTGACCAAAGGCCACAAACAAATAATCAGGTCTTTTCCGATTGATCTGATCAATTATTTTTTCGAGTGGAAATGGCCGATGCCAGTGTCGAAATCCCGATTCAGCACCAACAATGTGAAGTCCCGGAAAACGGCGATGAAGTTCCGCCGCTGTTTTTTCTGCCACTCCCGGCTGTGCTCCCAAAAGAAACACTGAACGATTTTGCGACGCTGCTAATTCGCACAAAAAAATCATCATATCGACACCGGTCCATCGCCCTTGTAACCGCTGACCGAGGCGTCGTGCAGCCAAAGAAATGCCAAATCCATCAGCAACGGATAAATCCGCCCGATTTAATATCGAGCGAAATTCAGTATCATGCTGGGCTGCCATAATAAATTCCGGATTTACCGTAACAATATGATGCGGCAGCCGGTCGTCGCCTAATTGTCGAACTCGCTCTTTGAGCTCGACGACGGTTAGATTGTCCACGGGAACACCTAGTATTGAAAACCTCATATGGTACTAAGTATACACCTTTTTTTAAAGACACCGATAGGGCTTCCCAGGCATTAAAAAATATGCTAGAATAAAATTTCAAAACTATGAAAAAACGCACACCGCGTCTCATCATAGCGCTAGCCTTTATGCTAGTGCTTACCCCACTCTTGAGCCTACCCCAGGCCGCCTTTGCTGCAACCTTCAATTACAACATGATACTGACGGACAATGAGTTGGAAAATTCGCTTACCATGACCGTCAGTCAAATTCAGCGTTTTCTTGAATTAAAAGGTAGTGGCTTAGCCCGTTATGCCACGACAGACGTAGCTGGAGCACAAAAATCTGCCGCACAAATTATTTACGATGCAGCACGCTACTGGCGCATCAATCCACAGTATCTCATTGTCCGGATGCAAGTAGAGCAAAGCCTCATTACCACTGCCAGTCCCACGCAGCGTCAGCTCGACTGGGCGACGGGTTTTGGAGTGTGTGACAGCTGCTCAGTAACCGACCCGGCCGTTATAAAATACAAAGGATTTTTTAGCCAAGTTAATTGGGCAGCTCGCCGTTTCCGTGAAAGCTATTTACCCGATATTGAATCACGGGGGTACACATTTACCGGCTGGGGTCCCGGCATCACCAAAAGAACCGGAGATGGATATTTAGTTACCCCTGTCAATAAAGCAACTGCCGGACTCTACACCTATACCCCTCACGTCTACAACGGTAATTATAATGTGTGGCGTTTCTTTAACGAATGGTTTACAAAGGTTTATCCTGACGGTTCCTTGCTTCAAGCGCAGGGTGAACAAGGAGTATACTTTATTCAGAGTGGTAAAAAACGCCCTATCATGAATCGATCGGCGCTCGTTTCGCGTTTTGATCCGACGCGCATTATTATTGTCTCTCGTACCACGCTTGAACTGTATCCCAATGGAGAGCCAATTAAATTTGCAAACTATTCTCTGATACGATCACAGAATACGGGCAGAGTTTGGTTGATTGATGGAGATCTTAAACGATACATCGAATCGCCCGACGTGTTTCGAAAAATTGGTTTTAACCCAGAGGAAGTTGTAAATGCGCCTGAAGGAGACCTGACGTCGTACACCCGGGGTCAGAATATTAATATGCAAAGTATTTACCCGACTGGCGTATTATTGCAGTCAAAGGAGTCCGGTGGTATTACATATGTCGAAAATGGTATTAGACATGCCATTGTGTCCCGTGAAATTTTACAAAATCGATTTCCTACCCGACGTCCTGTCATCGTTGAAGAGGCCACCATCCGTGAATACGCGGCGGGTGACCCAATTCTTTTTAAGGACGGTGAATTAGTTACGTCTCCCGGCTCAAATGGTGTCTACTACATTTCTAATGGTCAGCGGCGCGGGATTGCCTCACCTGAAGTCATGGAAACGCTTGGCTTGAAGTGGAAAAACCTTATTCGAACCACGGATAAATCAGTATTTCTCCATCCTGAAGGACCGAAATTAAACGTTAAGTAATCCATGATTGTATTTGCTGCACTTACCCCCCACCCGCCACTCGCTATTCCAAAAATTGGAGGTGAGTACGTGCGATTTATCAGTGAAACAATTGCCAACATTTCGCACCTGGGGAAAAAACTTGCCGCGGCAAAACCGGATACAATCATAATCATTTCCCCACACGGACAAATCAATCCCGACGCTTTTACTTTCAATCAGGCGCCCACCTTCGACATTCAATTCAAAGAGTTCGGTGATTTAGAAACACGTCTTTCCGTTTCTGGTGATATTGCCCATGTTCATCATTACAAAGAATTGGTCGAATCTACTCAACCGGTCATGCTCCAAAGCCAACCAACACTTGATCACGGAATCGGTGTCCCTACCTATTTAATGTATAATGAATTTCCAAAGAAAAAGAAAAAACCATTACTGGTTCCCTGCTATCCCAGTCAAAAAACGTTGCGCGAACACTTTCAATTCACCTCCGCACTACGGGATGACATACTCAATGATCAAAAGCGTATTGCAATAATTGCTTCAGGGGATCTATCACATCGCTTGAGTGAAGACTCGCCAGGAGGGAAATCAAATTGGGCGGAAAAATTTGATGAAAAAATTCGAACTTCTTTGCTCAACCGAGATACTGAGTCGCTTTTGAACTTAGAACCTGAGTTTATCGATGATGCGGGTGAATGCGGTTTAAAACCGATTATCATGCTACTTGGCATTTTGGGAAATTTATCGTATCATCCACAGGTACTCTCATACGAAGCACCGATGGGAGTGGGATATTTAACTATTGATTTTAAAGTTTAATTACTATGGTTTTACAAAAAAAAATTATCGCCCTTCTGCTGGGAGCCACGCTTGGTTTACTTTTTTTGAGCTTGCCAGTATCACAAATCATTGCTACTGGAAATCAGCATTTTACACTTTTTGATCTAACGGCACCCACACTTGGAGCGTTTATTGGTTCTGGCTGGGGCGCAGCGACCGTCATTATTGTTAAGCTCGTTCACGCATTCAGCACCAACCAGGCACTTGATACCATTACTATTATTCGATTATTTCCGCTAGCCATGGCTGCACTGTATTTCGGTGCCCGACGATCAAAATTCATTATCGCTCTCATTCCGCTTATCTGCATGGCACTCTTTATCATGCACCCCGAAGGGCGCCAAGCCTGGTACTATGCATTGTATTGGCTGATTCCTGTCGTTGCAATTTTTGCAAAACGAAGCCTGGTATTAAACAGTTTGGGCGCAACATTTACCGCCCATGCGATTGGAGGCGTTACCTTCCTATACGCATTAAACCTCTCAGCCGAGGTTTGGATTGCTTTAATTCCTATTGTCTTTATAGAGCGTATGATATTTACGGCAGGCACCGCGGTCAGCTATGTAGCCTTAAATTCATTAGCTAATTGGCTTCACGTTAAACTGCACGTGCCGATGCCTGCTCGATTAATTCAGCCAGAGTACACTTTTTCTAGAGCCTTGCTTAAAAACCTTTAATTTCAGACGTATTCATTACGATTACACGAGCGTCCAACCGCGAATTTGGGCGCTTTTTGATAGTTACGTTGCATGGTACAATATACTCATATGTATGCCGAAGTAATTTTGTCACAACGATTTCCCAAGCACTTGGGAATTTTTGACTACACTATACCTCCGTCACTTGAGCATCGTATTGTTTCCGGGAGTATGGTTCGAATACCATTTCGTTCACAAACCCGCGAAGGGATTGTTATTCGATTAAAAAAACGTGGTATCGAGGGAAAACATATCAAATCTATTATTGACGTCATTACGAATACAGCGGTTTTAAGCAAAGAACAGATTACTTTGGCGGATTGGATGGCTCAGTACTATTCTATTTCACTCGGCACAATCGTAAAATCAATGCTGCCGCCACTCCCCCCGCAACGACATTCGGTTTCAAAAAAATTGATTATTATTCCACGCCCAGTTCCAACAATGCCATTATCACCTGCTCTGACCCGCGCATTAGCCTCACGGGAAAGCACGCTGTTAATTATGCCCCAGTCGTATAAGGAGTACCAATCTTTGTATTGCAAAATATTTTCCGAAAAAAAAGGCTTGCAACTTATCATCGTTCCTACCCGAGAAAAAATAAATGAATTACTCTCTATGCTCCCTGCTGACAGGCATGATGATTGCATAGTTGTACATGGCTTATTAAGCAATAACGAACTCTTTCGTATTTGGGAGCAAATAAAGAATAACTCTAACGCAATTATTATCGGGACCAAATCAGCCATTTTTTTACCATTGCACTCACTTCATCGAATTATCATTGATGAAGAAGAAAATCAAAATCACAAACAGGCTGATCAAAATCCTCGTTATGACGTTCGAACACTTGCCGAAAAATGTAGAGACATATATCAGACTCAGCTTGTATTCGTATCACCCGCCCCCCAAGTTGCTGCATTTTATCAAACGCCACGATCCGATCATTTTTATCTCAAAAACTCAGAACGTCGGCCTGCCCCTATTGAACTAGTCGACATGCGAGATGAGCGCAAGCGAAAAAATTATTCAATGCTTTCGGAAAAACTTGAAGAATCAATTTCTCAATCATTATCATCTCATTGTAAAATATTACTTATCATCAACAAGCGAGGATCTGCTAATGCAATGATGTGCCAAGACTGCGGCACCACGCTCCGATGCCCCGTTTGCTCAAATGCCTACACCTATCACGAGAAATCGCAAGAATTGTATTGCCACCACTGTCTCAAACGAGCCGAGATTCCACCTTTTTGCAGCACCTGCCGTGGCACGAATCTGAAAACAGTCGGTTATGGAACGCAATCGGTGGAAACACACATTAAGAAAAAGTTCCCCTTGGCACGGGTCGTCCGTGTAGACGCTGACAGTGAAATACTCGAAGATACAAAGGGAATTGACATACTCATAGGGACTAGTAGCACCGCCAGGCTTATTCCGAACTTTACACCCACCTTAATTGGTATTATTGATGCCGACACTTTTTTATATTTGCCGGACTACCGTGCTGTGGAACGAACGTGGCAATTTATTAAATCTCTTATTCAATACCCGGCTACATGTATCATTCAAACTTATAATCACGAACATTTTGTATTTCAAAAAATAATTAACCACGCTGATAACGAATTTTATACGACTGAGCTGGAGGCTCGTAAAAAACTGGGATACCCCCCGTTTGGCTCACTTATCAAATTAATATATAAACATCGTGACAAAAAAGTAGCGCTGAGCGAGGCTCAGCGACTGTATCGTCAGCTTAACCAGCTTCCCCTCAGTGTATCGCTTGTCACGCCACTCAAACCGTATCAACATGCTTTTTGGCAGATGTATGTAGTGATCAGGTTCGACACGGACGCGCCTCACCCAGTGGTCGATACCGTCCTAAACGCAATACCGGACAATTGGATTATTGACCGCGACCCAAGCTCTCTGCTCTAGCCTCTTTACAGTCGCCCCACATCAGGCTATACTACGTTCGATTTATTACCTATGGCAAAGCTAACGATCATTACGAATCCGCATCCAACGCTGCGAAAAAAAGCGGCCCGTATTCCCATTGAGGAGATCCCTTCCCTCAGGAAATTCGCCGACGACATGGTCACTACCATGTATCATGCCAACGGAATCGGCTTAGCCGCTCCCCAGGTAGACCGGTCAATATGCCTTATTGTCGTCAGCACAAAGGATGGTGCACTGAAATTATTTAATCCTGAAATTATAAAGAAGTCGTTTCGCAAAGAAGAAGGCGAAGAGGGTTGTTTGTCCATTCCCGGATTGTATGGAATAGTCAAACGGCATAAAACCATTACCGTAAAAGCCTACCAAGAAAACGCACATCTGGTTACCGTAAAAGCGTCCGGCCTATTTGCTCGAGTACTCCAGCACGAAATAGACCATATCAATGGCATACTTTTTATTGACCGTACCAAAAAAATAATGACTGGCAATGAAGCAGAACCGAGTGAAAACTTATAGCGCGATTTTTGCCGGAACTCCAGAATTTGCCGTGCCTGTACTAAATGTTCTGCATGGCATGCCGGAGATACAGCTTCAGGCGGTCATCACCCAACCCGACAAACCAGTGGGAAGAAAGCAAACGGTAACTGCTTCACCCATCAAACAGCAGGCCAACGTCTACGCACTCCCTGTGCTTCAACCAGGGTCGCTTCGAAGTACAAAAATTTTTGACGCTATACTGAAGTACAAGCCGGATATCGGGATTGTCGTGGCATACGGGAAAATTATTCCCCCTGAAGTTTTGAAAATTCCCACATACGGATGGGTAAATATTCACGCTTCGTTGCTTCCTGCCTACCGCGGCGCTTCTCCGATGCAAGCGGCTATAGTACATGGCGACACGGAAACAGGGGTTACTCTTATGCAATTGGACGCCGGCCTCGATACAGGTCCAATTATTGCCCAGCTAAAAACACCAATTTCTTCTCAAACAACAATTAGCGAATTGCACGACACTTTATCGACTCGTGGCGCGACATTGCTTCAACAATCACTAATCCCCTATCTTCAGGGTGATTTACCAGCCCAGGCACAGCCAAGCTCCAATACATCAATGACGAGGCCAATCCAGACCTCGGATGGAAGTATTGATTGGCAAACCAGCGCGACACATATTGAACGACAAATCAGAGCCTACACGCCATGGCCGGGAGTTTACACCTTTTGGAAGGCGATTCGATTAATTATTAAAAAAGCCCATATTGCTGATAATTTTGAAGAAACAATTGCCGGAAGAGTCAAGCGCAAAGGAAAACAGTTAATCGTTGGGACAGGAAATGGCGCTTTGGTAATTGACGAAATACAACGAGAAGGTAAAAAAAGTCAGTCTGCAGAAGCATTCCTGGCAGGAGCGGCTAACATTGATGGCGCTCAGTTAGGATGACGACGCGTTTTTGCGGACTTTTTGAGTTACATCAAACCCCAAATACTTCCCGAGGAGTAGCCGAGTCTGAGCATCGATAGCGGGCACCGCTCCCCAACCAATCAAGGTGATCGGGATCAGCGCCCACTGCGCTACCATAAAAATATACTTCCAGCGGTTATGGCGGGAAGGGCGTTTAGGTAGTAACGTCGCCCCCAATACTGCTTGGGTGAGCAATCCAAGCATCGCGGCTGTCATTAACCACTGCAAAATATGGGGGGCTGATTGTGAAAGTAAATCCGGGTATTCACGCTGATTCGCCAGCCATATTGGCAAATTACCCATAATGAAAATAAGTATCGGGGCGGTCGCCCAAGAATATACTCCTTCAAGCTGATTAAAAATATATCGGAATTTTTGGACGAACGGCATGCTTTTGTTTCTTCCGAAATTCCACACCATATATGGAAAATTTTCCACGCCATACGCCCAGCGGCGTTGTTGGATATATTGGTTTTTTAGTGACTGCCAAAATGTACGACCAAGCACGACATCCATCGATACCGGAATATGCAGCGGTACCACTTCGTATTTACCATCATATTCCATATAGCATTGGAGGCAAATGCGCGAATCTTCAGTTACAATATCACTCTGCCAAAAACCTACATCGACCAGTGCTTTTAGACTCATGCTGTGCGATGAAAACGTGAACATTCGTTCGGGCCGGCTTTGCTCACCCATGAGCCAAAATGATGTGCTATACGCAATTACTCGAGTCAAAGCGGGAGAGTCCCATATATTATTATTAAAAAGCGCTAAAGGCTGATAGCTGGCCCGCGTTGGATTTGGATGTGAGAGATAGGTATCGGTCAAATGAGCGAAATAATGCTCATGCACAACCGTATCACTATCAAACGACGACACGATGACCTGTTCATAGGGCAGCCCAATGGAATCGACATATTCACGAAGCCGCTCCCCCGCCCAGGCAATATTTGACCCCTTACCAGCTATCTCACCGGGTAGTCCGCTCGGATGTACTGTCACCATAAATCGGAAAAAGCGCTGCCCATAGCGATCCTCAATTGCATGGGCGACCTGAGAAAAATTGTCCTTATCCTTTTCTTCTCCACATAAAATAACGATAAATTTATCCAACGGGTAATCGCTTCTTATTAATCCAGCAAAGGTCGACTCAAGCACCTCAAGGGGCTCCTGGTACGTGGGAATAAATATGGCATGATAGTAATCTTGCCAATGGGCATGACGCTGCACTCGATCAAGCCAGTCAATACGAATCGCTTGTCGATATTTACGAAACGAATGTACAACAAAAAATATCATATACAGGATTCGCACTAACCAATAAAGGTCAAACACAATAATAAAATAAATCGCCCAAATCGGCTGAATCAATGACAGTGCCAGCGCGCCTAGAATTGTGATCCAAACCATCACACCCGGAATATATTCCAGGATGCGATACTGACGGTATTCTGATAATGATATACTTAGTGGCAGCATACGATACAAAAACTCGTCTGCCCCGACAGAAAATCCGTGACAGACGAGTTTGTAATTGATGTATTATTCGACGATAACCTGCCCGCTCTTAATAGGGTTAAGTTCATCATAATAACTCCAAGTACCGGCAGTATCAAACGTATGGGTGAATGACTCATCCGTCGTCAATTCTTCTGATTTAAATAAACTTCCGGCGCTCGAATCGCCCACAGCCATAGAACTTACCTGACGGGCGGTCTCATCCTGATTGACCCATGTAACGGATTCGCCAGAACGTATTGTGATCACTGAAGGGCTGAAATTGCCATCAATGATCCAAACGGTGCTCTCGGGAGGTCGTTGACGGTTAGCCACGGTACTGACCGCATTATTTAAATTTGTTGTCGCAGATTCATCATTTTGCAATAAGTACCAGGCAATGAATCCGCCTACCACAATAACTAAAATTATAAGGACAAGCGCGAGCGTTTTATTATTCATAATGATTTGTCATTCTTATAAATTAATTACTTGTTTCGTTGTATAAGTCACATGATTCAACCGATCGTTCCGCTTCAGCAATCCGTTCTTTGCGCCAATCTGTTTAATAGTAGACGCCGCGTTATTGAGCGCTAGCCGGAGAGCCCGCGTGACATCGCCTTTGAAACGGATCAGACCAGCCACAAACCCTGAACCAAATGCATCGCCTGCGCCTGTCATATCCTTTCCCGGTATTGCGTTTAGTATAACACGCCAGGCGGTGTTGTCCACCGAGTAATAAGCGCCACGATCGCCCTCAGTAATTAAAATAATACCGGGCGTCCATTCGCGTAATTGTCGAAACATTCCCCGAATATTCGCATACGCACGCCCTGTCAGTGCAGCGGCTTCTTCTCGATTAAGCTGCACCACCGTGCAATGGCGCAGCAAACGCTGTACCCGTCCAGGATGCGCATCAATTTCGCGCTTTCCCGGATTAAAACTGATTTTTACTGAATGCGAATGGGCCAAACGAACGACACGCTCAAGGGCAACTATGTCGCCTCCTAAAGAAGTAATATATACCCAACGGGTATGTGTGAGCCACGATTTTTTTATATCGTCCGCTTTGAAGTTTTTTGTTGCTCCGCGATAGACAAGAATCGTTCGCTCGCCCGTTCGACCTAAAAAGATAACGCCACTACCAGTACGCAGGCGGCGATCGACCAAAAGATGATCAGTAATGCCAGCCTGCTTCAGTGAACGCTGCACATCAAAACCAGCGCCATCATTTCCAATGCGTGCGACGCAAGCCGTTTTTAATCCTTGGTTTTTAAATGTATATGCGGCATTCGTCGCTCCCCCGCCGACTTCAAATACAATGTCGTCAAGCTCAATTTTTGTGCCAAAAGCAAACCACTCGATCAATCCGCTTTTTCTGCGCGGGTCTTCATGAAAGTGAAACTGCCTACTGAAGACATAAATGTCTTGGGTGGCAGAACCAATTGTCGTGACATCAAACATACAGTCCTATTTTAAAATTCGCTTCACTGCTTGCATAATAGCATGTTTTCCGATCTTTTCATAAGCCAAAAGTTGATCCGGTTTGCCACTACGTGGTTCCTGGCGCACACAAAGCGAAATAATAGGTTTGACTGAACCATACAGCTCACTCCGCACTGCTTCTCCTATCCCGCCTGCCTGATAATGATCTTCCACTACGACCATCCCACGTGTTTCACCCAGCGCCCGCCTGAGCGTAGCAACGTCTAGCGGTTTGATGCTATACGCGTCGATGATGCGAACAAAAATTCCATCTGCCTTTAATGCATCAGCGGCTGCGAGTGCTTGATGCAGTGTAATGCCTGCGCTCACAATACTAACTCTATCCCGCTTGCTCCGGCGAAGCGTATGCGATCCTCCGACGACAAACCGATCAGATGATCGGTAAAGCTGCGGAGTCGCGTTGCGCGTTGATCGAATATAAACAATACCTTTTTCTTTTAACCCCTCACGCAGTAATTTCTGTGCAGAAGGTGCATCAGCGGGATACAAAACCACCGACGTCCGCAAAGACCTAAAAAAAGCAATATCTTCAAGCGCCATCTGGGAATACCCATCCTTACCGATGGTGACACCGGGGTGCGATCCTATATACATAATCGGTACTTTCGCATATTGACTCATACGTATCTGATCTGCTGCACGCAACAAAAAAGCACCAAACGTCGAAACTATGGGGTGTAATCCTCGACGCGCCATTCCAAGTGCCACGCCGACCATGTTTTGCTCGGCAATAAACATTTCAAAAAAACGATCAGGAAAAGCTTTTTGGAAATAGTTCATTTTCGTAGAATTGCTTACCTCGGCATCAAGCACAACAAGCTCGGGGAAAACCGTACCTAATTGCGCTGCAGCAACACCCAGCGCCTCACGCACAGAATCAATTTTTTGTTTCGTCAATTGCTTATGTAAAACCTTTTTAAGAGGACGGTGCGTTTTAGATTTTTTTGGCATCAAAATTTTTCCTCGTACTGACTGATCCAGCTGAGCAAATGAAGGGAGTAGATCGGCAAATTGCTGCGGATACAAAGCTTTGCCGTGCCAATTATTTTTATTTTCGAGGAAAGCAACACCTTTTCCTTTTACTGTTTTTGCCAATATCATTGTTGGCCGGCCGGTCCCCTGCTTCAATTGAGCAAAGGTCCGCCGTACCGCGCGTAGGTCGTGTCCGTCCACGCTCATCGTATGCCATCCGAAGGCGCGAATCCGCCGTTCATATTCAACCAAACGATGGCCATACATTGTTTCCCCACGTTGTCCAAGACGATTAATATCAATAATGCCGATTAAAGAATCCAAATGATAATGCGCTGCCAGCTGAATTGCTTCCCAGTTTGCCCCTTCAGCCATTTCACTATCGCCAAGCAACACAAACGTACGATAGCGTGCTCGCGTGAGACGCGCTTGTAGCGCCATGCCTACACCCATCGAAAGTCCCTGGCCGAGCGAACCCGTTGGTAATTCAGTAAAAGCGAATCGTCTGGTAGGGTGCCCTTCGAGCGAACTAGAAAAACTACGATATGCCCGTAGCTGAGACGGCTGGATTGCTCCAGCAGCAACCCATAACGCATAAAAAAGTGGCGATGCGTGTCCTTTTGAAAATATAAGCCGGTCATTATGTGGGTCATTTGGGTGTGTAACGTCAAAACGAAATACGCCACCAAATAACAGCCCAACCATCAGCTCAACAGCTGATAACGATGATGACGGGTGCCCCGATTGAGCCTCGGTAGTCATCATGAGGATCCAATAGCGGATCAAACGAGAAATTTTTTGTAATTTCAAAAAACTCATGCTCGTTACTTAGGAATTTTATCCCAATCATCATTAAACTTTTTTAACCCTTTATCAGTTTGGGGGGTGCGGTACATTTGCACTAATACTTTCTCCGGAACGGCAACGCTGGGCATATCTTGCAGAGCAAGCGCCTCAACCTCAGCAGCATCCTCAATGCTACTCACAACAATTTCCGTTGAAAATTGATTTTGACGAAAAATAAGCGCGATATCGCGAGCAATATCCATTTCTTTAGCACCGAGCTCATTTGCGATACCCTCGAATAGGGTAATGTATTCTGCTCCTGCACGAGCAGCAAGTAATGCTTGGGAGATCGAAAAAATTGGCGTAATGTTTGTCTTAATACCTTTTAAACGTAACTCACGAACAGCAAGCAACCCTTCATCAGTCATGGGAATCTTTATGACCACATTTTTAGCAAGTTTTGACACTGTTTTTGCTTCAGCAATCATTTCGTCAACGGTTTGTGAAACAATTTGAATATGAACCGGCGCGGTGGAAACCGTCTCCAAAATGTCATTGACCACATCGCCTAATTTTCGATCAGCGCTATTCAAAAGTGTTGGGTTTGTAATTACTCCATCAATCAAACCGCGTTCTAATGACCATTCGATCTCTTTTAAAATAGCTGAGTGCAGATACGTTTTCATAAAAAATAATTTATACTTATTATTCAATTATTGATCGTAACGCTTGAATTGTTTCTGAAACATTGTCACTGTGAGAAATGGCTGACCCAACGATGATATCGTCTACCCCAGCATTAGCTGCCTGATCAATTGTTTGGAGCGTCATCCCGCCATCGATGCCTATTTGATGATCAGGAAACTCAAGAATAAATGCCTTAATTGTTTCGATGACTCGAGGATCAAACGCCTGTCCTTGGGCTCCTGATGGGACCCCCATGAACAGCACATTATCAACTAATTCGACGTATTCGCGGTACCGGTCCAGCGGGGTACCAAGATTTACAGCGCAGCCAATTAAGAAACCAGCCTCTCGTAATTGGCGGATGAGCTCAGTCGGATCAGCCAAAGCTTCGACATGAAAATATACACGTCGAAATAACGTTGGCGAAAGCAGTGTTGCCCATGCTTCAGGGTCGCGAACCATCAAATGCGCTTCAAGCTTTAAATCGGTCATCAACGTATTGGCTTCCTCTGCGGTTATTGACTGAGCCGGAACAAACAAGCCGTCCATAAAATCAATCTGCGCCCATTCAACTAAACCCACCAAACGATCAAGTTGACGTTGAGCTTCAGCAAGCGAATCCGTTAAAATGCCGGGAATTATTGTGGCCATGTATCTATTTTTTTTAATCGTCTCACGCGACGAGCCAGCGGTTGAAAGGGAGTCTTGAGCCAGGCGCTGATAAGTGGATACAATTGTGATGAACGCACCTCCCAGGCGGCTACGACTAAAACATTTGAATTATCGTGGGTTCGCGCAAATCGTGCTTGACGTGGCGTATAGACCAGCGTCGCTCGAATTTTTTTAAATCGATTTGCACCGATGGTCATCCCCTGCCCTGTTCCACACACTAAAATACCAAAATTCTTATTTGATAACTGAACAGGTTGAACAACAGATTTAATATAATCGGTAAAATCGTTTTTTTTAAGTGCGGACGTGCAACCCACATCAACAAAGTTGACGCTACTTTTTTCTAAAATCTTCTTTATTCGCTCCTTGACGGTGTATCCGGCATAATCTGATGCAATATAGAGCATGGTATATCAATTAATGATAATTACGCGGCTGTTTCCCTATGGCAATGATGGCGCAAGCTACAATGGGTTCAAGTCCTCGTGACCGCGCTTCAGCAATCAGGGCGTCACTTTCACTCCCCGGGTTGCAGTATAATTCTCTCGGCTTCACCTGAGCAATTTCAGGAATGAGAGTCAATCCAACCTCAGGCGGAACGTATAATGCTACTCGATCAATTGTTTCCTTAATATCAGAGATGTAATGAAAAACGGGAATTGTTTCAATGATCGTTTCGTGAGTATTTACCGGAAAAACTTTCCACCCAGCCTCACGATACGCTCGGACAGCTTTATTGCCGTACTTAGCGCGATTATTCGAGGCGCCAATGATGGCTACTGCAGGCATAGTATTAATGTGAAATTTGCTTGGGCGGGGCTAATGGAACTAATACAGTCACGTGCGTACCCAGGTGTTCAATGCTATCCAAATAAATCTCACCTTTCATCAGATGAACTAATTCACGGGTAATCCATAATCCCAAACCGGTGCCGATAATTTTATCGGTTTCTTTATTATGAACTCGATAAAACTTTTGAAAAAGGCGATCTCGATCTTTAGCTGCAATTCCCATGCCCGTATCTGATATTTTTATACGGACCATCGATTTTTTATCACGGATTTCTTCCGCCGCGATGGTTACCTTTCCGTGCATCGTATATTTTATGGAATTACTTACCAAATTCATGAGAATTTGTTGAAAACGACCAGGGTCAACCAAAGCGTATGGCAAATTCGGCTGAATTGATTTTACTAAATCCAGTCCCTTGACGCTGGCCTGGACGCCCAGTACTTGGCAAACAGTCGTTATTATTGGCGCTACATCGCTCGGCTGTAAATTCAAACTCACTCTTCCCTGTTCAATCCGAGAAACTTCAAGCAAATCTTCCACCAACGCATGTAATCGATTACTCTCTTCATTAACCATTGATAATTTTTGGCGAACGTCAGCTGGGAGTGGCCCAAATGAACCATCGAGAATCATCTGCAAATAGCCACGAATGCCCGTAATAGGTGCTCGCAATTCATGAGAGGCCATAGAAATAAACTCATCTTTCATGGCATCAACCTCTTTCAGCTTCTGTAGTAAAATCGTATTACGGAACAAACGGGCATTGTGGGCTAGCAAGAGAACAATAATTACTATTGAAAATAGTAAAATTGCAAGTGAGCGGTTTAAATTATCCTGAGTCAAATTATCAATAATAGCCGAGGAGACCTTCATGGAAATGATTCCAATAAGCGATCCATCATCATTTTTTATGGGCCGAACAATAACCCAAAATCGCTCTTCCCCAACTTGCGTTGGGTCTTCGGTCGATCGAGCAGCTGAATTTGTTTGATAAGCGATTGGCTCACCCGTTTGCCAAGCAATCGTATTATACAAATAATTTGAAAGCGTGCCCACCTGAGTAGTATCAAGACTGGCAACGATGCGAAACTGATCATTTTCAGGAATTAATACATCAAGACTACGAATCTCCTCATTCTGATCGGCAATCTGCACTAATTCACTTTGTACAATCTCAATATTGTCAAATTTATTTCGAATACTACTACTCACAATGCTGGCAGCCAGTGAAGCTTTTCGCTGCAATTCAATATCCATGATCGTGCTGGTCCGACTCGTCAGAAGTACAGTATTAACCACCAGTGCACCAGGAATCAAGATAAACAAAAAAATTCCATATATAAATTGGAAATTATCCCGAAGCGTGCGCCAGGTTTGAGCTGGTGAGAAGGTCATGGATTCAGTGGTTTTGATTTTTTTCGTATTAACCAACCGATGCCTAATGCCGCAATCAAACTTAAAATAATAATTGCGACTATTCGAATATACTGTGCCATTTGCTGGCTACCCGAGGTGACTACATCCACGTCCCCACGCAAATATTCTTCCTCGGAAATAGCCTGAGCACTTCTCACAAAAAATGTTAGCGGTGCGCTTTTTTCAATAATTTTACCAGTTTCATCATTAACGGTGACGTACACCTCGTGCTTGCCATCAAGTAAATTGGAATCGAGGGTATACTCAAAATTTCCCTGTGCATCAGTTTGGGTAGTAACCACGATAGGATTTGAATATATATACAATGTCACATAACTATCGGCTGGACCAACTCCGGAAATGATGAATTGACTGCGGTTTGATTCGGGCTTTGCGCTAAGAATGGCGCGTACCTTAAGCTTCTCCGGCGCTTCCACGCCGCTTCTCGTCGGTTGCTCAAAAGCTGTTTGATCGAGCCGAGTACGTATTTGCTCAGCTTGCGCCTGAGTCAGTCTCCCGAGATCAACGAGCTGATTAAGTGCGGCCTGAGCTTCATCAGGATCACTTGTAAATATTTGACGAATGATTGAGTCGGTCGTCGTGGTAGCATCCGGCGTTGTCGCATCGGTTCCCAGCGTTAATTCGGTAGCGTCATCAGCGCCATCCCCATCAGTATCTGGTTGGGTATACGTATCGGTCGCAGGAGCTTGAGGCGAATCACTCGTATTACTCGGCGTGGCATCCGTTGTCTGATTCAATACAGCCACGCCAATGGGCGAACTCAAAGCGGTTTGGCCAGCCGAGTCACTTGCTCGAGCCACAATGAAATAACTACCATTTGGCACATCGCGAGTATTCCACGTTTGCGTCCACACTGTCGGATCAGTGGTGCTTTGACTAGCATTGGCAATCCGGTACTCAACAGTCGATAACGGAATCATATAAAAAAATGTAACTGCCTGAGCCGACCCACTGACCTGTGCACGCAACGCTAATAATTCGCTCACTGTTGTTTGCGCCTGCGGCTGTGTGATACTAATTCCTAATGAGGTTTGCTTGGTGGTTGTAGAGTTACTCTCAGTATTGGTAGAACAAGGCTGTGATTCGGTGGTTGTCGTACCGCATCCATCTGAACAGCTACGAGTGCGAATCCCTGACGTCGAGCACGCGCTCCACTCACCGCACGTCCACAGAGCCGTACAGGCTGTCTGGTTTGAAATTGTTACCGTCTGGGTCACTACACGCTCGCGGAAAGTACCATTTAAACTCTGAAAACTGAGAGCGATAGAATATGTGCCATTTACAAAAGTGGCGGTATCTAGTGATCGCTGCCATACAGAGCTGCGCATCGGCTCACCGCTGGTTTTTTGCAAATCTAATATGTCACCTGATCCAGATTGTGCTATATGCACTCGTGCGTTCAGTACATCTCCTGATAATGATACGCTGACCGGTACCGAGCCCGAAATGACATTTGAACCTGGCTGAGTAAAAGTAAATTGATTTTGAATCGTTAGTGGGCCGAATTCTGCGGGTAGCCCGGTGCTTTTTACTAACATAATAGCAGTGCTACCGGCCATTGCGGTAAGCTGTATCCGATAGATACCGTTACTGAACCCGAGGGTATCGCAAAAAGCGTGCCAGCGAAATTCTGTATCAATAGTGGCGTTGATACAATGCATTGGTTGAATCACACTTGCGGAATTCACCAACGAGACGGTAACGCTGGTAATTTGCGGAGCTAGTGTTCCGGCCAGACGAACCGTAAATGGAGTTTGCCCTGAAACAGTAGTCCCCGTCGAATTCGTAACATCGGGGGTCTCAAGATACGCAACTACATAATTAGCACCTGATTGTGCTTTTGCATCATTGAGCTCAAAGACGGCATAAGACCGTGCAAAAATCGCGACGCTTACAACGGCACAGAGGAATAAAAAAACGTTTAAAAGCTTTCCTCGCATACATTTCACTGAATACGTTGCTTTATGACTTCGAGTATACCATTTTTTTTCATTGAAGTCAAAAAGTGCCGGCTTTTCACCGGCACTTAATGCTCGTACAATGCAATTACCATTTTAGCCCGCCCGTTTTATACTCAGTTACTCGCGTTTCAAAGAAATTCTTCTCTTTGCGAAGATCAATCACCTCGCTCATCCAGGGAAATGGATTGGCGGTACCATATTCACTCTTGAGGTGAATCCGTTCGAGACGCCTATCGGCAATATATTCAATATACTGCTTGATCGAATCTGCGTTTAACCCAAGAATACCATGCGGCAAGCAATCGCGGGCGTACGTATTTTCCAGGTCGACTGACTTGATTATATTATCGCGAACGATTTTCTGAAATTCTGGAGTCCAAATGTGAGGATTCTCTTTGACAATCGTATTGATAAGATCAACGCCAAAAGCTAGGTGAACTGATTCATCGCGTAAAATGAATTGAAATTGTTCACCTACTCCAACCATTTTATTCTGTCGCATGAAAGACAGCATCATGACAAAACCAGCGTAGAAGAAAATGCCTTCCATAATTACGTAGAAACCAACTAAGTCATGGACAAATTTCTGAATGTTCTCATCTCCTACCGTTGTAAAATTCGGATCAAGAATTGATTTAGTCATATTTACTACAAAATCGTCCTTTTCTTTGATACTCGGGATCCGATTATACATCGTGTACACATCTTCTGGATCCAGTCCAAGTGTGTCGCAGCAATAGATAAAAGTATCGGTATGAACTGCTTCTTCATACGCCTGGCGAAGCAAATACTGCCGGCATTCGGGATTCGTAATTAAGCGGTAAATAATTAAAACAATGTTATTAGCGGTTAGACTTTCCGCCGTGGAAAAAAATCCCATGTTCCACATGACCAAACGACGCTCATCTTCAGTCAAGGCGGTCGGACTCTGCCACATTTCTACATCCTTTTGCATATTCACCTCTTCGGGTACCCAGTTATTAGCTACACCGTTTTTATAATGTTGCCGTGCCCACGTGTACTTCATGGGCAAAATTTTATTCGGATCAGTAGTACTACAATTCAGTATTTTCTTTTCATCTTGAGTTGTATCCATATTCTTTGAAACGTTACTTAATAATTACTGGCATGCCTCACATTCCTCGTCATTCACGACCGCTGACGATTGCGGCGCAGATACAACGGCTGGAGCAACGGGCGCGGCAAGCGGACTGACAAAAGTAGGAGCCGCGGGCTCAGGTACAATCGGCGCTGGCTGCTGCACTGGTTTAACAATGGCGGCAGCGGCTGGGGCTGACTCGAATTTCTTATTTATGTCGAGGGTGGACTTCTCAATCGCAGAAGCGCCTAAAGTACGCAGGTAATACGTCGTTTTGACGCCCATTTTCCAAGCTGTCAGATACACATCGGAAATCAATGCGCCAGAATCGCTCTTGGTAAATATATTCACTGATTGACTCTGATCGATCCATTTACTGCGATGTGCAGCGTGCTTCACGATCCAATACGTGTCTATTTCAAATACCTCCTTGTATTTGGCCTTCAGTTCAGCGGGCACCTCGGATATTTGTTGAATACTACCATCAAAGTATTTAATTTTTTCAAGCATCTCACGGTTCCATAAATGCAATTTCTTCAAATCTTCCACCAAATGACGATTCACTACAGTAAATTCACCACTCACGTTTGATTTAACATACAAATTCTTATAGATCGGCTCAATCGAGGGTAAGCAGCCTGATATATTAGCAATTGTTGCGGTCGGAGCAATTGCGAGACAATTAGAATTCCGCATGCCATGCGCTGCCACATGTTTTCGCACTGGCTCCCAGTCCAGCGCACCGGTCAAAGCTAATCCGGTCTTCATCCCCCGCTCTTCCTCAAGCATTCGCATAGTGTCAATCGGAAATAGTCCGCGATCCCATTTTGAACCCTGATAGGTTTGATACGTTCCGCGCTCTTTAGCTAATTCGGACGATCCCATGATGGCGTAATACGAAATAAATTCCATTAACTCATCGGCTACCTGCACCGCCTCATCGCTATCGAAAGTCAAATCCAGATCATACAGCACATCCTGAAATCCCATTATGCCAAGGCCAACCGGACGATGCTTCAAATTAGAATGCTCTGCTTCCTTAGTCGGATAATAATTCAGGTCAATCACATTATCCAGCATACGCATCGCAGTACGGACGGTCGTGCGCATCTGTTCTTTATTGATCTTACCTTGGTCTACATGAGCAGGTAAATTAATTGAACCGAGATTGCACACGGCGGTTTCCTCTTTTGACGTATTCAGCGTTATCTCAGTGCATAAATTTGAGCTATGCACCACGCCCACGTGATCCTGAGGAGAACGAATGTTACAGGGATCCTTGAATGTTATCCAAGGATGACCCGTCTCAAACATCATAGTAATCATTTTGCGCCATAATTTGACCGCGCTCAGCTGTTTGAAAAGCCGAATTTCACCTTGCGCTACCTTCTGTTCATACGCTTCATATCGCTTTTCAAAATCACGACCGTAGGTATGGTGCAAATCAGGAGTTTCATCAGGAGAAAAAAGTGTCCAGGTTCCATTTTCCATTACCCGCTTCATAAACAAATCAGGAATCCAGTTGGCCGTATTAATATCATGAGTGCGGCGGCGCTCATCACCAGTGTTTTTCCTTAATTCAAGAAATGCCTCAATGTCATAATGCCATGTTTCGAGATATACACAGGTCGCGCCGCGCCGTTTGCCACTGCGGTTAATAGCGGCGGTGGTTGAATCAACAATCTTAAGAAATGGAATTACTCCCTGACTGCCAACATTGGTTGACTTGATCAGTGCGCCGGTACCGCGAATATTAGTCCAATCGTTTCCCAGTCCCCCTGACCATTTGGACAATTGTGCATTATCTCCCACCGCTTTGAAGATATGGTCGAGATCGTCCTCAACCGTGGTTAAATAGCAAGAACTCATTTGGGGGTGATGCGTACCAGAGTGAAATAAGGTCGGCGTCGATGGAACATAATACATCTGAGAAATGACATCATAAAATTCTATGGCGCGAGCCTCTTTGTCCTTTTCATTGATGGAAAGACCCATGGCGATGCGCATCCAAAAGTACTGCGGAGTTTCCAAGATATGCTGGTCATGGTCGCGTACAAAATAACGGTCATACAACGTCTGGGCACCTAGATACCAAAAAATCCGATCGCGCTCAGGTTGAATAGCTTCCTGGAGTTTTGGCAAATTAAAGTCGAGTAAACGCGGATCATAACGCCCAGCAGTCACGCCCTGCTGAATCATCCGCGCTAATGACGATTGATATTGCCCAATGAACTTCGGATCAGACTCATCGACACCCAGAACATCTTTATATAAGTCATTAAACAAAAATCGAGCGGCCAACTTCGAGTACCCCGCATCACGCTCAATACGACCCTTAATTGCCATTAAGACCGCCTTATTTATTTCTTTGGTAGTAATACCGTCGTGCACATTTGCCAAAGAATCCTCAACAATCTCATGAATCGCTTCGCGATTTAGATGCCCATTACACTTCATGACCGCTTGTTCGATCATGCTAATGTCAAAATCAACCATTGAACCGTCACGCTTCTGTACTTTCAGCTGGCGAGCTTTTGCCCGAGCGTACAATTCCCGCTGCATTTTTTCCCGCTCGGCCTCACGCTCTTTACGGTAAAGAATATATGCTTTAGAAACCTCAAAAAAGCCGTGCTCCGCAATGATTCGCTCAACGACATCTTGAATATTTTCTACTGAAGGAATGGTGTCGCCGAAAGTGTTGCCCAATTCTGCTATGACGGTGTCGGTCATGCTCATTATCTGCTCATCCGTAACATCGGTGGAAGTAGCAAGAAATGATTTTTTGATTGCATTCTCAATTCGCGATCTATCAAACGGAACGATCGTGCCGATCCGCTTCTTTACTTGCGTGAGTGCCATAATATTTATTTTTGGTTGTTGATTAATGGGACATGGCCATCAAGGCCGCAAATCAAGTAACAATATAGTCAGACAGACACCACCGAGACAAAAAAAGCCTCGATTTGGTTAATGCACGAGCAGCTTCACCAGCGTATCACCCCACCTCGCGTTACCGGCGGTTTCGGTACTTATTTTTATTTTTCGGTTTTAATTCTTTTTAAGTGTGCTACAAGACAGTATACACCATTTAGCAAGACGCTTCAACTGTGGATAAACAACATATTGTGTTATACAAGCCTTAAGCGACACTATAGATAGTATTTTTTGCTAATAATAGCCATTCTGAATAGGGTGATACGGGCGCTTTTCCAATAAAAAAAGACCGACTCTACTCCGGGACTTGGAGTCGAACCAAGATACCAGGCTCCAAAGGCCTGTGTCCTACCATTAGACGATCCCGGAGCAGATGCGGCCTTTCCCCGCCTGTCTGCATGATCTAATACAAAAAAACGCCTGAGTGAGACGTATTCTAAGCAAAAAATAAAAGACTGTCAACGAGCTCAGACCTTAAGATACCGACCGATGGCTATGCTCGCACTTAAGGTGCTCAATAACACCGAAAATACTAATTGCATACCAATCACATAAAAAATGTGGTCATGAACGTAGGTTGCCAAATCAAGGTCATACCCTTCAAAAAAACTGCTAACCTGAGGGGCAACAACATTCATGAGTGGATAGAGAATGGCAATCGTTAATACAACCGAAATCAATGCGTACATAAACGTTTCGATGATGAACGGCATGCGGACAAATGCATTGCTGCTCCCCACCAATTTCATTATACCGATCTCCTCTCGGTGAGTATAAATATTAATGCGAATGGTATTGAACACGATCAAAACCGCAATCAGTACAAAGATAGCACTAATAATTATCCCAATTTGCTCAATACGATTTGAAACGTCGGACAGCCGGCTAATAACCGTTTCATTGTCATCGAAATTTCTTTCTTCGATCAAATTACTGTACTGAGGATTATCAAGTACAGCTAAAATAGCGGTGTACTCCTCAATCGAATCAGCTTTAATAATTATTGTGGCACTTAAAGGATTTTCTTCAAGCTGTTCTATCGCTTCTAGGATCACGGTATCGTCCTGATGTTGCGACTTAAATTTCTCGAGTGCGTCTTCCTTAGAAACATAAGTGACTGTCTCCACTTCCGCGAGTCCTAATAATCGATCACGCACCGCCAACGCATCATTTTCGCTAACTTCCTGTTTGAAGTAAATCGAAACATCAACTCGATCTTGAATCGATGCAATCGCCTGCTCCGCCACAACATTAATACCGGCAACGAGTGTAATCGAGCAAAGCGTCAACACTAAAATGATTATGGTTACAACCGATAGCCAGAAATTTCTAAAAAAGCCCTGCAATGCAAATTTAATTGTTCGTGCCAAAAAAAGCAGCATATTTATAAAATATATTTTCCTGTTTGTTGGTCAGAAATTATCGTACCTTGATCAACGGTAATAACGCGTTTTCGTAGCGCATTGACGACTTCACGATTATGAGTGACCAATACGACGGTTGTTCCGAACTCATTTATTTTTTTCAGTAAATTGATAATTTCTTGAGAATTAATAGAGTCAAGATTCCCTGTGGGCTCGTCGGCTACTAATATTTTAGGGCGGTGAACTAACGCACGGGCAATAGCGGTTCGCTGCTGCTCACCACCGGAAATTTGTCTGGGAAACCGGTCGCGCTTCTTATCAAGACCGACAATCTTCAATACTTGCGGAACTATTTCATTAATCCGTTGAGTCGTGGCACCTGCTACTTCGAGGCCAAACGATACATTTTCAAAAACCGTTTTGCGGGGCAATAATTTAAAATCTTGAAAGATTACTCCAATTTGCCGTCGCAATACCGGTATTTCATTCGGTCGAATATCAGTAATATCCCAATCCCCAATAATAACACGCCCTTTGCTTGGCCGCTCTTCGGCGATAATCAACTTAACCAGAGTTGTTTTCCCGGTTCCCGACTGCCCAACAATTGATACAAACTCGCCCGGTTTTATATGCAGATTGACGTTTTTCAGGGCGTACGTGTCCGGTGGATAGATTTTCGAAACATTCTTGAAATGTATCATGCGTTAAAAACTCCCTCATTCATATTTTAGCGCATTAATCGGATCGAGTCGAGCGGCACGAATGGCTGGCGCAACTCCAAAAAATACGCCCACCAACGCAGTGAAAACAAAGGCCAGCAGCATCGTTTCAATACTAATAATCGGTGATAAGCCAATTTTTGCTTCAAGAATAAATCCTGTAATAAAGGCTAAACCAATACCAATGGCTCCGCCTAAAAAAGTTAAAAACATTGCTTCAACCAAAAATTGAATCAATATATCATACGATGAAGCGCCAATTGCCTTCCGTAACCCAATTTCTTTCACTCGCTCGGTCACTGAAACGAGCATTATATTCATCACACCAATGCCGCCAACTAACAATGAAATTGCTGCAATACCAGATAACATTCCGGTAATCACTCCTAAAACATCGTTAAATACAGCGAGTAAATCTTCTTGTGTCAATACCGAAAAATCATCGACGCCCTCATGACTCTCAAGTAAGGTAGCCTCGACGGTATTCTGCAAATCTTGGACATTTTCAGTCTCCTGACTCGTTATGATAATACGATTAATTTGTAAACTCGCACTAATTTCTTTTGCTGTCGTAAACGGAATTATCATAATGTTTGAAAACTCGCTCTGACCAAACATACTTGACGACTGATCAGCTTGGAGTAACCCGACGACTGTAAACTTTTCTTTACCAATATAGACCGTTTCATTGATTAGTTCACTGATCGGTCGTCCAGGAAATAATTTCTCCATTGCACCTGAAAAGCCGACCACAACACGCGCTGCACTGTCATATTCCTCTTGCGTGAACATCCGACCATATTCCTCGCCTTCAGTCACTTGTCCCGTAAAAGCCTCGCGAACTGCTATTGTGCTTCCCATAACCATGGCAGCGCTCTGTGCTGATGGCGTAGAGCCGGGGGTCCCCCCAGCCGCGCCATTTATCGGCATGGTCGCTGATACAGGAGAGGCAAGCAGCGCCATCGGAACAACGTGTTTAACGCCCGGCAAACTCTCTAATTTGGGAAGATCGGATTCCGTTAATGTGCTGGCACCAACAAAAGCACTACCTGAAGTGGCTCCGGCAGACTCGGGGTCAATATTTCCTGGCGTAACAAATAATAAATTCGAACCAAGACCCTCGATTTGCCCTGTTACTTCCTGCTGTACTCCTTCACCTAAAGCAATAAGTGTAACAATAGAAAATACGCCAATAATAACTCCGAGCATAGTTAAGAGCGATCGAATCTTCTTTGCCCAGACTGCCTGCAGCGCTAATTTAATGTTTTGAAGTAATTTAATAAACATTATTCGATTTTTCCATCAATTATGTGCACCGTACGCTTTGTTTGAGCTGCTACGTTTGGATCGTGAGTTACAACAATTATGGTTACACCTTGATTATTCAGCGTTTGTAAAATATTCATTATTTGCGAACCGCTTGCCGAATCGAGATTTCCTGTCGGTTCATCAGCCAGTATTATTGATGGCTTAGTTATCAGGGCACGAGCAATCGCCACCCGCTGCTGCTCTCCTCCGGATAGCATGGCCGGCTTACTCATCGTTTTATTTCCCAGGCCAACCTGCTCAAGAACTTGGCGCGCGCGCTGATGCCGCTCATGCGCATGAATACCCTGATAGATTAACGGTAGCTCTACGTTTGCCAAGGCTGAGTAGCGCGGTAAAAGATTGAAATTTTGAAATACAAATCCAATTTTATGACGTCGTATTTTAACGAGGTCTGCTGAACTTTTTTCAGATATAAGCTCACCGTCAAACCGATACGAGCCTAAAGTTAATTGATCCAGGCAACCGATAATATTCATGAGTGTTGATTTCCCAGAACCGGACACACCCATAATCGTGACAAATTCTCCAGCTTCCACATTCAGCGATACCCCATGCAATGCGGTAAACGAATTGGGCTTATCGGGCGAATACGTTTTGACAACATTCTGTATTTGGATCAGTGACATGCTATCGTAAATCCTTAAATTAAATTTAATCCGTACTGAAGCAATGCGTTGGTCTCGGCCCAACGTTGTACGTCAGATGCAGCGCCAAGGACTACCGATATTACTTCTGGCGCGCCACGAGCGCTACTTGCTTTTGTCACAAAACAATACCCCGCCTCATCAAGGTACCCCGTTTTCATACCGGTAATAACCAGTGAGCTCCCCTGCATACCTTTTGCAGTATTTTTAATCGTGTGCGGCGTCCCTGTGCTGGTAATAAAGCCGTATGACCACGTGGTCGTAGCTTGCAAGATATCCCATTTGCCAAATGCGTGTTTTGCTAATTGCGCAATATCATACACTGTAGAGGTATTGCCAAGATCCAGACCAGTCACATCAACAAACTTTGTTTTTGCTAAACCTAGCTGCTGAGCCTTCAAATTCATCTTTTGTACAAATAATTCTCGAGAAAGACCGCTCGCTCTGGCTAGTGCGTTAGCGGCATTGTTTGCTGATCCAACTAACATGGTAAACCATAAATCTTTTACTCGCAGTTGTTCGCCAGGCGTAATAGATAGTCGTGCGCCAGCAGCATCATCGCTTGATGCATAGGTAACTAGGGTATCAAAAGACGTGTGAGTATCTAAAAAAACTAATGCTGTCATCAGTTTTGTAATACTTGCAAGTGGTAATTGTTTATCGTAATTTTTTGAATACAAAATCGCCCCAGTGTTACGAGACAGGGCGATAGCGGCGGTTGAAGCAATATTTGGTTCAGCGACTGCTTTTGTCTCAGCCCCGAGCACCACACCAGCATCGATCCGCCATACCTGTACTTTCGCAGTTCCTTTCCATGATTCTTCAATTTGCTGAAATGCGGTAAGCGACAAATCAATGACGCGTCGTTCGCTAAACGGAGTGAAGGGACCGGTTGAGACTACCTCCACGTCAACAATTTTACCGTTATTGACATTACGCACACGCAATTTTGTCCCAATTGGAAAATCGTTGCTGGCGGCCCCGTAAGGATATCGGCTTGATCGGTACCATGATGCATATCCTTCAGTTCCATTATGGTCTTCAAAAACCGCTATCCGAGAAAATGGTAAATGCGTTATGGCTCGCACATATCCATTCGTGTAATCAATATTAGAGGGAAGCGGCCGCCATCCTTCAGCGGTTCCTGTCCAAAAAAATATTCGTTTCCGCCATAAATTTCCCGAATTAAACCTCAGGGCCAAGTAAAACGGTTTGTTCAATTTGAGCGGTTCCTTCGAAGATTGATCTTGTCGAAGGATGTCATAAATAAAATAATCACTCACCCGTACCATTCCAGCTGGGTCTGGGAATTTTGACCCATCAAACTCCTTCATATACAGGTCAATTTGCTCGTTGACTAAATCCGGCAAAATACCGACACGCAAATCTCCCCACGTCGGGTGGGTAGTCTGTCGAAAATCAGCGGTATACCCGCGTAACATAGCTTCTGCTGAAAATCGAACCCGCTCCTCCGCTGCTAACGCATGCGCATCAAAGCCAATGCCAAGAAAGAAGGTAACAATTGACAAGGTAAGCAGAAATGAATATCTTTTCATAATACAACTATTTTTGTATACTCAAGTCTCACCTGCGGGTATAGTATAACGGTAGTACGTGACCTTCCCAAGGTCGAAGCACGGGTTCGACTCCCGTTACCCGCTCCATCGAGCTTCCGCTCGACAGGTGCCACCCTAGCTCAGTTGGTAGAGCAATGCTTTCGTAAAGCAGAGGTCGTCGGTTCGACTCCGACGGGTGGCTCCAGTCCCAATCGGCCAGCTACTCAGCTGGCTGGGTTTGGCTATCGGTCGGGGTGCTTGTCTGCTGGGCAACATCAAGCAGCTCATTTTGTTCGCAGGTTTCTTCAACACCTAAAACCAGGCCGCAATCATCTTTCCACTCCAGTCCTTTCGGAAAAATTGCAATCGAGGCTTCGGCCAACTGCTGATTGGTATAGGTATCTAAGTCAACTCCCTTAAAAAGAATATGTGAAGCTCTTACTTGCTCAGGCGCATCATCGGTCGCAGCCACCCGCTCAGTTACTCGAATAATGTGGTAACCAAATTGGGTTTGCACGACACCCGATGTTTCTCCGGGTTGTAATGCAAAAGCGGCCGTTTCAAATTCGCTCACCATCTGACCGGTACTGAAAAAACCCAAATCACCGCCTGATGATGCAGTTACATCATCACTATACTGCTTCGCAGCGTCTTCAAAAGTAATTTCTCCCGCGTTTATTTTCGCTAATACAGAATCCGCCTCTGTTTTTGCATCAGCATTTAATGACTGGTCTTTACCAATTGCTGTTTCTAGTTTTGAGCGAAGTAAATATGGACGTAAAACTTTTTGTTTAAATTGATCTGGTGTCCATTCATAAAGCCGAGTTAACGTACTAACCACCTCTTCTTCACTTGTGGCCTCGGCAACAACAGCGTCAAACTCTGAATTTAATTCCTCGGCGGTCACGGTAACATCATATTGTTCGGCCAACTGTTCGGTGTAATGTTCTCGAATAATACGGGATAGTACGCTCTTCTGTAAAAAAGTTGCAGTCGGTGTTGTCGTTTGACCGGTATTTTCCTCAGCTTGTGCGGCGTAAAAATGATTGAGCGTATCAATGTCAGTCTGATAATCATCAAAAGATAACGGACTGTTATTGTACAAGGCTACTGGGATCCTAAGACCGCGAACAATGGATGACATAAATGAATTATCCCAACCAAATCTAAAAAAACCAACAACTATAACTATAAGAATGACCACCAATCCAACCAAAACACTGCCAACGCCAAGCCAAATCATCCGCTTACTCCGAGCCACCACAGACTGAGTTGGCTTCGAGGGCATCGTTGATGAAGATGTTTGAACTGTCGGCACAACGGGTTTCACTTCTGACTGATTCCCTGCTTTCTTTTTCTCTTCGGGCATAATACTAATAAACAATGATTAAATAATTATAAACTTAGAAAAAATAATTCAACCAACGACGTGGATTGCTCTGCTCAACGCCATCGGTAGTTGTATTAGATTCCGGTGCCATGGTAACACTCGCAACGTCCGTTTCGGCACCTAAAACCGTCACCACCGATTCGCCCGGTTTCTGCAAACCTAATTTCAAGCGAGCCTGCTCTTCCGCATACGCATCACTTTCAAAGTATGTAATTAACTGCTGTAATTGCTGATTTGTGCTCGCCAATGATTCTGCCTGTTCTTGCAAAGCGGCTATTTCATGTTGGATTTGATACTTGCGAATAATTTCTTTGCCAACAGCGCTTGCCAAAACAACCAATACGATAATCTCTCCAATAATAAGCGCTCGAGAATGTATCAGACGAGAAAGTAACGATGTGTATTCTTGTTTTTTTCGTGATGATTCAACCATGGCCAAGTAAATCACAAGTCAATAAAAGAGTGCGTCAATACTACCATATTTTACGCGTATGGTCAACATCCCTTTCAGCAAAGACTAGAATCACTAAAGCATCTATGCTAAAAACTAACATCGTGCACCACCAAAACCGCAAAAAAATTGAAAAATTTTACAATTACTTCATAAATGTTATACTATCGACACGCCTATGCAAACATCATCAGCTATCAATAAACCAACACTGACTGGAAAAAAACTACGCATTGGCTGGTTTAGTTTCTCCTGTTGTGAGGATTCAACAATTGTTTTTACTGAGCTCATGAATGACCGCTGGGAGCTTTGGAAGAAAATCCTCGACATCCGTCACGCTCGTGTACTGCAGACCCATAATGTTCTTGATGCTATGGATGTCGCATTTATCGAAGGTGCGCTTGCTTCGCAAGAACAAGTTGATATGGTAAAAAAAATTCGTTCATTGTCGAAAAAGGTGGTAGCCATTGGTGCCTGTGCAGTCGATGGCCTACCCTCTGCCCAGCGAAATGACTTTGATCCCGAACGGCTTAAAGAAATCCAAATGGTGCTGAATCAATTTAACTATCTACAGAAAGTGCAAAAGCTTTCCGAGGTTATAACGGTTGATGTGAATATTCCTGGGTGTCCGATGAATGAAAAAACTTTTTTAGAAGCACTTGATTCATTACTTACAGAATTTAACATAGTTGCATAATGCACCTGCTCGATCTCACTCTAAAGAAAGAAATTACTAAAGTTGAAGGTTCAGCAACGCTGGATGTCAAAATTGCGGGCGGAAAAGTTGAGCACTGTCGATTTGGCATATCCGAGTATAAACGATTTTATACCCAGGGCATGCGTGGTAAACCCTACCGCGCCCTACCGACACTCCTTGCGCGCATTTGCGGCACCTGCTCTAATGCCCACCTTCTCGCGAGTATCGAAGCGTGTGAAAAGGCGCTTGGTTTTCAGTTATCTGAACAAGCGATCAAACTCAAACATTTGACCATGTATGGATTGAATATACGAGATCACGCACTACATCTCTATTTATTTGCCATGCCAGATATGTTCGGCAAGGATTCATTTTTGGAGTTTGATGAAAATAAACCAGACGAGCATCAAATATTGCATGACGCATTTGAGATTAAGGCTGCCGGTAACTATTTATCGATTATTATCGCCGGCCGATCAGTTCATGCGATCAAGCCGCAGATTGGCGGGTTCGCCGGTATCCCCAAGCCCGAGGAAATAGCCACTGCAGTGCAAAAATTAGAAGCAGCCCGACCTGCTGTTTTGCGTACCATTAAAATATTTGCAGAAGCCAAGGACCGCTTTGATCGCCAAACGAAATTTATGGCCATGGTGGCACGACCGTTCTCCTTCCTTGAAGGACACATTGTAAGCGACCAAGGCGATTACATCGAAGAGAAAGACTATCGTAACCACCTGGAACATACGATTATCCCCTATTCACACGCCTCCGGATATAAATTTAAAGGTCAATCCTTTATGGTTGGGGCCTTAGCGCGAATCAATTTAGCAAAAGAAACCCTGCATCCGGCAACCAAAAAAGACGCGGCTGACGCACTCGCATCATTCCCCTCAACTAACATTTTTCACAATAATCTTGCCCAAGCTATCGAGATACTTCACTGCCTCGATCATAGCATTGAATTACTTCAATCAACGCAATTTAAAGCAGAGCCATTGGCTCAACCGACGCTCGAAAAAGGCACCGGAATCGGCGTCGTTGAAGCCCCGCGCGGTACGCTCTATCATCGCGTAACTATCGGCACAGACGGAAAAGTGATTAAAGGTGACATTGTCGTCCCGACCGGCCAAAATCAAATTAACATTGAGCAAGACTTAGCCCGACGCATTGAAGAATTATTACCCAGCGATCCGGATGCTGATACGCTGCAATTAGAAATGGAAAAGCTCATTCGTGCGTACGACCCGTGCATGAGCTGTGCCTCCCATTTTCTCAAAGTCCGTATTGACGGAGCAGCTGTACGAGCTGGTCATAAGCTACAGCAGCGCTCAGATGGGACGGTATCCCAAAAATAAATAATTGCTTAGGCAGCTTACCCAGCTTATTCATAAACTGGAGTTGAGTGCCCAAATCAAAGTCGTGCATGGTGACATGTGGGGCTTGTTGAAATGCATCAAGCGAAGTGAAAACACTAACCACGTTCACACCCTCGACGGTATCTATCAAATATAATGGATCAGGCATTTCCCACTCATCGAGTGGATCTTGATGCGTAAACCTATGTTGGGTAAATTCCCGCTGCAAACGGGGCATGAGCTGCACCGGCAGCGCATCCTGAGCTACATCTTGGTTTCCAAATATCCAAATCTCTGCCATACCTTACAATGTCGTATTAGCCAGTGCCAGGTGCTTTTGCGTATAGTGAGACAACCAATGCACATTGCGCGGAGTAATGATTTCGCAGGGCATGCCCCAATGCATACTGATGTAATCCCCAATCTGCAGATTTTCAAATGTCCAATCGTCATCCAAGCGACGAGTGACATTAACTGATTCAGCCGGACCAAGGTAGAGTCGGTGGCCATCTATGAGCAGCGGCTGACGATCGACAGTAATGCGCGGACCAACCACATGCGTTACCTTCCCCCAACTGATGCGGCACGTATCCATACTTTGCAGCGTATGCAAAATTTCATGATGGCCGGTTCGCTTATACACATTAAATACGTGAAACGAATGATGCATCCGAGCGCCGAGCGGCAATTTCGTTGACAACTCCTCAAAACTTTTAGAGCTCGTCTTCGCTTTTAAACGAAGCTTATCAACCATATGCGCATAAAAAGTTTTGGGAGGAATCCGTTCAAGCAATTCATTACCGAGCCAATACGCCTCTACCACGCGCACATCAAAAGGATCAGCAATATGGTTTGCATGAGCGATAGTTTCAAGATATGGGTGTAATGTTTGAAATTGCTCAAGTATACGGCTTAACCCAGGATCAGCAGTATGGGCATCAATATATGAACCAAGCTGCCGCTGCATGTCAGGTCCGCACATCCGCTGAATATTGGGGCCGAAAGCGTATCGCGCGCATTTACTGATACCATCAATTTGTGCGGTGAGCGTCGGCTGCATATTGATATGATTGTGATCGCTGACGGAACAATTCCCAAAGAAGCAGCCCAATACCAAGACAGATGGCGACGCCGCTACTGATCTGCGCTGGAGTCATCGTTTTATCTTGGAGTACTTGAGTCAAAATATTGGTAATAAATGTCGCGGGTACCAGCAATGAAGCCACAATTGAAGCACGCGCGTATTTAAGCGCCGTGTACCACGTGGTGACATACCCAAGCAGTAACGCAGCCGGTATCAGTGTCCAGAGCCACTGCGTACCAGTTAGCGTAAATATCATATCAAAGTTGCCCTGGAACAATACAACAACAGCCAAAATAACTGAACCAAATGCCATGCGCGCTCCAGCCACCGTGATGCTACTCAAATCTGCCAAAACTTTCTTAGCAATAATATTTTCTACCGCCCAAAAGAGTGTTGCGGCAAGTATCATGAGCTCGCCAGTTCCCCAGGAAAATCCTTTTACTCCGCCGAGCATGAAATTGCCAAGAATAAGCAAAATAAAGGCGGCTCCCTGGAGTGCGGTGATACGCTCTTTGAGAAATGGAACAGCGAGAAGCGCCACCCAAATAAATAGAGTTTTGTGAATCAATCCACCGCTCAAGGCTGTCGTCTTAGTTAAGCCAACAAAAAATAAAATAAATGGGATACTCCCCCCGACTACCCCGATTGTTATCAGCCGTACCCATTGCTGACGAGAAAGTCTGCGCCACTCGCGGAATCGAGAGACAAAAGCAATAATACCCACGAGCAGAACCGCAACAACTGCATTCTTAAGCAAGGTGAATACCACCGGGTCAGAAACGACGGTGACCGCTATTTTTGCGAGATAATTAGAAAACCCAGAAATGAGGGCGGTACCCAAGGCTAACCAATAAGCATTTGATCGTGACATGCGTAAATAGTAAATAATTGTGTTACAGCCAGTATAGGATAAATCCTCCCTCTCGTCTACCGGCGCTGCAAAATGGCAAATAACGCTTTCACATGCGGATAACTGCCATGAAAAACGGAATCCTCAATCGAAATAATGTCAAAATATGGTGCAAAATACTCTTCAAGTTGAGAAGGTGAAAACCTAAACGGACCATCCGTGCCGGGCTGCTGATGGCTAAAGCACTTAAGCAACATGTACCCATCTGGTCTCAACAATTGATAAGTAGTATGGACATAGGGCGCTCGAGACGGCGGCATGAATGTGTGGAATACACCACGATCAATAATATAATCAAATGGCCCATGTAAAGAGGTTTCGAGAATGTCGTCGACTTTAAAATCTACCTGGACTCCATGCTCACGGGCGCGCACCTGAGCGTACTCTACGGCAGTAGGCGCGATATCCACGCCGACCACGTCAAATCCCCGCTCAGCCAAGGCAATCGCCTGCGTACCAGGCCCCGAGCCAACATCCAGGACCCGCTTGGTTGGACCATCAATAGCCTCAAGTGCCCGGGCGAAATCCGGATCTAATTCAGCATAATACCACGGCAGCCGTTCGGCCGGAGTTTTTTTATATACGTCATCCCAGGTTGGTTGATTTGTCTGTGTCATGCTATGATTGTACAATTCAATATTGATTCTATCAACTTGATATGCCATTCCGCTTAATAACCTTGATCACCGGTTTATTTGTCGCTGTACTCCTTATCTCCAATATAGTTTCAACCAAAATTGTTTCTTTTGGATCGTTTACTTTTGATGGTGGCACATTACTCTTCCCGCTGGCTTACATTTTCGGTGATATACTGACCGAGGTGTATGGGTACACCGCTGCGCGTCGAGTTATTTGGATTGGATTTACCAGCGCCGTTTTAATGTCAGTCATGATCATGCTCATCGATTGGCTCCCTGCGGCACCAGACTGGCCCTATCAAGACGCATACCATACTATTCTCGGCTTAACCCCCCGTATTGTTTTAGGATCACTCACTGCCTACTGGGCGGGGGAATTTCTTAATTCATACGTATTGGCTAAAATGAAAATCGCCACGCACGGGCGCTGGCTCTGGGCTCGCACTATTGGATCCACAATCGTTGGTGAAGGGGTTGACACGGCATTGTTTATTCTAATCGCTTTC
Source organism: Candidatus Kerfeldbacteria bacterium (assembly GCA_016214565.1). NCBI lineage: Bacteria > Candidatus Kerfeldiibacteriota > Candidatus Kerfeldbacteria bacterium. Next base: position 946,038 of record JACROE010000002.1, on the reverse strand, counting down.
TGGGGAGTTCTACCCACCTCACTAATCGTAAGTGTGCTGATTTCAAATTATATCTTTAAAGTGGGGGTAGAAGTACTCATGACACCAGTTACCTATACCATAGTGCGCTTCCTCAAACGCAGGGAGCGTATCGATGTCTATGACACCAATACAAACTTCAATCCATTTGTCATAACTGATCGTCCATAGTCAATCCTCCCTGACCCTGGAACTCCGCCGCCACACTCTTCCGAAATCCAACCCGATCCGGTGCGTGCATACCACCCAACCGCAATAATGGCCCCTGCACTATTGTTTCCTCACCGTATTTATTATTCAGAGCATCCAGCGCTTGAGCTAATCTGGGGGATATTTTTTTATTTGAAAATAACGTCAATTGATCAACGCGTGGCCGCAAGTGAAAAAGTCCAACTGCAAAAAAAGTCGGCACGTCATGCCGAAGGTGCGGCTGTAACAAGCGCCACGCATAATCAAAGATCTGCGAGGTATGCGTAATCGGGTGATGCATCTTTTGACTGCCGCCGATTGAGTCACGATGATCCGATGAACTGTGAAAATATATTCCTTGCGCTTCTAAATTTTTTTCCCGCAACCGGCGGCCGGTGCGCTCACAGAGGCGCATCAGGACTGCCTGATAAAACCGAGGATCACGCGTCCGACTGCGCAAGATATGACTATGGCCGATTGACTTCGGCTGACGTCGCACTTCCAAACCGGACAATTCGATGCCATTCACCTGCGCCCAGAGATAATACCCCCGCACTCCCATCACGGTCATCAGATTTTGCACCGGATAAGTAGCTAATTGATCCAGTGTGCTAATGCCCAAGTGCTCAAGCTGGGTCGCGGTCGCGCCAGCAATCCCCCAAGCCTCCTGCACATCACGACCCTGTAAATACTCAAATAAATTATCCTGCGTTAATACAATCGCTTCACCTTTTGGCGCGGTATCGCTGGCAAACTTAGCCAACCAGCGCGTCGGCGCGATACCTATCGAACAAACAAGCCACTCCCCAATCTCGTCCTTAATCCGCTGTTGGATTTCTCGAGCTATCACGAGCGCCCGATCATATGACGCCGCCACGCCGGTTAAATCAACAAATGCTTCATCAATTGAATATGGCTCAATATCTTCAGAATATTCCGCGTATAAGGAAAAAATACGCTCACTGGTTGAACGATATTTAGGTGGATCAACTTCGATGAGAACAACATGAGGACAGAGCGCTTTCGCTTCCGGCACCCGACAACCTGTCTTAATCCCCAGGGCTTTTGCTTCACGCGATGAGGCGATGATGCAGCCATTCGGCGTCATGGTAGCCACTACGCCAACCGGCCGGCCACGCAAACGAGGATTCGCCTGCTGTTCCACGGAAGCGAAATAGGAACTCATGTCGAAATGAAGAATGATACGTTGCATTGACAAATCAATTAATTACGCGATAGGCTTATGCTGTCTTTAATCCACTATACATAATCACTATGGACAACCAGGAATACCAGGGGCTAACACCCAATGAACAAGCTATCATGGAGAAGCAGCTACCTGGCCGCGGATTGCTCGAGCAAAATCCAGAGCTCGCGCTGGCGGATAAGTTGCCGGAAATGGACGGCGACCACCGCACCGCAGAAATTATCCAGAATGAGCAGGGCAAAACTGCCTGGCGCAAAGATATTGCCTATAACCGCGTTGATGGCAAAAACACGGATGTCATCAAAGCAATTACCGAACGTGCATTCAACTACGATGATAAGGGAAACGTAACTACCATAAGCGGTACCAATACTGATCGCGAACACTCCTGGGTGGAGAATTACCAATATGATGATCAAGGAACGCTGATTGAAAAAACTGGTCAGGTTACCGAAGGCGAACGCATGGGAGAAATCTACCGGGAAGCTACCACGCGCGAAAAAATTGGCGACTACACGAAAGAAACGACCACCATTATTGGCAAAAAAATGATTGAGGGACAATTGCAAGATTTCACCGTCACCCGGTTCAATTTCCTCGATGCACAGAATCAAACGGTCTATGGCCACCAAGAAGAAACGGGCAAGCCTGAATCAGCTATGACGTGGGGCGAAAAACCAACCGATCTCGAAGACTAGTACCTACCCCTACTCCATTTGAATCTCTCGTAGTGTCCAACGCAACGCGTACGGATCATAAAAAAGAACGTACGTATTTGCCGCGTCCGAACAGGCAAAGCACCAGTGGTAACGATCCCCAACCCGCGTCCGATATACCAAATTAACCCGGTCGATATCATATCGCCGGCCTTGGTGGCGGGTAAACGACAAGGGGCGAACCTTTTTGCCGCTAAAATCAGCCACCACACGGATTGGTTCATCCAGCTTTTCCACCTGCATAAGGCTGTTTTTAGTATACCGAATAAAAACCGAAACATCAAATTTATAAGACTTGATGTTTCGCCCCGAGGCCATAACAGGCCGAGGGGCCTACTTACGTTTTCGCCACTGAGTCCACCAGGGACGAAGGGCCTGTTTGCATTTTCGTCCTGAGACCACGAAGGGGCCACTGCTCCACCAATACAATTGACCATAGCCAGTCACTGGTGTATACTACCTTTTGCATATGAATAACCGACGCAGCACAATGCAATACCCGCCAAAAAACGAGGCCCCCAAAACCCTCATGGCTGGTGCTGCATAAATTTTCTGCACTAACGGTCAATTTACAGTGATCCCGGCCATGATAGGGCCGGTTTTTTTATTATGCAAAAACAAACCTAGTAATTGCACATTACCATTAAGGAGGAATCATGAAGAATCATGAATTAACTTGTCTATCCGAGGACGCGCTGCTTGATTTGCTGATATTACCAAATCAGGTAAAAACAGTTGAAGAAGAGCTAAAAGTCCTCGCTGAATTGGCCACGCGTTTTTTGACAATTCGTCAACAATTGATTGTCAGACGGAAAATGACGCCGGAACGTCGCCAATACAATTATGGCTGCCTTGATCAGGATGATCCGGAAAGTACCTAATCAACAACATGCTATGCGATCAAAAACGACTGCCCTACGTACAGCAGTCGTTTTTTTATTGATCAAACAATTACTCTGAAGTTATTCCGTCAAACTCTTCGTCATCGGCTACAGCAGCTTTCTTGGTATCATGGGCAACCCCATCACGGTGATGAGCCGGTGCATACAGCGTATACATCTGCAGCGGCTTATCCGAGGAGACATTCATAACATTATGCTGAGCACCGGCAGGCACGATAATGGCCGACCCATCGGTTACTAAATATTCATGAGTATCAATTAATACTTTCCCGTCGCCAGATTCAAAACGAAAAAACTGATCATTATCCATATGAACCTCCATGCCGATTTCCTCTTGTGGCTGAAGACACATCAGCACTAACTGACTATGCTTGCCAGTATAGAGGACTTGGCGAAATTTTTTGTTAGCAAGCGTTTGCTGCTCAATATTTGAATGAAAACCTTTCATATTGATAATATTAATTATGTAATATAAATACTTTGTGGGAGGAACGTTGGCCAGAGTGTAGCGAAAGGCTGGTGGGAGGCACGCGCATATAGTCTGCCAAAACTCGACGTATGGCCTCATTTGCTTTACCTGCCTCAGCCGGCTCGGTCACTGAAATAGTAAAATGAGTTTCATCCTGCTGAGCAATCGTTACCGAATGCGCATGTGCTTTTGCTCGAACGTAAATCCTAGATTCAATCATAAGCACAATGACTACTGAGTAACGATCCCGTCTGCGCCAACACGCGCGGTAACTGCTGTAATGCCAAAAAAAGTTTTGCCTCGCACGAGATATTGATCCATGCTCCCCTGCTGCACCTGACGTTCTGTAATCTGATAACGAAAAACAAATAATTGCTGCAGCGGGTGGTCAAAATGAGTTTCTACGCTCCATAAAATAACGCTATCCATGCTATCAGGCACGCTAACTCCTGGGGCAACCGACGGGGTGAGAATCACTGGCACAAAGGATATGAGCAATAAACCAAAGGTGCCGCCAATAATACATGCCCATTTCTTATTCATATACTGTCATATTCCCACGAACTCAATTAATTATCAATGGCGGGTTAATTTTAGTTTATCAGCACGAGATAGCTGCTTGATTCGACTTTCAGCCCGACTGGCCGTTGATCGATTGCGAAATCGCTTACGGTATACCAATCGCACCGGCCGCCGTTGTCGAGTATACCGAGCGCCAGCGGGAGACGAATTGTGCTCTCGCACGCGACGGGCAACATCAACGGTAATTCCCGTATAGAGTGTCTTATCTGCACAGCGAACAATATAAACAAAATACATACGATTTAAGTATACCAAAAAACACCGAGCTCAGCTCGGTGTTTTTTTGAATATCTTATTTTACTTCCTTTTTCTTCTTTGCTGCTTTAGCAGGTTTGCTTTCCTTTACCACCTTTACTGCTTTTTCTTTAATCACTTTGGGTGTGACGGGCGCTGGTACAACCTTGGCTTTTGTCGCAACTTCTTTTGCCATGACCGGCGACAATGACGAGATAATTCGATCCAATTTTGCATTTAAAAGATTAAATTGGGCCAATAATTCCTTGTTATCTCCGCCAGCTGATTGCCGCGGTCGGCTGTCGCGTCGATCGCCACCACGGTCGCTGCGCCCCCCGCCCATGGTGCTGAAACAATCGTTGCAGTACACAGGCTTCTCGCCGCTGGGTCGAAATGGCACTTGGCAGGGATTGCCGCAATTATCGCAGGTAGCATCAAACATTCGCTTTTCTTCGAACCGCGGTCGGCTGTCGCGTCGATCGCCACCACCTCGTTCATCTCGAGTATTGTGTTTGTCGAAACAATTGCTGCAATAGACCGGACGATCGCCACGCGGTTTGAAAGGCACTTGGCACAAATCGCCACAGTCAGCGCAGGTAGCCTCAAACATTTGTTTAGGTCCAGAATCGCGGCCACCAAAACGGCCACCGCCTCGTCGGTCGTCAAAACTACGACGACCACCATCGCGGCCACCAAAACGGCCACCTCGACCACGATCTGGTCTACTATCTCTTGAATTCCTCATATATTTCAATATTTTTATGATTAAGGGTGAAGTGTACAGGCAAACTCTAAAAATAGCAAGGGTTGAGGTAATCTGTCGGACGTATCAGTCAACTTCGGACCTACGTGATCTTAATTACGCGACATGAAACATTCCTTTTTCCAAGTAATACTTCAAATACATCGCCAATTTTTTTGCCTATCAATGCGGCTCCGAGTGGCGATTGATAAGAAATAATTCCCAGGTGAGGGTTGCTCTCAGTGGACCCCAGTATTTGAAATGTTTTTTGTTCACCATCTTGCTCAATGATAACGGTATGCCCTATTGCAATGACGTCCGCAGTTGATTCTGGGACTATCACGACTGCTCTATCTATCTGATCTACCAATTCGTCAATGCGATTATTGATTCCCCGCAGTCTGCCTTTAGCAATTTGGTATTCGGCATTTTCGGAAAAATCTCCCATTTCCGCCAAACGTTTCGTTTCAAGAATTGCCTGAGGCCTGGAAACAGTCTTCAAACGATGCAATTCACGCTTTAATTCATCCAGCTTTGCCGGAGTGAGATGCGGGTCGGATTCTTGATTGGTATATATGCCTGGTTTGCGTTTTGGTACTTGCATAGCTGTTCAAGGTTATTACCTGCCCTCAAAGTAGTCATACTGTTGCTGAACAAGTTCTTCAAATGCACGTGCCGCGACGGTATGAATGTCTGCTAATTTTTTTTGAGAATATGGATTTCCAAAATGATCGATAATATACTGAGCGGCATCAATAACTGCCCGTGGCTCCTCATACACTGCACCAGCTGCTTCGGCTCGAAGTGACCCCTCCAATTGCGTTGTCAAAGCCGAATCATGTGCTGACACGCGTTCTAAAACACTAACCGCTGCCACATATCGTTCGGCTGATGCATTGGATTGTTCAATACGACGATCGACGTTTTCGACGATTTTTTTAACATCCGCTTCGACGGATTTCTCTATATAATCGGGATCTCTGGATGGATTTCCTTCGCGCATATGGTGTCACCCCTATTGTCCATCAATTGATAAAATAAATCAAACGTTAAACAAAACCACCCGCTGCTATAGCGGGTGGTTTAAAATTTGATTCACAATTCTTTAGTTGCCGTCTTCCACGTCTTCTGTTTCATCTTCGGCTTCGTCCTCGTTAGTATTGCTGTTTGCATTCTCATCATCATTTGAATTGTCCTCATTTACATTCTCATTGCTGTCGTTACTGTTGCCGGCCCCATTACGATTCTGATTTGCATTTCTGTTGCGATTCTCTTGACCATTTCCATCCTCATCAGCATCATCCCCTTCCTCATCATTCAAATCATCATTGGTATTTCCATTCGATTGATCTTCATCAGCGTCATCATCGTCATCAGATGCCGATGATCCTCGGTCAAGCTTCAGCATAATAGCAATATCCTCAGTGCTCAGTCCGGTACGACTACGAATTGATTCGATGATTGAAGCGAGATCAGTCTCATTCAACGTGTATTCTTGTTCAGTATTGTTGATTTTTATCTTCACTTTTGCTATCGAACTATCAATTTCAGCTTCAAGTTCTACCTCACCGAATGTTTCCTCCAGGGCTTTTCCAGTTTGTTCACGTTGACGTTCAATGAATCGATTCTGTACCTCTTCTAATTTTTCAGAAACGTCATCAAGCGCTTCGCTGGACTTCCCTTCATCTTCATGCTCAGCTCGAACTCGGTTAATTACGATTAATGCATTATCCAAGGCGCGGGCAGCATGATCAGCGGCCTCTTCAGCTAACTCAGTTTCGCCTTCCTCAATTAACACTTGCATTTCTGACTCGCGCTCTTCCGCGATGTCAACCCAAACTTGGCTCTTCGCATCATCGCCAAAAGCGAATGAAAGACGAGCCTCTTCAAGTGCCTGATCTACGCCAAACAAGGCGTCACCTGGCTTTGCATTATCCGCTGCAATGGCGGTACCGGTCGTTCCGGCCATGAGGACGAGGGCAATGATAATTGGTATCATAGGTCGTACCATTAATGTTGATAAGTGAGCCTTAATTGACTCGTTATTAGTATATCGTTGCTTGCTAACTGACGTTACAGTATCAAATATAGCAAATATACTCAAGCGCATTCGTTGACGAGCTTGATTATCCAGGTGCAGCTGACTGCCCCGCTTCAATGCCTGCGTTATTTCATTATTCTGGTATGATTTCATAATGAGGTGGCTGACGATTCATTGAGTAGTCTGCGTAGTTGACGCAGCGCGCGATACTTAATCACCCGAGCATTAACCGCGCTTGTTCCGATGATCTGCGCAATATCAGATAATCCAATTCCTTCGACGTAATGCAACTGGAGCACTTCTTGAAATTGTAAAGGTAATTGTTTGAACATGCGCCATACCGCTGTACTGCGAGAATCAAATGCAAGTTCCGGTGACTCAACAATTAAAGTAGCATGATTAATTTCTGATACGTGATCCAAGGGGATTTGAACCCGCTGTTGGCGATAATGATCAATCAACTTATGCCGTGCTATCTGGAACAACCAGGTGGAAAATTTAGTCCGTCCGTCATTCATATATCGATGGAGCGACTCAATCGTTGCAACAAATATTGTCTGGGTAAGATCCTCGGCGGTTTCACGAGTACTCACGCGATATGCCACAAATCGGTAAATTCGATCATTAAACAAATCAAATAACTGCCCCATGCTGTCACGGTCACCCGATTGGGCAGCGCGTACTATTTTTTGTATTTCATGTTCCGATATCTCCATGAATACCTATATCGTTATTCAATTATGACCGTTACAATAGGCCCACCCAGCAATTAGCTGAGCTTCATAAATGCCCGTTGCACCACCTCATTCATGGCTGGATGAATATGCACTGTATTAGTAATAGCAGAAACGTATGCTCCGAGACGCATAGCCACAACGACTTCATGGATAAGCGTTGAGGCCTCGGGGCCCATAATTTGGCAGCCCAATATCGTCTGGCCGTCAGCGCTGACCAGCGCTTTGACAAAGCCATCCTGCTCCTGGAAAGCAGCGCCCATGGCCGTACTGGCATACAGAGCTCGCCCAACGCGATAAGGCGTTCCAACGGCTTTCAATTCATCTTCAGTAGCGCCGACACCAGCCACCTGAGGATAGGAAAAAATAGCATGGGGCATGGCCGTATAATCAATGGGGACTTTCTGATCCGTAAACATATTTTGGATGGCAAACCGCGCTTGCCAATTTGCCGCATGGCGGAACATATGATGCCCGACAATATCTCCTAACGCAAACACGCCGGCGATGTTCGTTTCCAAATATTGATTGACGGTGATAAAACCTCGATCATCCATTATCATTCCCGCTGCACTTGCGTCCACCCGGTCGCTATTTGGCGTCACGCCCGTCGCAATTAACAACTGCTCAGCTGTAATTTCACTGATACCACGCGGACCTTCGACAGTAATCGTAAAACCTGCTGTACTATGCGCCACGCGAGTAGCCCGATGCATAAGCAATGTGTTTGCGGTTCGAGAAAAAACAGCAGTGAATGCCTGAGCTATCTCAGAGTCTTCTTTATCAAGCAATCGATCAGTTGCCTGGAGCACCGTGACTTGAGTTCCCAAACTGCTAAATAAATGTGCTAGTTCGGTGCCAATATAGCCTCCACCAATAATAACCAGTGAAGTAGGAAGCTTGTCCAAGCGCAGCGCCTCAGTGCTGGTCAAAAACGGCGTGCCGGCTAACCCCTCGATTGCAGGAATAAACGGTCGCGCGCCTGCCGCTATTAATATTTGATCGGCGGTTATCCGCTTGCCATCAACCTCAATGGTTTTTTCATCCACAAACCTACCCGCCGTTTGATACAGGGTAATATTAGGGTTACGGAGTGTCCCTTCAGTCATTTTTTGAGAATGTTCATCCACATACCCTGTCACGCGTTTCACAATGTCAGTAAAATCAATGGACTCAAGCGATGCGTTCAAATTAAACCGTTTCGCATCACGAATAGCCCGCGCTAACTCCGCTGTATGTATATACAATTTGGACGGAATACAGCCCCTGTTTAAACAAGTGCCGCCCAACGGACCATCTTCAATCAAGGCAACTTTTTTGCCCAGTTTAGCGGCATGGGTAGAAATTTTCACTCCGGCACCTGAACCGATAACAATAACATCATAATGTAAGTTGGTCATATCGTACCTGCTAAATAACGTTTACGAATTCGTTCGGGAAATTTTTCAATTGCGTACCGAAGCATCGTTCGCGGCATGCTCCGATAGTATTTTTTTAAGAATTGTTCTTCAGCGGCCTGATCGCGATTGCCCACTTCACGCAGCATCCACCCAACGGCCTTGTGCATTAGGTCATGCGAATCACGGACTAATAGTGTAGCAATTTTCAGGGTGTCCGTAAAATCACCCTGTCGAATATAGGTATAGGTGGCTAATATTGCAATCCGGCGATCCCATAGCATCTTTGACCGAGCCAAACGATACAGCTCTGTTCGTGGCCGGTTTAATAAAAATGTGCCAACAATATTTGGTGCCGTGGTATCAACCAAGTCCCAATTATTAATCTGCCGACGATGCTTCACATAGAGTCGATATATTTTTGTTTGAATAGCGCGATCGCCTCGGTCAAACTGCTGAATCATAATATACAGCGCGACCATACGATGCTCGTGGATCGTGCTGGCAAGCAATCGCACTGCGTCTACTAATGCCAACTCTCGATATTGCTTAGCAAGCTTACGCACAACGGGCACCCTAATGCCAGTAAAACGATCACCCGCTCCATACTCTCCTTTCCCCGTCTTAAAAAACCACCGGGCGATTTTTGCCTGACGGGGGCTGGCGGCTAAACGTAACTCTCGTAGAAGCGCAGCACGTGTCACGTTACTCATACGGTGTTAAATAATGTATCTGCGGTAGGTCATTTAAATTCGCGTGCGTTTTACAACATGCATTGTAGCAAACTATGCTGCTCTGGACAAAATCGTCATTTTGCGCTATAATAGTATATGAAACATGAAAAACAAAAACCACTAACAAGGGCTATGCAGAACGGTTACGTAACAACTCGATCGTTCCTCTTTGGTTCCCTCCTGGCGGCTATCGTTGTCTTTTTTGGTATTCAGGCAATAGCCACGACTATTCCGGAAGTGCGCAGTAATGAAGAAATTGATTCAACAATTCCGGTCACCAATGGGACGTTCCGATCAGAAATTATCACGGCAGATTATCCATTCCAGGTGGGCGGGTTTGCCTGGCGCGGTGATAGCACTGATGTTGCATTTGAATTTCGACTCTATGTTGCTGATGGGTGGAGCGTCTGGTACCACGCAGAATCCGATAGCTACGTGGAGCAAAATGGTTACCAGTACCTGCGTGAACCCTTCATGGCTAATAATGCAACGCAGATTGAATATCGCCTCACTGCCGACGGAGCGATTGATGATGTCAAATTTATTTATGTTCAATCATCCGACCCTCCTGCTTTTGGTTCGCTCAGTATTTTTGATTGGCTTTTTAAACGCGCTTCAGCTGCTAGCGCCATAACCATCATCCCCCGCTCAGGCTGGGAAGCAAATGAAACTTGGCGCTATGATGCACAGGGAAAAGAAGAATGGGTGCCTGAAGTAGTTACCCCTGAAAAATTTATCGTTCATCACACTGCCGGCGATCCAGGCACCAGCGACCCAGCTGCTACAATACGATCAATCTACTACTGGCATGCGGTAGTGCTCAATTGGGGTGATATTGGCTATAACTATCTAATTGACCAAAATGGAAATATTTACGAGGGTCGCTACGGCGGGGATGGCGTTATCGGCGCCCACGCCTATCGTTCGGCTGCCTGTGCCGCCTCCCGATTCGGCGGCAGTAGCAATGAAGCGAGTTTCAATCGCGGCACCATTGGCATCGCTATTCTCGGTGATTACGAAGCAGGATTAGCGCTTAATCAAAAGGTGCAGACTGCTTTGCAAAATCTTATCGGTACCAAAGCAGCGTTGTTTGGCATTGATCCTACCGGCACGAGTGAATTTATTGATGCGTCTTACCCGAATATAATCGGGCATAGCGATGTTGATTGCACGAGTTGCCCAGGAAAAAATTTATACAGTGCTTTTTCTAATATCCGAAGTGGGGCGCGTAGCGTTTTTTTGGCTCAAGGAGGCATACCCGGCTCGACCCAACTGGCATTCTCAGGCGAGGTAGTCACCCAGGACATTCGGCCGGCTACTTTTACCCGGGCTACCCAAACAATTACCACTACTGTTCGCAATACCGGAACCGAAACGTGGACACGCGGTCAGGTAAAACTTAATATCTACGACCTTGGCGATAACGTAAGTCGCTTCCGGCACTCAAGCTGGCCGAGCCAGTGGGGCGGATTTGATTTTTCTGAATCAAGTGTCGCACCTGGGGGAACAGCCACATTTACCAGTACACTGCAGAGTCCCGACCGGATGGGAACCTACCTTAATATTTACCGGCTGACTGGACCAGCAGACATAAACCAAGAGGACGATCGCTCAATCACCCGAGTCGATTCGCGATTACAGGCTGCCTTAATTTCCAATACCATGCCACCGGCGCTTCTCTATCTGTGGCGGCCAGCGGTTACAATCAAATTCAAAAATACTGGCCTCGCTACCTGGGACCGACACGTGACACTTGAGGCGATGGACTTAGGCGGAGCGGTCAGCAGATTCCGCGATCGTTCCTGGCTGTCAAACTATACCACTGCCCGACTTCAGGAAACCACTGTCGCTCCTGGACAGATTGGTACGTTTACTCTGCGCCTCGATCCCCCAAATAATCCCGGCCTGTACCTCAATAGTTTTTTCATGCAGCGTTACGGCGAAATGGTGCAAAATGGATCATTTAGCATCATTACCCGCGTGGATGGTTAAATCCTGGCGCGGAATTCCTAATCCCTGAATAATATCATCATCGTACGCACCTAGGCCTTCACCCATGAAGGTTATTTGAGTCTTCTCCGTATAGTGTGATAACGGCGTGTAATCAAAACGGCCAAATACGTAATTCAATAAATACGGGCCGTCGGCAAACCGAACCATGCCTTTAATGCGATAAAATTCTGTTTTCGGAAGTTTGGTAAGCATTGCATCAACGTTTCGTCGCTCCAATAGGATATCAGTAACCACCGTGGCAATTTCCACTTCCTGGTCATGATGATGTGTATTCCTCCCCTGTTCTGCCGCGTCAATCTCCAATTGCGAGGCAAACAATTTCGTATCCAGTCCAAATATTAGATCCGGACTGACCACTCCATGGTCAGTTTTAACTTTTGGGGTATTCGGATTTAGCTCGTACACGTCATCAAGTGTCTGATCAAGTGTCCGCTCATCAACTGATTCGTGTTTATTAATCAATATTAAATCAGTATATTGAGCTTGAATTTTAGCTGTGTAGCTTTTGTCAGCGTATCCTTCGAAATTTATCGCATCAATAACGGTCACAATAGAATCTAAATGTAATCGATCCTCCATTTTACGAATTTCCAATGCAATAGGTGCCGGATACGCTGAACCGGATGTCTCGATAATAATTCGGTCAGGATTGTACGTGGTCAATAGCTCATCAATCGCATTGCCCATTTTTCCAACTAAAACACAGCACAAACAACCATTTAACATCTCGGTGACCGCGATATTTGATTCTTGAGCAAGCTGAGAATCAACCGCGACGTCGCCAAACTCATTTTTCAGAAGCACCATCGAGTACCTTTTAGGCATTTGCCGAATCAGGTTCATAATGATGGTAGTCTTGCCGCTGCCGAGATAACCCGTAAAAACGGTGACCGGAATGTGACTCATAGTGGTTGACTAGCCTGAGTAACTTTTATAGTCACTGCCAGTCTCGATATAATAAGCAACGCAACTAAGCAACCGACAACAACAATAAAGGAAATGTGAAAAATATTATTCGCTAATAATAAGACGCCATATAGTAAAGCTTGCCCTCCCATTGAAGCTGCATTACGCCAGGTCGACGCAGAAAGGGTGTCCATTTTTTCACCTTTTTCAAAAAGTGAACTGGCCAACGGTATGCTCATCATTACAGCGCATAAACCAACTACAAAAACACTAAAATAAACAAATGCGTAATTGACTATAAAAATTCTCAATAACCAAAACACTGCGGCAATCAATGCGCCAGTAATAATAGTTTGCTGACGATGTTCACGTTTGATCCGTCCGGTAAAAAAGGTAAAAACCATCATGGCTAAAGCCGCAATAACAGCTACGGCCGCAACTGATTCGACATTACCAATTAAGAAATACAAAAAAAGTGGATATATAATGAACTCAACCGACATATGCACTCCATAGAGTGCAATTCTAAAATAATCTCGTGCGTTCTGCCATGACCCCCAATATGCAGTCCAAGGCTGCTGCGGAACACGCGGTCGATCAGGAGCGTTTTTAATTTTAAATAGAGGAATTATAGAAATTAATACCACAGTTACACTAATATACATCAAGATATCATCAGGAAAAATTAGTAAAACAACAGCTCCTAACGCTGGTGCAAGCATTTCAGCTAACTGCTGAACAATATATAACCAACTTGTATCACGAGATATGTTCTCCTTATGAACACTGCATTCCATAAAGAAAAATAAATGCGATACCCAATACAATGCATCGTACAAGGCGGCAAAAAATGAAACGAATGCTAGCGCCACCCAATCATTTGGCTGAAGAGCGGATAATGACAAAAAATACCCGACCATAGCAACCGAACCGGCAATAATAACTAATCGCGCCCCAACTTTCCTAACTAGCCATCGAGCAAAAAAATTAAGTGGAACATCCATGACCGTTAATAATAAAAGAAACAATAGCACCTGATCGATACCATATCCTATACCGAGCAATAACACTGGAATAAATACTGATATCAACGCACGAGCAAACGTGTGAAGTCCAACTGACCACTCAAAAAGACCCATTGACGAATGCAATGCGCGATGCAGGCGTAAACTAAGATGTTCGTGCTGATGATGCATCAATTCTTGAAATTACTTACGTAGTTGCGGGAGAATTGCCGTTCTTAAAGTATTTGAGATACAGCTCTATCGTCGTTACCAGCAGTATCATGATAACCGGACCATAAATAAATCCCAGTATGCCAAACACTTGCAGTCCACCCAAAACGCCTATGAGCACCAGCGCCGGGTGAAGAGAAAGTTTTTTAGAAACCAATTTAGGCCGCAGATAATTATCCAGATTGCTTACGACTAAAATATTAGTGCCAATGAGGAAGAGGCCTTGCCAAATATCGCCTGTCAAAAGCAGTACTACCGCAATGGGCAACACAACAACCGTGGCACCAAGCATCGGAATAATACCAATAAACATCATAATAATCATCCAAAACAATATGTAATCTACGCCTGCCACCACGAGAAACACCGATGAAACCAACGCCTGGACAAAGGCGATCAAAAACGTTCCTTTCACCATTGAGCGGGACATTTCCACGATTCGCGACAAGTACACCTGATCAATCCGGTCATCCATAGGACTTAAACGCTCGATAAACTGAAAAAACTTCCGCTGAGCTGGAAATAAAGAGAATAGAACAACAACATAAATAAAGCCCGCGGCCATGAAATTAGCTGCGCCTGAGCCTATTTTTGGCAATTGTTTTACAAAAAACTGCCCAATGGCGCCGGCTACATTTTTCAATTCAGCTTGCACATTTTGGACAGTCAACCGATAATCGACGCCAATTTTATCAAGTGCATTATTCCCGACGTCAACTAATGCGCGAATGTCCAAATTGCCTGAGCCGGATAAATCATTGTTAAAAAGGATTATTTGATTTACGACAGCGGCAATTACTAATGACAGCGGAATAACCACCGCAACAATAACCACCATCACAGTAACAAATGAAGCTAATTTCGTGCGCTGACCGAATGAGTGGTGGAAATATTCGTAGACAGGCTTAAAAAATAGTGCGGTTAAAAATGCTAATACCACCGGCGTCAACAGGGGTCGTACGACAATAAACGCGAGAACAGCTACGATAACGATCAAGGCGTAAAAAAACGGTTGTTTGCGAATATTTACCATAGACATGAACTTAGTATAGCTTTTTTAAAAGGAAAATGGAAGACTGACACGCTCAAAAACTGCGAAGGAGATTTTCCGTCGCAGCTTTTGAAACATAACTGAAAAACGTTATTCGGAATCTGTTGAAGTGCTGATCACGACTGAAGATTGATCATCCGTGGCCCCGATAGTCACTGATAGTGTCCGATTGTCCTTTTCCGCAGTAAAAGAAACTGATCCACTTACCTCATAAGTTCCGAGGATCGTCCAACCGTCATCAACAATAGCTGACTGGTATTCTGATTTCAAATCAGTAACGGAATCAGATGAATTCAAAGATACTGAGTACCCATCAGGATCAGTCACATGAATTGCCGATACCAAGGTTCCTTCGGCCACATGTACATCTGAAGGAAATCCATCGGGCAATGTTACGTCCTCTCCTGATTGAAATGAACCGCCATCAGTATTGATACTGACCGTCTCATTATCAACGTCAACATCAACGTCCCCGTTAGTTTGCGATTCAATAATGGTCTCCGCCACTTTTTCGCTTGGGCTAGTACATCCAGTAGCCACTAGGGCAAGTAGCATAATTCCCAAAACGCAAAAAACTTTGTACATAGGGATAATTAATTAGTAATAAAGACTAACAGTTAATAGTATACCTCATTTTGATACAACGCACATACTCGGGACTATCCTGACACACGCAAACATGCTATCGTACAGATACCATTAACCAAATATATCGTTATGTTTAAATCTTACAAGCCAAGCGACACAAAAAAGGCTCATGCTCATCTCGACAAGCTGATTGAACATGCCCAGAAGGCAAAAAGCAAATACGATTCCATGGATTCGCATTCAAAAGAAAAACTCATAGCTGGCGTGGCTGCCGCCATATCGCTACTCGGCGGCATCATTCTTTTCAAAAAAATTAAAGGCAAGAAAGACAAATCGCAAGATTTCTAGCTATTGCGATCCGATAACAGCTGAGAATTAAAAACACCTGTGTGACACAATGTCAGACAGGCGTAATGGTTTTTTGTTTTGGTCTTGAGAACGAATTGTTAAAGGTGCAATTGTGGCCGCACCGTGCGCTTTCCGGGATATCCCAGAGTTGTGCATTGGTGGGCTTTGACGGGACCATGATGGGCCCCACATCGTGAACAATGTTCTGATGCAGAGAGTATCATCTGGTCATGCTTTTCGTGATTCTTGGTGCCATCTATGGCGGTTTTCTTGCTGAGCGGCTGCATGTATAGCTCCTCCGTGCGGTGATAGGGTGAAATAAATATGTCTAATGTACGATTATTTAAGGAGTATATACGGTGGGGGATATTTTGTCAATAATTGCTCTCAATAGACATATCCACAACCCAATCCCCTGCGCTATCGCCTGAATACGCGATAGCCAATCGATCAAGTACTTGATGTGCAATCCGTTCATCAGTAATGATATGTGGCTGGGAGTAATTCTCTATTTGGATGGGTATCAACCTAATCTGAGTAAGTAGATCATCAACCACTGTGGTCTCCAGAGCCAAACCCTGACGAGTTTCCATTGACCACATCTGGTCAAAAATAAAATTTCCTAAACTATAAAATATGTATTTCCCCCGATATACTTCAGCAGATTGAACGACGTGTGGATGGTGCCCAATAACCATATCAGCACCGCCATCAATCGCGGCGTGGGCAAATTCAATTTGCCGAGTATTAGGCTGAACCGTATATTCACTACCGCTGTGCATCATCACGACCACCCAGTCTGAATTTTCTTTAGCCCGCGCAATATCAGCGGATACCGTCGCCGCGTCCATAAGCGCGGTACCAGCATGATCATCGCGTGCAAAATACCCGTCAGGAGCCACATCGGTGTCATTATACGCAAGCATCGCTACTGTACAATTATCACGGGTGACATACGCGGGTGCCTTCGCAGCAGATACCGTTACCCCTGCTCCACTATGGACAATCTGAGCGCGATCAAGCGCATCGATCGTATCAACAATTCCTCGCTCACCTTGATTAGGTATGTGATTATTAGCCAACCCCAGCAAATCAAACCCTGCGTCTGCTAAAGCAGGGGCCCATTCCGTATCAGCCCGAAATACCATGGCCTCTGTTGGAACAGTTACTCCTTCGGTGAGTGGTGATTCAAGATTACCAATAGCTAGATCGGCTGACGCGAGCACATTCTTCATTGCTACAAATGGATAGTCGTAGCTCAGCTGACGTTTACTGATCGACTCGACATCTCGACCAAGCATCACATCGCCAGCAAACACGATTGTAACAGTTGAGGATTTTATCTGACGAGTACCCAACCCTAGATTTTCACCGGCGCGTTCATATTCGTAGTTAAGACTAACCATACTCTCTCCCCACCATAGACTCATCAGCACTGCAAAACCGCTCAGCGTGCCAATTAATAACACATATAATAATCGCTGCCAATAACTATTAGCTTGCTGTGTAGTAAACCAAGAAACCATGCTACTAGTATACGACTGGGGAAGCACGATCGCAAACCAAACCGACGCTTGTGGGTAACCAAGCGCCAGTCTGGCATAAGGGGGGCAATGGGGGGGTTATCTGGGACCGTGCCCTAATCCTGGGCGATCAGTTGACTGCATCTGTTCTAGTCGTGCATCCATTTGTTCTTGGGTTATAGTGCCATCGTCAACCAGAGACTGTAAATGCGTTTGTGCGCGTTCGAGATGCTGCGTTTGCATGAAACTGTGCAACTGGACATGCGAAATTCCTTTTTCATCCAAAAGTTCAGCAAACGATTTACTCTCAAGCGCCGTGCGTAATTCATCAGCCGTCATTCCGAGTAATGCCGCACGTTCATCGAGCATATGCTCATCGCGGAATTCCTGCAATTCAACGTGACTAATGCCTTTTTCATCAAGTAGCTCTGGCAATGTCTGGTCATCCAGCGCAGTTTGTAGCTGATCATTCGTCATCCCGAGTAATTGCGCCGTATCTTCGGACGCCCCAGCGTGGCCGAATCCATGCGCCGCAGCGACGGTGCCGCCAACGAGGATAAATGCTGCCAAGCCGATTATCGCGCCGAAAATGTATTTCTTCATGTAGTGAGTATTAGTGGATTAGTGATTAGGGGCTAGCCTGTCGACCCTGTCACTCACTAATACGTATCTCATGAAATACTTTTTCAATTGTTTAGCGTGAGTTTCCTACCCAAAACTACTGCGGCATGACCCGAATATGATATTCCATCCCTCTGACGGGTAATTGCCCACCATTAATTCCTGGACCGAAAAATAACGGCATAATGCGCTGTGCTCCGAATATCCGCGCATCATGATCAATCGTATAGCCGACAATGCGGATATAATCCCCGGTTTGAGGATCATACTGCGGCGGCGCCAAATACTGAGTAGTAGGTCGGATAATCCATTCCTCTCCGTCCAATGAAACAATCTCAAACATGCCCACACCGCTCAACATACCAGTAATTTCTCCAGCCAACCTTCCCTGCTCCGGCTGAACCCATATTTCATATCGATCGTCAGCCATGTGCTGCATAAAGGGAATGTGTTGGTTGACAAACGCATCAACGCGTGGACCCAAACCACAACCATACAACACACCACCAAAAATAAGACTCAACCCCATACTCCCAATCACTATAAAATAAGCATGATATTTGTAGCTACCATGAGTATGCCGTACGTTATAGTATGCTATGCCAATGAAAATAATGAGCACAATCAGCCATATATACGGCATAGTATTGACGAGATGCTCTAACGGACTGCGGGGCAATGACTCAATAATTTCCCAATCATTATTAACCAAGCGGAATAAAATCACACTAAATGCAACGCTCCCGACCGTCACGGCAAATACCGAAGCGACCCAGACGATCCACCGCTGCACCAAAAATTGCCAGCGCGGTTTCGGCTGGATATGTTCCGCTTTAATAACCTCTATTATTTTTCTTGAAATTTCATTCATAATTGTATCCCCTCCTTTTTGATCAAAGTGCGCAATTGGCTTTTGGCGCGGTGCAGCAGTGTTGCTACCGTGCCTGGTGGTTTTTGCAAAATATCTGATATTTCTTGGTAATCTTTTTCTTCAATGTAGCGAAGCATGAGGACCTCAGCATAATGCGGTTCAATACGGCTCAGTAAGCGCTGGACTAAATCGGCATCAAACCGGGCATTTACGGTCGCGTGCGGATCCTGATTGTCATCGGCCACAAGCGCCAAAAATTGTTCCGCCGATTCACCGCCGACTAATTGAACACGAGCAGTTCGCTTTCGATGTTCACTAATAACCGTATTATGAGTGATACGATAAATCCATGAAGAAAATTTCATAGATTGATCAAAGTCGTTAAGGTTGCGGTATGCTTTCAAAAACACCTCCTGTAGGACGTCCTCGGCATCCTCTCGGCTAACACCAGAAATACGGCGAATATACCGGAGCAGCTGTTGCTCATACCGCTGCACAATAAAAGCGTACCAATCAGAATCTGACAGGCTTAAGCGCACCAATTCAACGTCTGATTTGGTTGCGGCTTCTGATTCCATGCGGCTAGATCAACCGAGTATTACCCATAGTATTACATACGCGCTCACGTCTGCATCTCTTTCAAAAATCAGCAACATCCCGCCACGATGTGAGCGCGACATTGGGGGTTAGCGAAGCAATTTCGACTCTTATTTTTCGAATCGTGGTATCCACGGTACCAAATGTTTCTACCGTTCGATTCGTATTACCGGTGCCAAGCACCGGCCTGATGGTGCAAGTACCATCACCCAGGGTGCGCACTTCATTGCCTGCATACGTATTAGCATCAAGTAATTGGCTGATCGCGTATTCAGCGCAAGCGTCGGCTAAATATCGAGCGCTCGTAGCTTGATCACGTTCGAGACTTGATTGAGAACCACTGATACTGATTGCCATCATGCTCGAGGCAATGGCTAAGCCAACTACACTGACAATAAGCATGCTAATCAGCACGACATACCCACGCTGATGCGACACAGGATTGAATTTAGCGAATAGTTGCACTTCCATAAAAAGTTTTTTCATACGAATACTCTTGACGCCCACTGGGATTGACCGAGCGCACCGTATAGGTGATTGAGAGTGCTCCGGGAGTCCCCGCATAACTTACGTTCGTAAATGCTACATTTGCAATTTCGACGCGATCCGAATGCAGCGCGATAGCTGGTTCGCCAGCACGTGATACGGAAAGCGTGTTACCGGTCAAACTGATCACCATTGGATCATCCGTCAGATCATACATATTGAGCGTTAGATTCACCGCAGCACCTGACGCCGGTTCAGTAATCGCATCGGCATTCCGCACTGCTTGAGTAATATATCGCATCATAAATGCTCCTTGTTGCTCGACTTCATTAATCGTTTGCTGTTTAACCCGTGCGCCCAGCATCACGTAGAGCAACGTCGACACGCCAGCAATAATGATTCCCGAGATTGCTAAGTAAATCAAAATCTCCATCAGGGTAAATCCCTTTTGCTCTGCATTGATATGATACAAAGTCTTCCTCATTGAGGTTTGAAAATGAAAAACTCCGCAGCATTATCCGGGCCGACGCCGATGGCGCGATCTTTTACTGCGTGATAATACATACCATTAATAAGTCCAGCAACCGCTGGCGGATAATCAACGCTGCTGTAGAGTACTGGAGCGGTCAGGTCGGCCAAATCAATTACTTGAAATTCAGCAGTCGCAAAGCCCGTGCCCAGGAAACCAAGACTGGCGTCATTTTTTATGGCGATCGATGGTACGGTGCCTTGCGCGTTATAGACCCCACGCTCAACCGGCGCCGTTGGAGTAGTAATGTCGATGATATGCACCAATCCATTTGTCCGTCCAATCAAAAGAATATTATTAACCGCTGCGACAGAAATAGCATCAGTAATACCCGTTAAATTCGCTGCGCCAGCAATCGTAGGTGCTGCTGGATTCGCTACATTGATAACCAGTAATTCCTGGGTATTGCTGGCTGTGGCCGCATAGGCATAGTTGCCTACCACCACTAAATCTGATATCAATGAAGCAAATTGTAGGCTGCCACTAGCAGCTGGCGCGGCGGGATTGGCAACATCCACCACATAAAATTCAGGGTCGGTACTGACGGCTCGGGACATATACGCGTGCGTACCGGCCACCGCGATCGCCTGCCCATCAGCGTTGCCGGCAGGATTAAACGTGCCAACAATCGATGGCGTCACTGGATTGCTATGGTTTATTATCACCAGCTCCTGGGTATTGCTGGCAGTGGTCACATATGAATAATTGGAACTAACGGTAATGTGAAATGGATTCCCGCTCGTATTTATGGTGCCAGCGATGGTCGGAGTGGCGGTATTAGTAATATTCATAATCTGATAATCCGCAGTTCCACCATTGCGCACAATGTATGCGTAATCACCACTCGCCTCGACATCAAGCCCATCTTGCGTATTACTTAAATCAATTGATGATTCAAGGCTTGGCACGCTCCACCCCCCGCTGATCACGCGATGCCAATTAGTTAAATCAGTGGTAAACACGATTTCACCCGGGCGAGTTCGCGTTTGATCCCAGGCAACCCTGGATTCGACTCGCATGGTATTAGCGTCAATGGCGCTCAAAGTAATTGAGCGTGAAAAAATTTCACGAGTATCGAATGTGCCCGCAAACGTCCAGTGCCCACCACTCAGCTGCAACCCGTGCACTCCAGGAATCAATTCTAAATATGCGGAATCCCGAATGCTCCGTACTGCCTCAATGCCTTCTTCGGCCAGCGCAATGGCACGCTCACGCGAACCAGCCAAAACGCTAGTACTCTGTATCGTGATATAGCCACCAACTAATACGGTGATGACAAGTGCAAAAATTCCACCGGCGATGAGAACCTCCAAAAGCGAAACGCCTTGTTGGTTTTTTAATAGTATGCGCATATTAAAAACTCACTACCCCGAGCGAATTAAGACTCACCGTCATGCTTCGACCCGTCTCCTGCATGGTAACCGAACCAATAGTCGAAGGTAGCCCGTGCATTTTACTAAATACGACTTCAGATAGCCCAGTCAATTGCACATCTGAAGAAATGGTATATACATCATCAAAAGGAACGTCTCGAGTCGCATACGAGGCGCCCCGAAAAATAACTATAGTACCGACGCTCAGGTGCACTCCCCACGATTGATCCCCTACCATATCCATGGCATGCGCTTGGGCTAATCGAAAACTGTTCGTGAGCGTTGCTGCTGCAATATCAACATCTGTTCGATTTTGAAAATTTTGATACACCGGTGCGCTAAAAATGCCAATCATTGCAATCAAGCCAATAACTACTAAAAGTTCAACCAAGGTAAAGCCAGATCGCTGATCAATCAAAGTATTTCTAACTTGTTTCACATTTAGGACTGCCTCCATAATTGCTATTATACCATAATAATCAAAATCTGGATAAAAAAAGAAGGTCGAAAGCATTACATGCTCTCGACCTTACGTTCAACCTTATGCTGCAGTTTTTGCTCAACCAAACGCATACGCGCTCGGTAAAAAAGTGGACACACGCCCATCATCCATAAATCAGAAAAAGCGATTCCGAGCAAACACTGTAGCAACAACGAATCAACAAATTTTCCAGCGAAGAATATGCACGCCGGTCGAACAAAGACCGTGTCAACGGCTTCAGAAACACCAAATTCCACTGTAAGTGCCTGAATGGTAGTCCAGACAACAGCAACGTATTTGTTCAAACCGACCAAATGATGCATTTTCTTACTGAAATGAATCAGATCTCGAATAACAAAATATCCGTAAAATCCCAGCACGTCACATAATGACGCAACATAAATAATTTTCCAGATATCCGCTGTCCAGAGACTTGCCAGCGAACCGCCGACGACACCGCTCACGAGGCACGTGATCTGTCCGCCAATGTAACGGTTAATACTGAACTTCAGATAATCTTTGATACGTTTCGTATATACTCCTTTGTAGAGAACATTTTGAATTTTTTTATTTTACCAGTATGTATATCACGAATAATCCGCTCTGTCAAGAGTGCGACTGAAAAAGGCTTGTTTTTATGAAGTATTATGCCTGCCCAAGCAGCCCTAGCTGATTTGCCATTTGCAGCATGACAGCGGCAAGTAGGATAAACCAAAGGAGTAAAAAGTCTTTGCTTAACTTCTTTGCCATATCGCCCGATGGTCGGAGCCCGTGAATAAAGGTGTATCCCTGACCGATATAATTGATGCCAAAAATAAGCGCGATCCCTCCTACAACAACGCTGATAAATTGCATGGTTTCAGGAATGTCGGTGGTCCAGGCAAAAAAACCAATAATCGGCGCAATTGATAAAAGTACGACACCAATAATTGCCATAGCGCCAACCACATAGAACAGCAATTCAGCCAACGTAATGCGGGAGCCGCGTATGATGCTAAAGACAAATAGTGACGGCAGACAAATGAGCAGAGAATCCCAGTAGACAACGAGGACTTTCCACATTCGCTCACCGACGCTTTGCCACGTGAAATCAGTCACGGATAACGCGCCAAATACAGCAATGCCTACAACGCCGACGATAAAAAATTCAAGGACGTACCGCTTCCATAGGCCTGCTTGATTTTTTGACTCAAAAACCGCTTGTTTATTTTTGAGAAGTAGTGACGTTCCGAACATATATATGTTCCTTTCCCGGCTTTAGAGCCGATTAATAGTTGATAAAATTTCTTCAAATACATTTCCGCTGTACAATCGCGAAAATGGCAAAGATTGATACACTGGGTCAAGCACTCCCACCCACGGACGAAGCATCCAGCCAAGCTGCAATAAAACCACTCCATACAGCACCATCCAAATACCAATTAACACAATAGTATGCCGCACACCCCAGGTCAGATATTGGCTGTATTGTCGAATAATACTCACCAGGTACGCGCAGCCAAATAATCCCAGTGCCCAGAGCAAAGCCGTGTCGTGTCCAAAATGAGTAATGCTGGCATACCCAATAATCGGCGCTAATGCGGCTAGGGTGATCGCGCAGACTGCAACCCACTGCAGGGCATGAACTGCTATTTCACGAACGGCAGTGGTCACTCCGAGTAATCGGGCAAAAACAACATTGGCGGCAATAGAAAGTAACAGAGAGCAGAGCAATAAAAAGGGTAATTTAATGAAAAGAAATAATATCTGATACCAGCCACTAAAACTTCCTAAAGCAATGCTAAATATTGCTGACCAAACAATAGTAATCCAAATGAGTGCCAACGCACTCCGCACAGAGGGTTCAATCGTATCACGCCTCAATAACGATTTGGTCATGTCCCAAAAAACCATTGCCGTTACTCTTTTCCAGACGCTCAGGGCAACCAGCATAAGCAGCCCCCCGCCAATCAGTGCGGCGAGGACGATCAAGCGTGTATTCACCGCTTCGGTATAGGTTACTCGCACTGGAGCAGTCGGCCACGTAATTTTGCTTTGGGCCTGAAAAATAATGATGCGAAACGATGGATGCAATGTCGTATCAAGACCCGAAATATTTATTGTACGGTCAGTCAACCGACGGGCAGTAAAGTTTGGAATGCGATGATTACTATTGTCCCACAATTCAATATACAACTGCTCCTCCCCCCAATTATCAGGGATGGTAATAGTTCCCCAGGTTTTTACTTTCCAGGTTGGCAATGTGAGCACTGCGTGATTCGTCTGATAAATCTTTTCCCCGCGAATATCAGCCGGTACTAAGGTTAAACCAATTTCGTGTGTGGACTGACCCGATGCCCGAGTCATTATCGGAAGGACCAGCAAAAAAATGATGATGACCAGAATTGTATTATACATCGTTATTCGAGGCATAAAGAGTAAAAAAATTATTCAGTAAGCCCTGCCTGCCGCTCCAGCTCATGGCGTATCTCTAGCACAGACTGCCGCGTTTCGACAAAATGATCGATCTCAGCATCACTGGCGGGACGGCTTAACATCATTTGATGCAATTTGTCGATGACCAAGGTACGCTCATACGAACGATACAGCACTTCCTTCACCCGACTCATTGAGCGATAGGCTCGAGTGTACGTATAAAAATCGATGTCCTTGAATTCGGGGTCTCGTCCGAGGATTTCTTGATACGCCTGATAAATCTCTGGCTTCCAAGAAATAATATCTATGGCCCCATAATTATTAATATCGTGAAAACTCAGTGACAGTAGTGGAATGGCGGCGAATGCAGCTGATACGACAAGTTTTCGGCCAAGCGTACTTCCTTGATTCCGCCAATACCGCCCAAGAAAATAAATACCAGAGGTAACGCCCACCAGCATAATAAAATAAATAGGCCACAGCAGTGGATTAAAAAATGCCAACTGCTGGCAATGCGCTAGTTCACCCACCAGCGGCGTGGTATCGCGCGTCAGATACAAACAAGCATCCGGCTGGATAAACCTAAATAGTTCTTTGCCGTGCAGTGCTGACCAGGTGGTAACCATGGTAAAGCCGTAGATGATCGTCTTTTTCAAAAAAACCGGCAGTCGTGACCAAAATTTCATTAGTACGGCGGCAATCAATGTACCGAGTACAATCGCGTGAAACGGTATCAAGACCTTATCAAGGTCATACACGATCGTAATAGCAATACAAACCATCAAGCCGAATACCAGCGCTGACCACAGTGCGGCTTGCGAGGCAATCCCCCAGTACTCTGATAACCACGTCACAATAATTGCAACGGCAGCAAAAATTCCAACATACAATAACCCCAAAATTACTGGCTGCATCAGCACGCCAGAAAGCGGATATTGTTTAAGCCAATACCCTAGTGAAACAATAATCCCAACGCTAAGCGCAAGTGAAACAATCAAGTTCGGCGAAAAAATTGACCGCCGTTGTCTCGTAACCTGCATTTCTGATGCAATCTCTTCGATGTTACCAAACTTCCGTTTCGCTGCTTCCGCGGCGGCATCCGGGGTCATACCTTGCTTGATTAAATCATCAGTCGCGTCAGCCAGGTGGCTTTCTAATTCTAGTTTAATATCATCTCGAACTGACATACTACATTACTTTTTTTACTGCTTCTGCAAATGCCTGCCACTCAGCGGCCTTTTCTGCCAATACTTTTTTTCCTTTGTTGGTCAGACTGTAGTATTTTCGGCGACGACCATCGACTTCTTGCCACCATGATTCAAGCAGGCCTTCAATTTCAAGTTTATGCAGCAATGGGTACAGCGTCCCTTCACCTAACGAAAAAACTTCATCACTGCGTGATTTAAGTTCTTTCACGATTAAATAACCATAAAGAGATTTTTGCTTTAATACCGAAAGCAAAAGAATCTCCAATGATCCCTTAAGTAATTCCTTATTGATCTTTCCCTGGTGGATAGACATGCCTATACCCTACCATACCTCGAAATACGAGGCAATGTCGGTTATCCACAACTAGCCTACTGAACCAACTGCGCCCCCCATGCTTTTGCACGATCGAGCTCCCCATCGGCGAGCGGTCCCTCTTTATCGGAGACAAAGAAACCTTCGGGTTTAATAATGAGTTGCCCGCCTTTTGATTCAAGATCTTTTGCAATCTTTTGCGCTGCGTATTTGACCGTACGTAAAATTAAACGATAGCCAATATTGTATTTTTCTGCATTAAACCGGGTATCGAATGCGGCTACCCTCACATCTTTGAGACTGCCGGCAGGAAGCGCGTTAATACATGCCTGGACAGCTTGCGTTGCCCGTCCTCCTTGTGTTGGCGAACCAACCACAAGGATGCCCAAAGAAGTAAAATCCTCCGGTAGCACATCCGAGGCGCGCTTCATCAAAACGTCGCCGGATAAGCCAAGCTTAATCGCCTCTGCGATTTTTTGTGTATTACCAAACTGCGAGTCAAATATAACTAGTGTTTTCATGTCAGTAAATGAAAATGATTGTGGCGGGGCCACGAGGACTCGAACCTCGATCAACGGTTTTGGAGACCGCTATTCTAGCCATTGAACTATAGCCCCTGGCAAAAAACAAAACCGCGCTCGTATCCGCCTATTTTGTTTCTTTGTGCATCGTGTGCTTTTTGCACCATTTGCAGAACTTTTTCAGTTCAATGCGATCCTTCACGTTTTTTTTATTCTTTCGTGAATGATAATTAATGCGGTGGCACTCCGTGCATTCAAATTTTATTAAATTATCCTGTGACATAGTATTTATTGCTTATGGTTATTTCAAATTGACGTATCAAATTCAGCACAATTTTGACATAGCCAGCGAAGGGATTCGAACCCCCGACCTGCTGTTTACAAAACAGCTGCTCTACCAACTGAGCTACGCTGGCTCATTGTACGGGGCTGGTGGGCGGAGTAGGGATCGAACCTACGAAGGCGCAAGGCCAGCAGATTTACAGTCTGCCCCGTTTGACCACTTCGGTATCCGCCCAGATATGATGTAAATGATACGAACAAACACCTCTTGCTGTTCCCCACCGAAATAATGTACACATTATTTCGGAAAAGCCGGCTCATTGCCGAGGGTGGAGCGAGGCGAACTTGATTCGTCGCGCGCAACCCGAGGCAATAGAGAAGGCGTGGAGCCGTTGGCCGGAATTGAACCGGCGACCTACTCCTTACCATGGAGTTGCTCTACCAACTGAGCTACAACGGCACGTCTGAGTTGGGGCACGCCGTGCTCCAAATGCACAACACTCTTATGAAAGTTCTTTCACTGCCTTCTGAAATTCCTTAACCTTTTCATTATCTGGATTTACTTCTTTTAGCTTCTTGATGTATGTTTCGGCGGTTTCCTTATGCTTAAGTGACAGAGCCGATTCAATAACTAAATCAAGAATGCGAGGACTATTTGGCTCAAGCTTAATCGCTTCAATAAATTGGAGATGCGCTTCAGCTGGTTTTTGCATTGCCTGGTATACTTCTCCAAGCTCAACGTGATAAGCTGCGACGGTTGCATTCAGCGAGACCGCAGTGCTTCCCGATTGGGCATCAGTACTAGCAGCAACTGCCGCATCTCCTGCTTCATGGAGTTTCAACAAATATTGATAAATCTCAACAGCATGCTCATAATCCTTCATCACCATATACAGCGTTCCTAAACCCTCGTACGCTTCCTCAGACTTTGCATCAATGCTAATTGCCTGTATATACCGAGCCTCAGCTTCCTTGTACTCGCCAGCTTCTTCTTTCGCAAGCGCTTCCGTAATCAGCGTACTCACTTTTCGCTCACTATCAGCATCGTCAGTGGGTTCAATTTCATGGATTTTTAATCGATAACGCTGCTCAATGTCGCGCAATGTCTGATGCAGTCGTTGAAAAACTGATGGATTCCCCTCGCTACCGCGGAAAACAGTGGGCAATTTATGAAGACGCAATTTTCTTTTTAAGCGATTCTCCATCAACCCTTTCTTTAAGCGTTCCTGCCGGTGACGAATAAGCTGCTCGGTCTTGATTGCGGCCACTACGGGAAACTTTCGTGAAACGATATACACAATCACGATAAGCGCAACAGCGATTGTGGCAATGGCAATGTAATCATCGAGCATAGGCTCGGAAGTAATTAATTTAGAGGGAAATACGAGTAAATCTCTTGACTTGGATATTTTCACCAAGTTTCGCAATCACCGCCGTCACTAAATCATTAATCGTTTTATCTTCATCCTTCACAAAAGCCTGATGGAGTAAGCACACTTCCGTGTAATACTTTTTCAATTTACCCTCAATAATTGCGTCCCACATTTTTTCCGGTTTACCTTCTTGTTTGAGCTGTGCGCGGAATATATCCTTTTCTTTTTCAATTACCTCAGCAGGAATATCCTCCGGACGAACGTATTGTGGATCCATTGCCGCAACTTGCATGGCAATGTCATGAGCAAGGTTTTGGAAATCTTCCGTTTTTGCAACAAAATCAGTTTCGCAGGCTAATAATACAAGTGCAGCTAATTTTTTATTGGCGTGAAGATATGTGCCGATCACTCCATCACGAGCGACGCGATCTTGCTTCTGTGCAGCAACTTTCTGCCCATGTTTTTTCAGATATTCTAGTGCGGCATCAATGTCGCCATTCACTTCAGTGAGCGCTTTTTTAGCGTCCATAATGCCGGCTCCGGTCATCACTCGTAATTTTTGAATTGTCGCTGTATCAATTGGCATAAGTCTTTTTTGAAAGAAACTATTTAGTCTGTGGTGCAGCTGGTGCAGCCTGCTCCTTGGCGCGACGAGCAACTCCTTCTTGGACAGCTTGCGCCACGGCATTAGTCAGCATGGATATTGATTTGCTCGCGTCATCATTGCCGGGGATCGCATAGTCAACTAAATCCGGATTAGCATTAGTATCGACGATTGCAACGATTGGGATTTTGCGCTTGCGTGCTTCACGAACAGCCGTACGTTCTTTTTTGAGATCAATGATAAATACTGCGTCAGGCAATTTTTCCAATCCCTCAATGCCACCAACTGATTTCTCCAGATTGGCTATTTCTTCCTCTTTCTTCAAGCGTTCGCGTTTTGTATACTTTTCAAGTTCCCCTGTATCGCGTTGTCGTCGAAGGTCTTTCAATCGGTGTACAAGACTCAAAATGTTTTCAAAATTTGTTAATGTACCGCCGATCCAGCGTTCGGTTACTGCTGGCATGCCAGAAACTTCCGCTGCCTTTTTTACGATGGCGGTGGCTTGGCGCTTGGTCGTCACGAATAATATGGTGCCGCCTCGGGCTGCCAAGTCTGACACAAATGTCATGGCCAACGACAATTGAGCCGCGGTTTTTTCCAGGTCAATGATATGAACGCCACCCCGCGTCGTAAAGATGAAGGGTTTCATTTTGGGATGCCAATTCTTGGCCTGGTGACCGAAGTGCACCCCGCTCTTGAGCATATCGAGCAATGCTTGCTGTTCCATATGGATGTTCCTTATTTATTCCTCTGTTTTCGTCAACCGAGTACGACGTAACCCCTTTATTTTCCGGGGCAAGGTGCCGTAATCGTCAGAAAACATGTGTGATTAGTAAATATTAAAAAACCTAATAAAACAAGGCTTTTTAATGTGCCTCTGATTCTACCACAATCCTGTGAGAATGCAAGACGCTCCCCTCCCAGAACTTGCCCCCTTGCCAAAAAAACAGCACTTTGCTACACTAGGAGCCACATTATATGCAAAAAGATATCCATCCTGAATATTTTGCCGATGCCACCGTCACCTGTGCCTGTGGCAACACCTTCACGACTGGCTCCACGGTCAAAGAAATCCACGTGGAAATTTGTTCGGTATGTCATCCTTTCTATACCGGCAAGCAGAAATTGATGGATGACCGCGGTCGCGTCGAGCGTTATCAGCGTCTCGTGTCAAAAAAAACCACAAAACCAGCAGCTCGAAAGAAAATTAAAGCGGAAAAGTAGCTGAATAACCCCCTCCCCGTCACATGTTGGCACGGGGTTTTTTGCATTGTACCCATTCGCTATGGATAAACACATCGAACAGCTGCAAGCGCGCTACGACGAACTTGAACGGGATTTACAAAATCCCGATACGTTTGCTGATACTCAAAAACTTCAAAAATTAACTAAGGAATTTAATGACATCAGCGAAACGCTCAGTCATGCCAAGGAATTAAAGAAAGTACAAGCCACCCATCGGGAGCTTGAGCAAACACTGGCCGAAGAAACGGACGACGAGATTAAACAAATTGCCCTCGAAGAGCTAGAAGTCGTTAAACAAAAAGAAGCCGATATACTCCATACGCTCGACGCCATCCTTCATCCCGCTGATCCATTGGACAAAAAAGACATCATCGTCGAAATTCGCGCCGGAACTGGTGGCGATGAAGCTGGCCTTTTTGCCGCAGAACTATTCCGCATGTACCAGCGCTACGCGGAGCGCCAGGGTTGGCACGCCCATCTCATTTCCATGAACAAAACCGGCATCGGTGGCATCAAAGAAGTAATTTTTGAAATAAACGGTTCAAACGTGTACAGCAATCTAAAATTTGAAAGCGGCGTACATCGAGTACAGCGGGTTCCGGAAACAGAAAAAAATGGCCGGGTGCACACATCAGCTGCCACCGTGGTTGTTATGCCCGAAGCCGATGAGGTTGATATCGAACTTAAGCCTGAAGAATTAGACATCGAGGCAACGACATCATCTGGCCACGGAGGTCAGTCAGTTAACACTACCTACTCCGCCATTCGCATTGTTCATAAACCAACTGGCTTAACGGTAATCTGCCAAGATGAACGCTCGCAAAAACAAAACAAAGAAAAGGCGCTCCAAGTGCTTCGGTCACGTTTGCTTGCCGCGCAGCAGGAAAAAGCCCGCAAGGAAAAATCCGACGCACGCAAGTCCCAAATCGGTACCGGCGACCGTTCAGAAAAAATTCGCACCTATAATTTCCCCCAAGACAGAATTACTGATCACCGCATTAAACGCAATTTTTCGAATATACCGGTGATTCTCGATGGAAATCTTGAAGCAATTGTAACGGCCTTACAATCAGCGGCTCAAGCAAACGCATGACAATCCAGCGCGCGCTGCTTAATGCAATCACCACCCTACGGCCGGTTTCAACGTCAGCCAATCTGGATGCTGAAGTGCTTTTGGCGTTCGTATTGCATAAATCGAAAACCTGGCTACTGACTAACCCAAATCATACGATAACATCAGCTCAGGCCGCCCGATTTCGGTCACTGATTCAACAACGAAAAAAAGGAATGCCGGTTGCCTATCTGATTGGCCATAAAGAATTTTATGGACTTGATTTTGTTGTTACAAAAAGTGTGCTTGTCCCGCGACCGGAAACCGAGTTGCTCGTGGAATCCGTTATTCATCAAGCTCGTGAGTTGGAGAAGAAAATAGGGGCTGCCAAACTCCGCATTGCCGATATTGGCACCGGCTCGGGCTGCATTGCCATTAGCCTTGCAAAATACCTACCTCAATCTGAAATATTTGCTTCTGACATATCTGAGACTGCCCTGAACATTGCACGGAAAAATGCTACAACGCATAAACTGATGTCGCGCATCACGCTTCTTCACGGCAATCTTTTTTCGCCATACGCTCGTGTAACCAAACGAAAGCCGCTGGACATCATCGTGGCCAACCTCCCCTACCTGCACAAAGAAGAGTTAGCGAATGTAAAGCATGAACCTCGCACAGCGCTGTATGGTGGCAAAATGGGTATTGAGGTGATTGATCGTCTGCTCTCCCGTGCCACGCATTATCTAGCACCACATGGCGCAATCCTCCTCGAAATCGCTCCAGCCCAAGCCGGTGCTATCGAATATGCTGCCAAGCAACAGTTCCCAGGTAAAACAATACAAATAATCCAGGATCTCAGCAAACGAGATCGAGTTATTGGTATTGTTTAAGTTTTACTCGTATGTCACTCCCTGCGTCTTCGTCACCACATGCACCCAGGTTGTGCCACGGTTCAATTCTATTTCAGCCCCCGACTCATCGTAAAATCGTGTCCGCTCACGATTGGCGTCCTTGCGCCACGTAGCTTTGATCATCTGCCCATCACGCGCTACCCAAGCATCTCCGGTGCCACCCACAAACATATCAATGCGTCCTTTACCGCCATTGAGAACTGGCTCTTCCACGAGTTGAACAATCACATTGTCTACGGCTATTTGTTCATTCGTATTCGCGTCCACGTGCGGTTGGTTTGCATTAAATCGCAGATATTGGTTTCGCTCTTGGTTGTAGGTAAAATCAACCTCATAGGTAGTGCCGTAGGAAAAATTGAATGTCAAAGTTTTCCCATCGGCTCCCCGATCTGCCGGCAGCGCTCCATCTTTAAATTTCCACGGCAAAAATTCAGCATGCTGCAAATCAAGCTCAAGCGTATCAAGAGCGCTGACCATCTTCTCCGATGACGTCACTAAATTGTGTGGCGCGGGTCGATTGGAATCACGCCAATAATACTTTGCACCACGACTAGTTAATGCATCAAAATCGCGAACACCTTGCTCGCGGATAACCTGCAGCGCGTGCGGACTGCCGCCCGCATGCCCATAAAGTACATCATATTCTAGTGCCCATTCGAGAAAGTATGCACGAGACGATCGAACGGGCATAATGGTAGGTACAGACGTGCGGGGGTCAAAAACAGCCATAAACCGGGTGGCTCCGCCTTCAACCAGTGTTTCATATACGACTGATGCTGCACTCAGACCGCTCTGCGGCCGAACGGATAGCAGGTTTTCAATCATAATCGAGTACGGCACTAAGTTTGATTGCGCAGATTCTACTAAAACGCCATCAAGCAAGCGAGGGACTAATCCCGCGTCACCGTCATCATTGGTATCAGCGGCTTCCCCGATGCCCAGCGTCGTCGTGATGCCAATGCCTGACCATTCTCGGACATACTGCCAGGCGTCAGCTATTTGCACGCCAAATAACCACCAGACGCCAATCGTCGCTCCAATAAAAATTCCTACAGCCACCATCCATGGCCTCTGTTTCATTGGCCATGGCGATTGCTCTTTTTTTTGAACTGACTTTTCTTCTGGCTGGCTTTTTTTTAGTTTTTGTTTTTGTTCTGGCATGAGCTTCCTCAAAATTAATTATACGTTACTTCCCGATCAGTCGGAACCACTTCTATCCAAGTCGAACCTGCATTCAGTTTAATTTCAGCTCCTGTCGCGTCATAGAAATAAGTGCGCCCATCGCGTTTTTCCTTTTTCCATGTGCCGGTGACGGCTGACCCATCGCGAAACACGATCGCCTCACCTTCACCGATGGTATCCATGTCGAGACGCTGTTCATCGGCTAAACTAGTTTTTACTTTCATGACAATGACATTCCGAGGTCGGATCGGCGAACCGTCTGCATCCAGATGCGCTTCACCAGCCATAAAACGGACGTAGTCATTTTGCTCCCAATCATAGGTATACTCCACCGAATAGCTAAACGATGAAAAATTGATACTGATAGTCTTTGTTTCTGTTGGTTGAGCATCAGGCGCATTGTCATCTTTGAATTTCCAGGTATCATAATCTCCCTCAGCATCCGCCTCGAGGTCACGCAACGCAAAAGCTAACTTCTCCCCATCAGTGTACAATGTGTGCTCAGAGGCAACGTTCCGCGAGTAATCTCTGAAAAAGTACTGAGCATTGTAAAATTGGTTGAGATCAAATACATCCTCACTCTGAATGTCAGCAATTGCCTTAGGGCTGCCGCCGGCATGGACGAATAAGGCACCGTATTCAAGCACCCAATCGATAAAATAAGGTCGCGCTGACCGCACCGGCCCTATCTTGGCCGGCGAATCACCGGTAAATATCGCCAAAAATCGGGTAATACCACCCTCAGCTAATGCTTCATACACCACTTGGGCATAAGCCAGGCCTGATTGCGGACGAGCCACTGTCAGATTCTCAATAATCACTGCCAAGGGAAATCGATTAGCGTCCGCCGGATCGACGTATACACCGTCACTAGCACGGCGTACCAAGGTTGATCCATCATCATTGGCATTGTTTGCATTATTAAGCGCCGTATCGGGATTAAATTTGAAAATGAAAATACCCAAACCAGCCGCTACAACAATAACTGCGGCAATCGAAATATACAGCCACTTCTTATTTTTGCGCTTACCCCAGACAAGATTATTTTGCGTTTCCTTGGATGGTGCGGTTGGCATATACCCTCCTTGTCAGTGCGCCCAATTGAGCGCACAAATTATTTATCTTGTGCTTTTTCAGCAGCTGGCGCTGCGCCTTCTTCAGGCGCTGCTTCAGCCTCTGCTTTCTCTTTCTCGCCCACCTTTTCCACTTCAGTAACCGGCACACCAGCAGGTGTTTCTTCCAGCGCCTTCAATTCCTCTTCAGAGCGAGGTTCTTGGACACGAGCGACCATAGTATCTGTTTGACCAACCACGGTGACACCGGTAGGTAACGGTATGTCGCTCACACGAATAACATCATCAAAACTATTCAAATTTGAAATATCAATATCGATGTGCTGGACAAGATGCTGCGGTAAACATTCAATAGTCACTGTCGTAAGCGCCTTCATCAATACACCGCCCAATTCTTTGACAGCCTTTGAAGTGCCAATGAAATGTAATTCCACATCAGCGGTCGTCTTCTGAGCCATATCCACTTCATAAAAATCAACATGCAAAGGCTTCCCAGTCACTGGATCATGCTGGATTTCGTGGACTAGCACTTTCAGCGGAGCGCCTTCACCAACGGACAAATCAATTAAACCGCTCTTTCCCGCCTTCCGATACGCAACTTCAAAATCCGTAGCGGTGAGACTCAGATTTGTTGATTTCCGTTTTGAACCATACACAACCGCAGGGACAGTGCCATCGCGGCGCAAGGCTTTTACACGGGCACCAATAATCGTACGAGGCTGAGATTTGAGCGAAATTGATTCCATACAATGAAGATTTCAGAAAATTGATAAATGCCTGGGTAGACCAGGAGGTACTATCACCGCCTTTTTAATGAAGAATTCCTAAGGATTTCTAGAAAAAGGCCTCGGTAACGGTATCGGGGGCTCTGTAGCAAAGATACTATCAAGAAAGCTCGGGGATTGCAAGAGCTCCGCTATCTCAAGTACGTCATCGACGCTGACTGGCTGATTTGTAGAAAAATGAAGTACATCGCGCTCAGTCAGATCAGTCACCAGACCAACGGAACCGATACCATATTCGTGATTGAGTAGCAAGAGAACCATCCCCGTCCGGCAACGCGTACACTGAGCATGGAGTAACTGAATTTGACCCAACTGATTCAGTACGCTGATACGTTTCGGGATAAATGGTTCGGCACACAATTGACAAGTAGGCATCAGCTGCACCGCTCGCTGACGAGGATCATGATGTTCCTGTGAAAATGAGGCGCTGCTCATTGTCCAATTGATTATCTATACAAAATCTATGTATAGTATATCAAAAAAATAGCAAATCGTCAATCCGCTCGCGTACTCGTTGCGCCAGTATTATGTATCTGGACGCTCTGTGCCAAACCGATCAATAGCAAACTAACAACTAACGAGCTACCTCCATAGCTTACTAACGGCAAGGGAACCCCGGCTATGGGAAGCAAACCTATATTCATTCCAATGTTCATCAGCGCTTGAAACATAAAATATATCACCGTGCCCATAATCATAAAAAGTCCAAAATCATCCCGGGCACGCCGAGCAATCCGAATCAATCGATACACCAGAGCTACGCAAAGACCCAGAATCAAACTAGCACCGACAAAACCCAATTGCTCGGCAATTACTGCGTAAATGAAATCTGTTTCCTGAACCGGCAAAAAATTCAAGCGGCTCTGCGGTCCCAGCGCTAATCCCCTGCCTAAAAAATTGCCGGAACCAACTGCAATAATGGATTGCTTAATATTATACCCGCTGCCGTACGGATCGCGATCGGGATCAATAAACGTAAGAATGCGCTCCTTCTGATAATCACGTAGCACAAACTGCCACCCTACTACCATTATGATCAAAAGGAACACCCCAATCCATGCTAAATACCGTCGTGGCATTTTAACAATGACGAGCAAGCCTAATACCGTAGCCGCAATAATAAAGGATGAACCAAAATCAGGCTGAGCGAGAACCAGCCCAATCAAGACGCCAATCAAGCCCACCAGATACAGCAACTTACGCGCCGATGCTATCTCCCCGCGCCAATCGTACAGCAATTTACCAAGCAAAATAATAACAAATACTTTGATAAGCTCAACAGGTTGAAAGCCCAAATCGCCGTACAGCATAAACCAACCTTTGGTACCACGAATCGTAGTGCCGAATAGCAATACGCCCAGCAGCAACATGATAGAAGCGCCGTACAGAACCCAGGTCCACCCACGCAAGCGACGATAATCAATGACACTGAAAGCAATCATCAAGAGGCAACCCGCAATGGCGAAAATTGATTGGCGAATAACCAACGTATAGGTCGGTTGATCGGCGGTGACTTCGACGCTATAAATTCCTACGATACCGAGAGCAACCAAAAAAATTACCACTAGGTATAGTGGCCAATCAGCTTTTTTTAATGCATAAATTATTGAACGAAGCATAGCAGTTTCCCGCGTCGTCGGTGCTGACCTTAGATAATATTATCAGCATTAAGTAAATTTAAATCCGTCTCTACCTGCACTCCCGTAACCGAACCTGTTACCGTGGACCATTTCACCGTTATCGTCTCACTGGTATCGAACATAAATTGCTTTACGTAGGCATAGTTCACACCTACGATGTTCTCACCATTAAATAGAAGAACGATAAATGGCACTTCAAAAAAATTGGTATACGAATTATTGGTTACGGTCGCTTGGACTTGGTGACTGACCACAGTCGCATCCGTCAGTGTCGAATACGCCACATCGGTAATGGCGAAATCTAATGTAGGTAATTTCTCCCGATGGTCGACTCGATACCAATTTACGGCGACCAGGGAAAATTGGGCAGACGAACCGCCGCCAGTAGGGCCGCTCGCACCCAAGGCAACTAAATATGACCGACTGTCCGGATTGACCACATCAGTGTATGGATCGCTGGCAATTCCTCCCACGGTCACTGAATACGTCACCTCGGCAAACCAATCCTGATTCGGGTTAGTTACCGGTGCGACTACGTCATATCGCCCACCAGACCCGGCAATAGCATACGTTGAGGACAGCTGGAGAGCCTGCGGTGTGGACTGCTGGCGCACCGTAACAAAATCAACCGGCGACTGGGCAATTTCGCTAATCAACCGCTGCTGACGAGGAATGCCAATAGTGTACAAAACGATATTAGTAATGGAAAACACTACAAAAAATACCGCCACGGCCAACATGACGATGACATACCACTTGCGCAAATCATCCTTATGGGACAACGAATAATACGATATTTTCAACCAAATTGTATCAATATCAAACATATACGTGCCTATAGTGTACCACAGCTGATGCTTCCCGGGGAACCCTTGCTCCAAAGGGTGCTGATTGGTATACTAATGGGGTAATTATCATATTAGTTGTACAAAGCCTATGTTTGAAACAAGTCGGGATGTATTGAATTGGGTACTCGCAATCAGTGTTGCGCTGATCTCAGTATTTTTGGTTTGGGGTCTCTTTTATGTGGTAATGCTTCTCAAGCGCGGCTACGCCATGGTCCGCGAAATCAGCGATATTATCATCAGCATCAAAGAAAAATTAGATCGAATTGAACAATTATTCAATCTCGTCGAAGAAAAACTAAAAAACTCAGCTTCGTATCTTCCCCTCGTCTTCAAAGGTATCAGCGAAATTCTCGAATTTGTCAAAAACAAGCGCGCCAAGCGTGCCGCAAAAAAATCAAATTCCCAAAATTCGTAATTGAGTTTATTGTCGGATCACCCACGTATGTCGGACTTCATTCACCTCCATGTCCATAGCCATTATAGTCTCTTAGATGGCTTATCCAAGGTGGATGAACTTATTGCCAAAGCCAAAGAATTCAAAATGCCGGCGCTCGCCCTGACTGACCACGGTGTCATGCATGGCGCAATTGAATTTTATCAAGCGGCCACCAAAGCCGGCATCAAACCCATCATCGGGGTTGAGGCATACGTGG
This sequence comes from Candidatus Kerfeldbacteria bacterium, assembly GCA_016214565.1. NCBI lineage: Bacteria > Candidatus Kerfeldiibacteriota > Candidatus Kerfeldbacteria bacterium. The sequence continues at coordinate 907,344 of JACROE010000002.1, read as the reverse complement.
CACGCAATGGTCACACCCAAAAACGAGCCCGGATCGACGAACGTCCGTATCATTTGGTATTGCTGGCAAAAAATTTACAGGGATATAAAAATTTAGTTCGCCTAACCACCATCGCCCACCTCGAAGGGTATTACTACAAACCTCGCATCGATCTCGCCTTGCTTGAACAATACCACGAGGGTATCATCGGACTCAGTGCCTGCCTACAGGGCATGATCGCCCAGCCTATTATTGCGGGAGATATAGCACAAGCCGAGCGACACGCTCGTGAATTGGAGCGGATTTTAGGTAAAGGTAATTTCTTCCTTGAAGTCCAGGATAACCCTTCGATTGAATTGCAAAAAGAGGTTAACGAAAAAATATTCGACCTGAGCGCACAATTAGATATTCCGGTAGTCGCCACCAACGATGTGCATTACACAAATCGCGAAGATGACCAATACCAGGATATACTGCTCTGCATCCAGACAAAGAAAAAACAAGGCGACCCTGACCGCATGACCATGATGGGCGAGGACTTTTCATTTTGCTCAGGTGACCAGATGGTTGCCGCTTTCTCCGACCACCCAGAAGTTATTAGCAATACTAAAAAAATAGCAGACCTGTGCAATCTCAAACTCCCCTTGGGAGAAGTCCAGCTCCCCTATTTCTCGGTGCCCGAAGGAAAAACGCCAAATTCGTACTTGCGCGAATTATGCCTCGAGGGAATACCGAAGCGCTATCCGAACCGAATCAATGACGCAGAAGTATTAGACCGCCTTGAATATGAACTCAATGTCATTGAAAAAACGGGATTTGCTTCATACTTTCTGATTGTTCAGGATTTCGTCAACTGGGCAAAGCAGAACGGTATCGTAGTTGGCCCTGGCCGCGGATCTGCCGCTGGCAGTATTGTCGCCTATCTGACCAATATCACCAATATAGATCCGCTGAAATACGATTTGCTTTTCGAACGGTTTCTTAATCCCGAGCGTATTTCCATGCCAGATATTGATTTGGATTTTGCTGATGCACGCCGGGATGAAGTCATCCGGTACGTCGAGAAAAAATACGGCAAGGACCATGTTTCACAAATAATCACCTTCGGTACCATGGCGGCTCGGGCTGCCGTTCGCGATGCTGGACGCGTACTTGATATTCCATACAGCTACTGCGACAAAATTGCGAAACTTATTCCAATGTTTTCCACCATTGATCAGGCTCTTGAACAAGTGCCGGAATTCAAAGAGCTGTACACGCAGGATCCAGATGCACAGAAAGTAATCAGCGCCGCACGCAAACTGGAAGGCGTCGCTCGCCATGCTTCCACCCACGCCTGTGGTGTCGTCATTACCAAAGAAGCACTCGACAACTATGTACCGGTCCAATACCCGCCCAATCAAGCTGAAGAAGCGATTATTACCCAGTATGACTTATACGCCGTGGAAGCGCTTGGCCTGCTCAAGATGGATTTTCTTGGGCTGAAGAACCTAACTATCCTGGAGAACACGATTGATATTATCCGCAAAGCGCGTGGCCAAGAGATGTCCATCGACAGCCTGCCCCTGGAAGATAAGGTGACTTTCAAAATTTTGCAGCGCGGTGAAACCACCGGTGTTTTTCAGTTGGAATCTGCGGGCATGAAGCGCTATTTAAAGCAGCTCAAGCCGACTGAATTTGAGGATATCATTGCCATGGTGGCGCTCTACCGACCGGGACCGATGGAACTCATTCCCGACTTCATTGATGGCAAGCACGGACGGAAACAACTCACGTATTTGCATCCGAAACTGCAACCGATTCTAGAAAAAACATACGGTATCGCGGTCTACCAGGAACAAGTAATGCAAATCGCCCGCGACTTAGCCGGCTTCACACTAGCTGAAGCTGACGTCTTGCGCAAAGCCGTGGGTAAAAAGATCAAAGCCTTACTTGATGAACAGCGCGACAAGATGATCCAGGGCATGATCAAAAATGAAATTCCCCGTTCTACCGCCGAACATATCTGGCAATTTATTGAGCCGTTTGCCCGCTATGGTTTCAATCGCGCTCACGCCGCCTGCTATGCCCTGATCGCCTATCAAACAGCTTATTTTAAGGCGCATTACCCCGATGAATTTATGGCTTCCCTGCTGACCTCCGACTATGGCGACGTGGATCGAATTGCTATTGAAGTCGAGGAATGCGAACGCATGGGTATTAAAGTGCTGCCACCCGACATCAATGAAAGCTATTCGACATTTACTGCGGTGTTTGACCCAAAAACAAAAAAACCGGAAAAGAAAATCCGCTTTGGTTTACTGGCAATAAAAAACGTTGGATTTAATGTAGTCAAAACAATTATTAAAGAGCGTAAGGATAATGGTAATTACCGCAACCTCGAAGATTTCTTGACTCGTGTGCAAACGAAAGATTTAAATAAAAAATCTCTTGAAAGTCTCATTAAATCAGGGGCGCTTGGTTCGTTTGGCGAACAAAATCAACTCTTGCACAATCTGGAATCGCTGTTGCTGATGGCACGCTCCGCTGAATCCGAAGCAAACAACAGCCAAATAAATTTATTTGGTACGCTCCCTACGCAACACGCTCCCCAACTGCGTCTCAAGCCAACCCCGGCGGCCACGAAGCAACAACGTCTCGCCTGGGAAAAAGAATTGCTTGGATTGTACATTTCCGAGCACCCGCTGGCTGAATATACTGACCAGATCAAGGCTCAGGCCACACCGATCAATGAAGCACTGGCAACCCGCAATAAACGAATCACCGTGGCTGGAGTTATTACCAGTATCCAAAAGAAAATCACCCGCGCCAACCAAGCCATGCTTTTCGCTAAGCTCGAAGACATGTCTGGCCGCATCGAAGTACTGGTATTTCCCTCCGTACTGCAAGCGCGGCCAGCACTCTGGGTCGAGGATGCCCGCGTACTCGTTTCCGGGAAAATTTCTGATAAGGATGGAGTGCCAAAAATGCTGGCTGACGAAGCGCGTACACTGGAGCTGGTCGAGCACTCTCCCGTGCTTGGCACATCTCATATCGCCGCGACACCCGACGCTACTGGTGGTATAATTTATTTGACCATCCCCCCCACCACTAGCCGAGAGGCATTTGAAGCACTCAAGCTGACGTTTGGAAATTTCCCAGGCTCGTATCACATTCATCTGCGAATGACCGTGAATAATCAACCGAAAAAAATTGTCACCAGCGCCCGCGTCAGCAAAGACGCCATTGCTCCGATTAGCGAATTAATCGGCGCGGAAAATATAATAGTGACCGAACAACAATGACCAAAAAGCATTATTTCCAAGGCGTAAAAACCGGAGCTAGTTATCGGCGGCTGCTCATGGGTTTCACGGCGGCCGTTGCCATCATTCTAGGATTAATCGTGTATTTTTCTTTTTCAAAAACTGAAATCCGCGTGACCCTTAATCCTGTCCCGGAAACTAACACGCTGTCTGTCAATGTCGCCCCCGCCGATCAGGTGCCAACTTTCAGTTCTCCGGCTGTCCCAGGCAGTGTTATTTCTCGTGAATACGAAAAATCGGCCTCGATCGTCCTGGAGGGCGAGGGCACCGAACAACCCGCCCAAGCCACGGGTACTGTCACGATTTATAATAACTGGTCAGATACGCAAGTGCTGGCAGCCACCACCCGCCTACTTACCCCGGACGGCGTCCTTTTCCGCATCAAAGAGCGCGTGGACATCCCCGCCGGAGAGTCAGTCGAAAACGTAGCAGTGTATGCCGACCAAGCCGGACCCCAGGGAAATATTAAGCCAACACGCTTCATCATCCCAGGCTTGTGGGAAGGACTACAAGATGATATCTACGCCGAGAGCACGGAAACTATGACCGGCGGCTTGCGCACCGTGCGCATCCTCACTCAACAAGATGTGGCAAATGCTCGCGATGATGTTCTCAATGACATAAAAAATGACGCCATTGCCGAACTCGGCGGTGATTCTGCCGCCGTGGGAACTGGCATGACTATCAGTCCTGATGCCATCGATGTCACAGCACTAGAAACACTAAGTACGCCTGAAGCAGGAGAGGAAGCCAGCACCTTCACTGTAACCGTCAGTGCGCGAGTTGTCATCGTCGCCTATGACCAAACACGGCTGACGGAATTGCTACAAACTAATTTTGAAAGCGAACTAACGGCCGAGGTCCGTGTCGCACCAGATGCAGCACCAGAAATTACGATGAGCGTCAAATCATATGACCTTGAAAAAAAGGTTGCTAACCTTACCGCAAGTTTTTCTCAACATGTCATCCCCCGCTTGGATAATCCGATTTTTGATCGGGAAAAATTGATCAATAAAGATGAGCAAGAAATTCGAGAATACTTTTCCCATTTTGACGAGGTACAATCAGTCTCGGTCCGCTTTTCTCCATTCTGGGTGCGTCAATCCCCTGGCTTGACCGATCATATCGCGGTAACTATTGAAGAGTAATTTTCTTGACACCGGTGCCGTTAGCGCGGTACTCTAATACTGGTGTTGATTGGAATATGGAGTGACTACCAACCACTCGAGAAGCAGCGCTTCTATCCTGCGGATACGCGGGACTAAACCAATAACACCTTAAACGAAGTTGTCTGCCTATGGGCAGGAATTTGGGTGGAACCGTCCACATATCAATTGGACCCCAAAACGTCATACGTTTTGGGAATTTTTAATTACAATACTATGGAAAAACCAATGCATCAATTTCATGAGCTCCGCCACTCGCTCGCCCACGTCTTAGCCGCCGCCGTACTCAGAATATTTCCTGAGGCGAAGCTGGGCATTGGCCCAGTGATTGAAAGCGGATTTTATTACGACTTTGACTTGCCGCGGCCATTGATTCCGCAGGACTTACTCAAGATAGAAAAAGAAATGCGGAAATTGATTTCCCAGAGCTTAGGATTTGAACGCCAGGAATTATCGGTGGCTGACGCGAAAAAACTGTTTGCTGGGCAACCATTTAAACTTGAGTTGATACAAGATTTGGCCACCAAGGGTACAACAGTTTTTGATGAATTGGAAAACGCACCAGCTGGAAAACCCGCGGCAACTATTACCGCGTACACGACCGGCAAATTCGTTGATCTCTGCCGCGGCGGCCACCTCGAGTCTACCAAGCAAATCAAAGCTGACGCATTTAAACTGACACGGACGGCCGGCGCCTACTGGCGTGGGGACGAAAAAAATCCCATGCTCCAGCGGATTTATGGCGTGGCTTTCCCGACCAAAGCAGAGCTGGATGCATATCTGACACTTCAAGAAGAAATGAAAAAGCGCGATCACCGCAAATTGGGCAATGACCTCGAGCTGTTTGATTTCCACGACGTCTCCCCTGGCGCCGCATTTTGGCTGCCTCAGGGCATGATTATCTATCGCCTGCTCGAGGACCTTATACGCAGTGAACTCCAACGCGATGCCTATGTGGAGATTAAAACACCGCAAATCATTCACCAAAAGCTATGGCAGGAATCAGGCCACTGGGATCACTACCAGGACAACATGTTTCTCATGGACGTGGAAAAGCAAACGTATTCATTGAAACCCATGAATTGTCCGGGCTCAACGTTTGTGTATCGCCGGCACAAGCGTAGTTACCGCGAGCTTCCTGTGCGTTTGGCAGAATTCGGACTAAACTCGCGGAATGAATTATCCGGCGCCTTGGGTGGACTTTTTCGTGTGCGGCAATTTACGATGGATGACGCGCATATCTACGCCCGCCCGGACCAGATCCAGGCAGAAGTGAAGCAATGCCTGGCGATGATGAAACGAGTGTATAAATATTTCGGATTCCAGCCAAAATTCTATCTCTCCACCATGCCCGACCAGCACCTCGGCACCGAAGCTACCTGGCGCGCCGCGGAAAAGGAATTAGCTAGCGCACTCAAGTCACAAAAAATACCTTTTGAATTGAAAGAAAAAGACGGCGCCTTCTATGGGCCAAAGGTTGATATCAATATCAATGACGCGCTCGGTCGCTCATGGCAATTAACCACGATTCAGCTCGACTATAATGTTCCTGAGCGATTTAACCTCAGTTACACCGATGAACATGGCAATGACGTCCGACCAGTCATTATTCATCGCGCCATCCTGGGCAGCATGGAACGTTTTGTGGGAATCTTGATTGAACATTTTGCCGGCGCCTTCCCCGTCTGGCTGGCACCGGTGCAGGTGGCAATATTAACGGTTGGTAAAGCACATATCCGCTACGCAAAAAAATTACACCAACTATTTATCGCAGCCGGCATCCGCTCGAAACTAATCGATGCGAATGAAACCGTTGGTTACAAAATTCGTAATGCAGAAAAGCAGAAAGTCCCCTACATGCTGGTCATCGGCGATAAAGAAATGAACAGCAGCAAGCTGGCAGTCCGGTTGCGCGGCAAAAAAACATTACTTGCTATTTCCCAAACGGCATTTATCAAGCGTGTCCAACAAGAAATCGAAAAACGGAAGTGAAAACGAGAGTGAGTGGTTCGGGGACTGGTGCGTGGGTAAAAAAAGTAGGGCACTCATGGTGAGTGCCCTCTTCGGGAAAGGGAAAGTCTGAAAAATGTTGAGTAGGGCGATAATAATCGCATGCACGTTTGGTGCACAACAGGATGCAACCAATGGGTCACTCAAGAAAAAACGTGCCTACGCGGTCACGTGCGATCCCAGCATACTGGGAGTCGAAAGCTCGCAGTGGCGCAATTGATGACATAAGTCTCAAATTACACTCAACGTGGAGTGTACACATACATGATGTGTGAGACATCACCAAAATCAACAACGGTTGACTCTCCCTTCCCGGAAATAACGTGTACTAACTTCCGTAAAGGTATCCGGGAGTGTATCACACGTAAATCGTAGGTCAACGATAAGGCTGTGGATAACTAAAAACCAGCCCTCACAAGCTGGCACCTGCGTAATTCATGACCAGCAACGACTACTGTGAAAGCACCACGGCTGCGTAAATACCGCCAGCAACCGCGCCCAGCACTATCACCGTAACCAATACTTTCACCGCAACGGTCATCGGCGCGGTAGTTTTGGTAAGTGTTTGCTTTTGTTCTGATGAAGAAGGAAATTGTTCAATATCCATAATATCAGTATAGCACACCACCGCACTATAAAAAAATAACAAGCCTCGGTGGATTCCACAAAGGCTTGTTGCTAAAAAAGTGACCAGAGTCCGTATTGCGCGCCCAGCCAGATGCCGTGGCGCAGCAGTATCGCTGATATCAGCGCAATCCATCCGGGGAAACCGGTTTTGTTGTACCGAAGCGCAAAAACCCCGATACTGACACCACCGATAACAAATCCGGGAATGCGCGGAACCAGTCCAAGCATGAAGAGAACGCCGAGGCCGACCGTGCCTGGATTTTTGTGATATCCAGAAAACCGTGCTTCAAGTCGTTCCAGCCAATGCTGGAAACGCGGCGAAAGATGGCTGAGAAGTCTAAATGGTAATATCAGCAGTTTTTTTAGCTGCCACGAAAACCAATCAAAGATTCCCTTAGATTTTTTCCAGGCCAAGACAGGTGCATACACCAGTACTTCGCCAGTAATAATCAAACCATCCGCGAGAAGAACAAAGCATACGATTTCCCAGAAAGGCCGACCGGTTGCCACCATGGTTGACACACTTGCTTCTGACCAATACATGGTCGCGACAAGCGTCATCAGCCACCGTCCCCATTCATACTGAACGAGAAAGTGATAGCAACCAACGCCGATCCAGAATGCCGCGAATGCAGCGATGAGAATTGACTTAAGCGGATTGCGCTTAATCAACACGCGAACAACACGATAAACTCTATGGCCACGTGCATGGTTGTGCACGAAAACCTCCGTATAGTTAAAGAACGTGAATAGTACAGTAGTCGACGATTGTACGCTCAAACAAGCCTTTTGTCAATGGTGATAAATGTCGATATGCCTGCTATACTTACTTCTATGAAACAACCTCTCATTGTCATCGTCGGGCCGACTGCTTCGGGAAAAACCTCGTTGTCACTCGCTTTGGCTAAAAAATTCCATGGTGAAATCGTTTCCGCGGACTCGCGCCAAGTGTATCGTGGCATGGATATCGGCAGTGGCAAAGCCACAAAAAAAGAACAGACGATAGTGCCTCATCACCTACTCGATGTGGCTACACCAACCCAGGAATACACCGTGGCGCATTTTAAGCGTGACGCGCAAAAAGCCATTTATGACATACACAGGCGCGGCCACCTCCCCTTTCTGGTGGGTGGAACCGGTTTTTGGATTCGCACGGTGATTGATGATTTAGCCCTGCCGTCAGTCAAGCCAAATAAAAAACTGCGGGCTCGGCTCATGAAAAAATCACCAGCACAACTGTACACCCTGCTCAAAGGCCTGGATCCCCGCCGCGCCAAAACCATTGACCGCCAAAACCCCTATCGTCTCATTCGCGCCATTGAAATTATCAAAGCAACTGATGCCGCGGTGCCCCCGCTGACAAAAAGCAATCCCTACCGCATACTAATGATTGGGATTAACCCACCTCAAAAAAAACTTCACCGCAATATTGCGATTCGTTTGCGCTCCCGGCTCCAGCGCGGCATGATCGCTGAAGTGCAGCGACTACACCGCCGTGGAGTAAGCTGGAAACGACTGGAAGCACTGGGTCTGGAGTACCGCTATATCAGCCGCTACCTCCAGAGGAAGCTCTCCCGTCAGGACATGGTGCGGCAACTCGAACATGAAATCCAGCAATACGCCAAACGCCAACGCACCTGGTTCCGACCGGATACCCACATTCATTGGAATCTCACGCGGTTGGAGATAGCACGGCTGATTGCCTCACACATCCACCAAAAAAAATAAGTGCGTTACCGGCAAATAGATAACGCACTGAGAGCCAACATTGTTTGGCCGACCATTACTCGTGGATAGCATCTCCATCCCGCTCAGAAAATATCGCGGGAACATTGCCCGGTCGGCCTACTTCATATTCTTCCTCAGAAGTTTGGCTCTGGCAAGAGCATTTTTTCCCGACCGGAACTGGTTGCTGGCAGTCCGGACATGGGTATGTACGATTGGTCTCAGACACGGCGGAATACCTCCTTTTTTTAGAAACCATTGACCAACGAATTCCAGACTAGCAAACACCCTTCAGGGAGTCAATACTATTGGGGTTTACCGCGTATGTAATTGACGTGCACCGGCAGCGCGCTATAATACACCTATTGATACGATAAAAACAAATTCCTATGCCGACTATCATTAGTGGAAAAAATTTCAAACTGTCGCCCACCCTCCAGGATTATGTTACTCAGGAATTGCGCAAATTGGAAAAATTTTCTTCCCAAATCATTTCTTCAAAAGCCGAACTTGACCATGACCATAATCAGCATACCGGAAAAGTATACCGCGTGGAATTATCCGTCAGATTACCCGGCATTGTGCTGATGGCCGGACAAAAAGCCGAGCACATGCGCACCGCTATTGAGCAGTGCCTGAAGAAACTGGAACGCCAAGTCACCAAATACAAAGACAAGCAAACCGATCGATCTCGTCGCTCTGCCAAAAAATTCGCCTAGGCGTCTAATTTTTCCTGGAGCAACTCGGCCACCGATTGTGCATCGGCGGTGCCTTTCGAGGCGCGCATAACTTGGCCGATCAAGTACTGCAGCACCGGTTTCTTGCCCGCGCGATACTCTGCCACCCGATCCGGATGCGCCTGCAACACTTCGATAATAATAGCTTCAAGCGATTTCGCATCATGCTGGACGCCGAGGCCCGACTGCTCCAGCAATTCAGACGGATCGCCGCCGGTGGCAAACATTTTTTCCAGGATCACCTGGCCCGTCTGATTATTCACCCGGTGCTGAAAGAGCAACGTCATCAGCTCGGCAAAATTTTCTGGAGTAATTGGCAAGTCTGCAAAAGAACCGCCATGCGTGTTCACGAGTTTCAACAAGCGAGAAATGATCCAATTAGCGGTGCTCTTAACTAATTTTAATCCGTGGTTAGCCCAGACTTCCTCTTCAGTTCCTTCCAATCCTGCATCGGCAATCAACCAAGCACGCAATTCACTAATAACATTTTCAAAATAGTCAGCCAAGACTTTATCACTGACAATAATGCCTGCATCATACGCATTCAGGCCAAACTGCTTATGAAACCGCTCGCGCTTATCCTGCGGTAATTCGCCCAATGTCATTTTTACAGAATCCATAAATGCGTCATCCAAAACAACCGGTGGCAAATCTGGCTCGGGGAAATACCGATAGTCATGCTGTTCCTCTTTCACGCGTTGCAAAACGGTCTCGCCGGTCGCATCATTCCAACCGCGCGTGGATTGAGCATCAGGCGGAGTCCCAGCCAGCCACAGCTCGGTTTGTCTTTTAATTTCGTAGGTTAAGGCACGTTCCACTGCCCGGAATGAATTGAGATTTTTGATTTCCGTCTTGGGATATAATTTCTTCGGATCCAAACCGATGCTGCCCAGGGCTGCGTTTTTCTCATCAGTGAAATACGATGGGTTTGGCCGCAGGGAAATATTCGCGTCACAACGCAAGTGTCCTTTTTCCATGTCGGCATCAGAAATACCCAAGTACCGCATGATCAACCTGAGTTCCTGGAGAAATGCCTTGGCGGCTTCGGGCGTATCAAAATCCGGATGCGTCACCACTTCCATCAGTGGCGTACCCGCGCGATTGTAGTCAACATAGCTGACGTTCTTCTCAGTGTCATGCAATAATTTCCCCGTATCTTCCTCCAGGTGCACACGTTCAATGCGGATGCGCTCCCGCTTCTCGCCATACTGCACGATCAGATGCCCATCATAGCCAAATGGCTTTTCTGATTGGGAAATTTGATAGCCTTTGGGCAAGTCAGGATAGAAATAGCTTTTGCGGTCAAACCACGAGCGCCGGTTGATCTCACAGTGCAGCGCCAGGGCGGCCATCACCGCATAGCGCACCGCCTGCTCATTAATCACCGGCAACGTGCCGGGATGCCCCAGGGTTAAGGGATCCACGGCGGTATTGGGCGTGGCGGCATCAGCCGGAACTGGGCAATCAGAAAACATCTTGCTCTTGGTCTTGAGCTGTACATGGATTTCTAAACCAATAACTGTTTCAAATTTATTCATAATGCTTTCTTCAAATACCCCTCCCAAACTTCCTGCATCTTCTTTTTGGTTTCAATCAATCCTCCGGTGGTGTCCAGCGTCACTACCTGTGCTCCCCGCTTCTGATACATCTCCCGAAACCACGAGGCAGTAAACCGGCGCTGCGCCTTCTCGAGAAACGACTTTCGCTCAAATATCGCTCGATCCTTTTTCTTGCGTGTTCTGAGGCGCTGCATCACGGCTGCCACGTCTGTCTTCAGTATACACAATAAATCAGGTCGGTGCTTGAGCGCCAGCTGATTGCCCGCCAAACCGATGATATCTTTCACCGACAATGGCTCTGCCTGAATCGGCTGGTAGGCCAGTGACGTGGTCAATGAACGCTCCTGGAAAATATATTTACCCGCGGCAAGTGCGGGGATAATCACTCGTTGTAATAATATATATCGATCAAGGGCGTACGCTTCTGCAGTGGCACGAGCCGTGTACATCCGTTCATTTGACCGGGCGATTTCCTCGCGGATAGCTTTGCCAATCAGCGAATGCGTTGGTTCAGCGGTAATCAGTACTTGGTAACCCTTTAATTCACTGGGCTGTGGTAACGTATAATTTTTCTTTTCATAGGCAACCACATCAAATATTTTATAATGTTTGCGCTTTGCCCAATCCGCCAACACCTGGACAAAGGTACCTTTGCCCGAGCCGTCGATGCCGTCGATCACTACCATGATACCGCGTCGTGCCATAGTTAGCGCGTTAATTCGTAAAAGGTATAGTGAAATCCGTTACCATGGCTTTTTCGTTCGCTGACCACGTTTTTGAATTCGGCGTAGTCTGGGAAAAATGCATGGCCTTCGATTTCCACATCAACCACCGTCAGATACAATTTTTCGATGATGGGCATGGCTTGCCGAAATATTTCTCCCCCACCGATGACAAAAATCTCGCCATTCTCCTCTTTCTCTTTGGCGAGCGCCACGGCTTCGTCTAATGACTGCACCACAAAACATCCTTCTACTTTGTACTCCGAATTACGGGTAATAATAATGCTGATGCGATTCGGCAGCGGCCGGCCGATTGATTCGTAGGTCTTCCTACCCATGATCATGACGTGTCCCTTGGTCAGATTGCGGAAATGCTGTAAGTCCTCGGGTATATCCCAGGGCAACGTGCCATCACGACCAATGACATGGTTTTTTGATATGGCGACAACGCCGCTGATGATAGGTTTGTTCATAATATGTTTCTGAATGCTCAGCTTCGGTTTGCCATTCTGAGCGGAACGAAGTGGAGTCGAAGAATCTCTACGACATACGGCTACCGGCATATAGATTCTTCAGTCGCTCACGCTCCTTCAGAATGACAAAGGGTGGCCGGTATTCATTCTTCCACTTACTTCTACACCGCAATCGGCGCTTTTATACCCGGATGCGGGTCATAGCCCTCAAGGGTAAAGTCCTCGAATTCAAAAGTAAAGATATCCTTCTTTTCCGGATTGATGGTCATGGTAGGCAGTGCCTTTGGCTCGCGCGACAACTGCAATTTCACTTGTTCGAAATGATTATTATAAATATGCAAATCACCAAACGTATGCACGAAATGCCCCAGCTTCAAGCCCGTCACCTGCGCCATCATCATGGTGAGTAATGAGTACGAGGCAATATTAAATGGCACCCCAAGAAATGCGTCCGCACTGCGCTGGTACAATTGGCATGACAAGGTCCCATTGATCACATAAAACTGAAACATGGTATGGCATGGAGGTGGCGCAGTTTTCTTGCCGCCAATCAAGGTCTGTAAATCCCCTACGTTCCAACCGGATACAATGATCCGACGCGAATCGGGATTAGTACGAATCATGTCGACTGCATTCTGGATCTGGTTAATGGTACTGCCATCCGGCGCAGTCCAGGCGGTCCATTGTTTGCCATAAATCGGCCCCAAGTCCCCATTTTCATCAGCCCATTCGTCCCAGATGGTCACGCCGTGCTCATTCAGCCATTTCACATTCGTATCCCCCTTCAGAAACCAGAGCAATTCATAAATGATAGATTTCAAATGGACTTTCTTGGTCGTCACCAGCGGGAACCCCTTAGCCAAATCATACCGCGTCTGGTAACCAAACACCGACCGCGTACCAGTGCCGGTCCGGTCTGCTTTATCAGTTCCATTATCTAAAACGTATTGGAGGAGGTCCAAATATTGCTTCATACGACCCTAAGTATACTAAAAATACCACCTACTGTCATCTCGTGCATACGGTCAATTTATAGTAAAAATCCTGCGCCCAACGTGGTGCAGGATTGCTTCATACGACCCTAAGTATACTACCCCCCCTACTGTCATTCTGAGGAACGGAATTAAACGAGGCGACGTAAGAATCCGGCGAAGCCGTCCTGAGTGATAACGAAGGATCTTAGAGGCTAAGCAGGAGTAAAAAGCCCTTCAGACTCCTCTTGACAAATATGAATGAAGATGTTAGACTGTCTTGTTCTTTTCATATACTTGTACATTCACATAATTTACATACAATCAACACAATTCCAGAAAGGATGGAAATCATGTTTCAATGGTGGGATTCACTAATGTCATTTGTGCGCGAATACCCGGCACTCTTCTTGTCGTGTGCAGTTCTTTTTTTCATATTCTGGGTGATCATGATCATCAGGAAAATGAAGCTGGTGAAGGAGTTCGACATTTTCTTTGATCAAAAAAATGAAGCGATCAGTGCGGTACGCAATTGTTCGTGGAAAAAGTCACGATTAATTCAATTGCTCGCACTGGCAGCGAAGGGTGACGGCAACAGCAGCCACAACCCGCGCGCCTATGTGTCCGGACAATCGCCACACATTGGCGGCGAGTATCGAGAAATCGATGATCAGGAACTGGCTCGTTTAGCCGATCAAACAGTCACCGCTGGTTTCTGGGGTCTGATAGTTAATAGTCTCGACCTGCTATGGTCAATACGGCACGTTCGCTTCCTGCTCCAACAAGCAGAGGAGGCGGTAAACAACGGCTATCATGGGAATCATCCCGGCGGTATAACATTCGACGTCTCAGACATCGCTGAGGAGTATCATAAACACCTCAATACGATGCGTCATGTACTCACACTTGCAATTGGCGAAGCTGCCGCAGAGGCGTTTGACACCTATGCCCGACCGCTAATCGACCCGATCGTACTTGCTGGCCATGACAAACAGGCTAAGGCAATTGCGAGACGTCTATCTCTCAATTCCTGCGATGTCGATTTATACGACATTAAGCAGCTCATGGCCCAGTGCCAGGCGGCCAATCTCGACCCGCTGACTCTCATCGACAGCCGTTACCACGACACGCTTCGGTCCCTGATCGAGGCAGTCGAGAAAGTCGAGCGTCAAAACGCCGACGAAAAAGCGACTCCCGAAGTCGCCCAGGCGTAGGCATCGGCCTACATTGTATGTTACATCCCCCGTGTCATTCATTTGGTGCGGGGGTTTTTATTTTGAATAAACTTATCTTTGATAATGAAAAACCGTGCCAGAGAAAACCTCTAACACGGTTATACTTATCAAGCGCCTCGCTTACGAGACAAACGCCCTGAACCAAAGCGCATTGAGACTGCCGGCCAATATGCCGACAAGAAGTACAGAAACGCCGATCACCAGCAGGGTGGTCCAATTATCGGACCAAGTGAGCTTTTCATTAAAAAACTCACCGAGCGGCCTTATGATCCATTTCGCCACACATCCAGATATTAGAGCCCCCATCACGCAGAATTGTAACCCGTTGACAATCGGATAGGAAACCCACAGCACCCAAATGCCAAGTGCTGCCACAATCAGAGAAATGGTAAGAAGGTATTTTTCGAATACCTCATCGTTCGATTTCTTTGACCGGCGACGGGGCCTTGTCGCATCTTCCAAAATTGAAGTTATCAATAGAACAATAAACCCACCGAAGGCCAAACCAAGCGCTGCCCAGCCTGCGCTTATCCAAAAAGCTTTTGCTAAAAAGAACATATATCCTCCTTACAAACAGTTACGGTTAATTCAGAATATTATGGTACTCTAGGATATTACGACGTATCCGTCAAGCTCTAAAAAAACAACCCCGCCATTACGCTATGGAGTTATCATCATATGCCTAAAAATCAAACCGGTTATTACCGATAATACGTGACAGCCCCGGTAGCGGGAAAGCTGGCTGGACACGATCCGCTTGATTTATAGGCAAGCTGCATGGTCATGGAATCCACCACCCGAAAATAGGCGTAGCCAGCTGAAGAATTTTGTGCACTGTTCACCAGCTGATAGCAATGCGCATCGGTTATGTCCGATGGCTTTCTATACGTGGGGTTATTCGGGAAAATATCAAACCGGTGTCCGTCTATCTCGTGCAGAATAACCATACCGTCAGACGCAGTATAGGCAGCAAACGGCGTGGCATAGTCGCCATCCCTCGCTTCAGCAATACCATCGGCCGGATTGGCACTGAAATACCAGAGTCCCGCCACGGTGCCTGTTACGTCTCGCGACACGGTGCCACAGGTGGTTGATTGCCCAGCTGCGCTATAGCCGTATAATGCCTGGTACGGCTGGCGGATTGTATCGGGATAATAGTCAAAAACGCACGAGGCGGTGCGCATGCGATCACCCAAATAATTATTGCGATACCGCTCGGGACGGACAAAGGTATTTTCAGTGCTTTCATCGTACACGTATATATTCCAATTATGCCCGAGCGAAGTGCCAGTCGTTCTGCCGATCAGTTCACCAGCGCTGATTGCCAGGGGGATGGGCATGTCCACGGTACGGGAGTTATCTTGGGGTACGGCGTTGGTAGCCTTGATGATACTGCCACTGACCTGGCGTACGTGATGCATGACCAGCTCTACTCCGGGTGCGAGGGAGAAGTACAGCGCCCACTCCGGCTGGCCTTCGATGTCATAGTGTGCGTACTGCATCAGCCTCATATCCGCCGGGGCAATAATATCCAGCATTGCAACATTTCCCTGACTGTCGCGCTTCAGATTGATCATGACCCCACCAAACGCCTGGCTTTCATTATATCCGCCGTTGAGCTCCCCGAGCGGCGTAATATGGCTTACCTGGTTGACGTCAAAAATATCATATGTAAACACGACCGGTCCACCCGCCGATTCCGTATTGGTATTGGCAAGACGATTGGTAACTGCTGACGGGGAATTATTGGTGTTTAAATTGTCCACGATTTCTTGATCACCCCGACCGACGTACCAGACAACTGCTCCAACAACTACCAGTACCACCATGAGGACGATTGGAATAATAATTGATTTACGCATGCATATATCGTCTCATTTCCGAACCAAAAAAACAAGGGAGGCACCCTTGACAGTACGACCAATATACGTTATTATACCGGGTTAAAAAAATAGAACATTACACAATAACGAATAGGAGAACATTGTGATTAATTCATCTGAAACACCGGACACCGGATTCATATCCGATTGGGCAAAGCTGCTCCATAAGCTGTTTATGCATATCATTCAACGGAAAGGTTCTTTGGAAAACCTTTCTATGTTGAGTGATATCATTACTCAGTTCCTGTCCGGCCGCCAACTATCCCCGTCGACTACTCCACCGCAGCAAACCAGCATTATGCTACACCGGATTTCCAGAAATCAGACTACCGGTCAGCGGCAACGGCACCTACAATTCCTGATTAGAGTCTTCGGAATTGATGGTGTGTCCGTACTTTTCTACGAACTGCTTTCTGTTCGAGCCTACAACAGCATGATAACTTCAGCACAGTACATTCACCGGTTGCAAGAGTTCAAAGAAACCAAGCGGTACCTACCACTGAATGTGATCGCCACCCTGACGGCCAAAGAAATCTGTAAAATCAGAAACAGCGGCCCGACAACGGTTCACGAAGTTGACAGCGTTTTACGGCAATTTGGTCTTCGGATCAATATGTCGGCGAACGAGGTCCGGGAAATATGTTTTCCTGAACCAACCTCCAAAGGTTAGGCAGATGAAATATTTCTCTCAACCTCAAACAGCCCGTATGGTTAACCACCATATGGGCTTTCTTTTTTGCGTAAATTAGAAAAAAATTGAGTACAGATCAATTCTTGACAGCAACCGACTTATGCGGTACGGTAGACAAAATACAAATATCAAAAACATTAATCCATGGAGGATATACCGTGAAAGCTCGCTCTTTTCTAACTCTTATCATTGAAGAGATTCGTGCCAATGGAGCGCCCATTGACGATGACTTTTATGGGCTGATCAAAACTAATCCGTGCTTGGACAGAGAGGTTAACGCCGACCGTATTATTGCGTTGCTCAATATGATCACCCCGCGTTTCTGCGTGGACTATTCCGAGCGACTCGATCGTGAGGACCCCCGCCGGCTGTTGCGGCAAACTGGAGAAATCCTACAAAAATGCATTAACGCCCACGAACGGCGCTGCGGTCGCTGTAATCGGCGGCAAGCGGTCACTTTTGTCTTCGGGAGATTTCTCAATACCTACGTTTGTTTTGAAACGTTTGATTATCTGCCGGAGATTCCGATGGCAAACCTCGCATTATTCCGTGAATCAGACCCGGATAATTATCTCGATGGCAGGGTCGACCATATGACTTCCGGCGTGATCGCCTTATTTGCCGGTCTGCAGGTCAAACCTGAATTCGACCCTCGCTACAATTAGCACACGTTACGACACGAACGACCTCCCCGGCTGTGACACGCAGTCGGGGAATTTTTTTAGTACGAAGGGTAATACATGTGATGTCATCCCAAGATGCTGAAACGGATTTCGGAAAATTAAAAAGATTGCCACGCTCCTGCTCAGCTGCGCAGTTCGCTCGCAATGACAACCGCTTTTTGTCATTGCGAGGAGTAATTATATAATTGTCATTCCGAGCCCATTCGATTGCGCTCAGGGCAGGCTCCGTCGAGATGCTGAAACGAGTTCAGCATGACAATTTTCTTACCCTGAATTTATTTCAGGGTCTCGGTAAAATACTATAAATCATGTCAATCACTTCTCGCATATTTACATACACATCGGCATTAGTAAAACGCAACACGGTTATGCGCAAAGATTCAATGTACTTTTGCCGGTGCCGATCATACTCCCTCGCCTCTTTTGATACATAATGTGACGGCCCATCCACCTCAATCACTAATCGCAATTCTGGACAATAGAAATCCACCACATACCCACCGATACTATGCTGACGCCTAAATTTATAACCACCAAGCTGTTTGCCCTTCAAATAACGCCAGAGGAGCAACTCAGCCCGGGGCGCGGAGCGCCGTAATTGCTGACGTCGTTTTTTCATTGAGTGGGTATTGAAGATGATTGTCATAGTGGAGTTGTGGACCAACCGCCCACACGTAAGGGCATGGTATCGGCTAGCGTATTTCATCCCCTCCTTGCAAAGGAGGGGAAATGTGATGTGGAGGCCGAATCAATATGCTGGTGAAGAGGGGCGGTCGAGTCAAAAACCAATGCATATATAAAAATCCCCAGTGATGGGGAAGGTTGGTACTATCATTCTACGACTCTGCCGCCGGCTCTGTCAAAACTACTTCCGATTCCGTTTGCCGAGGATAAATTTTTGTGATCGGCTCATCGGTTTGTCGGTACGGTGGATACACCCTATCCAGCAGCAGGGACGACGCATTCCCTCTTTCAGCTCGGTAACGGTCCGTCGGACGTGATCCTGGCGAGTCTCGGCAGTCTTCACCGCCTCCACCCAACAGATCCACTCATTGCGCGCCAAGGGCGTCAAACTTTCCCACAGACCCATTGCTTTTGTGTCACCAAGCAGTGCTTTCTTGAGATCTGGGGGCATGGCATGTGCCACGCCTGCTGAGAGTTTTTGAGTACTCATGAAAATATGTCATTTACCTACTTCCCACTCGACAGAAACCCCTGCTCCCCGCGCTCCGTTTCTGACAATTCATCCACTTCCGTGAAGCTCACCGTCTCGTGCCGCTGGATCACCATCTGGGCAACCTTATCACCAGCGTTAATCTGATATGGTTCGTTCGTAGTATTGTACAGCACCAGCTTTATCTCACCACGGTACGTGCTGTCAATCACGCCAGCCATGGAATGAATGCCCATCTTGGCGGCCATACCGCTGCGATCCCAAACCAAAGCCACATACTCACTCGGTATCTCCATAGCAAAACCTAATGGAATCTGCTTTCGTTCGTGCGGTGGAATAATGACATCCTCAGGCGCAAACAAATCCAAACCCGCGTCTCCGGGCCGACCGTGGACCGGCAGTTTTGCATTCAGATGAAGTCGTTTGAATTTCGCTTGCATATTATTTCAGCTTGGCAACCAATGCATCAATCTGGGCGTACAGCTCTTCCATTGAGCCGTTGTTATTGATGGTGACGTCGGCCTTCTGCATAATGTCCGGAATCGCCAGTTCAGTGGGCAATTCGTGCTGCGCTTTGAATTGATCCAGGGTCAGATCAGCTTCGCCCGCATTCTCTCCCCGCTTGACGATACGGCTATGGCGAACGGTTAAGTCAGTTGCGACTGCCCATAATCGAAAATCTTTCCGCTCGCGCAGGGCATTGTATTCGTCAAAATACCGAATACCATCAAACACGGCGATGGGCACATCCATTTTTTCTAGATCTTTGATCAATGTTTTGACCAAAATATCATTGCCATAATTCGCTCGCATCAGTTGCGCCAGCTGAGACATGGCTTCGCGGGTTTCGTGGACGTAGCAGCGGTTAATCATGTCGCGCAAGGGTTGTGAGAACTTCACGGCTTTTGCACCGTGCTGTTTCACGAGGTATTCGGTAATCGTACCCTTGCCGGTGGCTAATGGTCCAACTAATCCAATAATCATATTATGATTGATGCTTATGAGGAATCTTCACGTCCGACCAATCCGAATGGTACTGGCGGCATTTCACTCCCGCGAGGTCAAACAATTTACGTGAAGCCACCCAGACTGGTTCGTCATGGTATTTATCACTTTCATAGATCACCTCTTTGATGCCCGTCTGAATAATGGTCTTAGCGCACTCATTGCAGGGAAATAACGTGGTGTAAATTTTTCCGCCTTCGGTATTGGCATTAGCATTATACACCGCATTTTCCTCCGCATGTACAACGTAGGCGTATTTTGTGTCTGGTAAATTTTCACCACTGCGCTCCCAGGGCAACGCATCATCCTCAATGCCGCGCGGCCAACCATTGTAACCCAAGCCCACCACGACATTTTGTGCATTCGCAATTACGGCACCGGCCTGCGTGCTTGGATCCTTCGATCGCTCTGCGATGACATGCGCCATGCGCATAAAACATTCGTCCCACGAGATATACTGTGCGCGGCTTTTCATAATTGATATGAATGATGAATGGTTAGGCTTTGACGTGTATCCCCGGCCCCATGCTGCTGGAGATGGTGATGTTTTGGAGATAGCTACCTTTGACCGTATTGGGTTTGACCCGACGAATAGCATCCAGGAAGGCTTCATAGTTTTGGAGTAGTTTTTCCGAGCCAAATGAAACCCGACCGATCAACTGATGAATATTGCCGGTGTCGTCATTACGGAACGTAATCTTGCCCCCGCTTAAGGCCTTGACTGCCTCCGCGATTTTCGGAGTCACGGTTTCATTGCGCGGATTCGGCATCAGACCTTTGGGCCCGAGAATCTTAGCAATCGGCCCCATGCTCTTCATGATGGCAGGGGTAGCGACGGCAATGTCAAAATCAATCACGTTGGTGGTTTTGATTTCTTTGATTAATTCTTCACCGCCAACCAAATCAGCGCCTGCGGCTTTCGCAGCGGCTTGATCCTTTTCCTCGCAAAAAACGGCAATACGTTTCTTCTTGCCGGTGCCGTGCGGTAATACTACAGAGCCGCGAACCATTTGTTCTGCTTTCTTCGGATCAATGCCGAGACGAATATGCACTTCCACACCTGCGTCAAACTTAGTGGCGCTGGTTTGTGGAACGAGCGCAAACGCGTCAGCCGGTGCATACTGCTTATTCTGATCAACGAGCTTCAGGGCAGCTTCGTATTTCTTAGATCGTTTCATAGAGATTCCTTTCGTGGTGCGAACCCACCCGGCAACGAACCGGACAGTCCCACAAAATAATAATTAGTTATGATTGTGTTGGAGGAACTGGCGTGACAACTTTCTTATCCTTCGCTTCCCGACGCACTGCTGACCAGTGATACCAGAGTAAGGGCAAACCAACGAGAATATAGGGAATCGAGCCGGCTGCTTGGCGATGCACGTTATTATTGTCATTTGATTCTTTCTGCCAGTTATCATAGTCAGTCACCCACTGGCTTGCCAGCGCTACCGTTTCTGCATCCAAACCACATTTAGCGCCGCATTCAGTGATACTGACCACCGCGGATTTTTCAGTAGCTAGGGTTTGTTCGGTGGCATATATGCGTGAAGCCTGATCGTCTGCTTCCCCGGCAGCCGGGAACACCCAGGTCTTCAGCACCAAATTAATCAAGAAACCACCGGCGATGACAATCATCAATAACGAACCAAGTGATACGAAGTAGAAATAGGTAGGGCGGATGACTAATTTATCTTTTTCTTCTTCTGCGGCATTCTTATGGTCTCGTTGAACAATTCGGTAATGAATAATGAAGAACGGTAAAGCAACGATCAAGAATGAAAGCGCAGCCACGGCGTCACGGGCGTTGCGGCCGTTGACGTTTTTCACCGAGTCCTGCCATGAGGTATAGCTGGTTTTCCATGATTCAATACTCTCTTTTTGGATAGCGGTCAGAGTGCAATCACTGGTGCAGGCAAGTACGGTCGGTGTGCCGGCTTCAACTTTTGCCGGGTCAGTCGTGGTACCTGAGTCAAGTGATAATGACGGTGGTGGGCCGTAGTAATTAGCATTCGTATTCGCATCAGTAAAGACCCACACCTTCAAACCGAGGTTAATCAGGAAAATAACCGATCCAACCACAATGGCAAGGGTCACCAATGAAGCCAGATAAAAGTACAGACTACGAATGACGGAACCTTTCTTAGTCATATTTTTTCCTTCGATTATGGCAGCAATAGCGCAGGCGAGCAGCGCTAGCATGCCGAATGGGATTAGAAAGCCTATCATGTTTGTAAACGAATCCATAAAGAATCGTTATTTAATGGTTATGCCCATATTACGAGCAGTACCGGCAATGATATTAACCGCGGCATCGAGACTGCCCGCGTTCAAATCAACCATTTTTATTTTGGCGATTTCCTCAAGCTGTGCCCGAGTGACTGAACCCACTTTAATCTTGAGCGGGTCGCTGGATCCTTTTTGGATACCGGCGGCTTTTTTCAGCAATTCGGCGGCTGGAGGAGTTTTTAAAATAAATGTAAATGTCCGATCTTCAAAGATCGTAATTTCCACCGGGATAATGTCTCCCATTTTATCTTTTGTCTGCGCGTTAAATTTCGTGCAGAAATCCTGAATGTTCAGCCCGTGTGGCCCAAGTGCGGTACCGACGGGAGGCGCCGGAGTTGCCTTGCCAGCCGGCAGCTGAATTTTCACCATTGTTTTGATTGGTTTGCCTGCCATATATGTAGAATGTCGAATAACTAATTCCTAATTTCTAAAGAAGCGTTAAGATTAGAAATTAGAAATTCTTAATTAGAAATTATCAAACTATATCTTTTTGATTTGAAGAAAGTCGAGTTCAATAGGCGTTTCGCGGCCGAACATAGCCACCAGCACCTTCACTTTGCCGCGCGCTTCGTCCACTTCGCTGACTTTACCTTCGTATTCTTTGAACGGTCCATCAGTAATCTTCACTGGCGTACCTTGATTGACGTCAATCTTGTATTTCGGCTCTTCCACGCCCATGCGCCGCTGAATTTCTTTGACTTCATCTTCGGAAATAGGAGTCGGGGTCGTACCAGAACCGACAAAACCGGTGACGTTCGGCGTATTTCGCACCACGTACCAGGAATCATCAGTCACTACCATTTCAACTAATACATATCCTGGAAAAATCTTTTCAGTGACCACGCGACGTTTGCCGTTCTTAATCTTAATCTTGTTTTCTGTAGGAATCAGCACGTTAAAAATTTTGTCCTGCATGTCCATGGACTCAATACGCTGACGGAGGTTGCGCGCCACGTTTTCTTCATACCCAGAATAGGTGTGGAGGACGTACCAGCGACGGCCTTGTTGAAGTGTTTGCTTCGGCATAAATACCTAGACGATCAATTTCTCAACTAATAAATTAAGCCCGAAATCAACAGCACCTAAGAAAAGTGCCACCCCGAGACTAATACCCACGACCAGTAAGGTATATTTCACGGTCTCTGCCTTGGATGGCCAGAGAACCTTTTTGAGCTCATCCCGGGACTCGCGAATATAGGAAATAATGCGGTTTGCCATAGTTTTTCGGTCTTTAAAACCCCTCAGTTCGTTTCGGAGGGGATTTGTATTTACCATACTACACCCCGCCCCAAAAGCTGTCAATGTGGAGAAATCTCAATTTTATTGGGCATTTTTTGAATATTAGGGGATAATATCTGTCTGCCTCGATCGGTTACCAGCACCATATCCTCTACCCGGATACCGCCCCAAGCTGGGAAATACACCCCCGGTTCCACGGTCACCAGCTGGCCGCTCTGCAACCTGCCGCTGCCCCGCTTGGGACTCAAGTACGGCTTTTGGTGAATGCGAAAGCCGATGCCATGGCCCGTGCCATGAATAAAGTAGTTACCAATCCCCTGCTCCCGCAAATAGCCCCGCGCCACCTGGTCAACCGTACTTCCCAACACACACGGGCGTACGGCAGCAATAGCGAGGCGTTGCGCTTCAAGTACTGCCCGATACCGCCGGCGAAATAATGCGTTTGGTTTGCCAAACCAAAATGTCCGTGTCACATCAGTGCAAGCACTCGCCACGCGGACACCGCAGTCAATTTTGACGGTCACGCCGCTACGCAACGGGCGGGCAGTCGGGACGTGGTGCGGCACGGCGGCATTGGTGCCGAACGCCACAATACTAGGAAACGCCAATCGTGGATAGCCAGCATCCTTAAAATATTTTTTCAGCCACCGTGCGATCTGAATTTCTGTGACACCAAGGTGTAACTCCCGTTTCACTGACACAAACGCCTGCTCAACAATGCGCAAGGCTTTTGTAACTTGTTCTAATTGAGCCTTATTCATAAAAAATTTTGCAGCCGTTACTCAATGAGAATAAGGGTCTGGGATTTTTCCTGTGCCCATCCAATCATGCACTACGTATATTAGTACCTCGCGAATAAAAATCCCAGCGCTTCTTTTCTGCCACTTTTCTTGGCGCTAAGAAAATGGCGAAATGGTATTATTGCTGCCAAGAAAAGTAACAAGATACCAGGCGCTAAGAAAAGTGGCTACACTCAATTTATATATCCAAGTTCTTTACGTTCTTGGCATGCGTGTGGATGAATGTCTTGCGCGGGGCAACGTCGTCGCCCATCAAGATGTCAAAGACTTCATCTTCTTTTTCCGCGTCACCGACGGTTACCTGTTTCATCATACGTCGAGCCGGGTCCATGGTGGTTTCCCAGAGCTGCGTCGGATTCATTTCACCCAAACCTTTGTAGCGCTGTACATCGACTTTCGCGACGGTTTCTGTGGTTTCCCCTGCTTCTCCATCAACGTCGGCATCACCCTTAACAGCTTCCACCACTTTCATTTCTTTAGCTTTGCCTTTTGATCGCGGTGCCAATGCTTGCATGGCTTTGACCACTGAATCTAATTCTTCTTCTCGATAAACATATTGTGAATTTTTTCCGTACTGCACACGGTACAAGGGCGGCTGGGCAATATAGAGATGGCCCTGCTCGATCAAGGACGGAAAATAACGATAGAAAAGTGTCAGCAGCAGCGTCCGAATATGCGAGCCATCCACGTCGGCATCAGTCATGATGATGATGCGACCATAGCGCAATTGTGACAAATCAAATTGCTCACCGATATTCGTACCCATGGCAATAATTAAGGATTTGATTTCATTATTGGCCAGCATTTTATCCAAACGAGCTTTCTCTACATTGAGAATCTTACCGCGCAACGGTAGTATCGCTTGGAATTTCCGATCACGGCCCTGCTTGGCGCTGCCACCGGCGGAATCACCCTCAACGATGTACAGCTCGCTCTCGTCCATATTCTTCGAAGAGCAGTCTGCCAGTTTACCCGGCAGGGTCATGCCTTCGAGTGCGCCTTTGCGCAACACCGTATCGCGGGCTGCCCGAGCCGCCACGCGCGCGCGCTGGGCCAATAAACATTTGCCGACAATCGCTTCAGCGTCACGCGGGTTTTCCTCAAGGAAAATTTGCAATCCGTCTGAAGTAACTGAATCCACGGCGGACTTCGCTTCGACATTCCCCAATTTAGCCTTGGTCTGGCCTTCGAATTGTGGCTCTTTGATTTTCACGGAAATAACAGCGGTCAATCCTTCTTTGACATCATCAGCCGTGAGATTTTCCTCTTTTTCTTTAAGGAAACCTTGTTTGCGTGCATAGTTATTCAAACTGCGCGTCAAAGCCGTGCGGAACCCGGTCAGGTGCATACCACCCTCGACGGTATGGATGTTATTGGCAAAACTAATCACTGTCTCTTTGTACTCCTCGGTATAGCGCAGTGCCACTTCAACGTGTATGTCATGCGATTCTTTTTCAATGAAGAAAGTGTTAACGTGTTTAGCCGCCTTATGCGCATTGAGGTGCTTTACATACGAGGCAACCCCACCCTCAAAATAGAATGAGTACTGGGGCGCTGCTTGGCCCTTCTTGACCGTGCGGCTATCCTTGACCGTGATGCGCGTGCCTTTGGTCAAATACGCCTGCTGACGCAAATGGCTGAAAACGAGTTCAAGATCAAAATCTAATACTGAAAAAATCTCAGGGTCAGGCTGGAAAATAATGGTTGTTCCGGTGGCCACCGCTTTCCCCACGGGTTTTACTTGGCCCTTGGCTTTGCCACGCACATATTCCTGCGCCCACAGTTTCCCGTCACGCTTTACTTCGGCGCGGAGATATTCTGACAAGGCATTAACCACGGACACACCGACACCGTGCAAACCACCCGACACTTTGTACCCGCCGTCGCCGAATTTGCCACCCGCGTGTAATACCGTGAGCACAGTTTCCAATGATGATTTCTTGGTCGTCTTATGCTTCTCCACCGGAATACCGCGACCATCGTCAGTCACGCTCACCATGTGATTAGGCATCAATTCAATATCAATATTTTTGCAGAACCCTGCCATGGCTTCATCGATGGAGTTATCCACCACTTCCCAGATCATATGATGCAAACCCTCGCTGGCAGTATTGCCGATGTACATGCCCGGACGTTTTCGCACTGGCGCTAATCCCTCCAGGACGGTGATCTGTTTAGCGGAATACTCTTTGCTCGCGGCAGCGGTGGCAGCGGCATGGGCAGCTTGTTTTTTGGATTGTTTCGGTGTCATACGGTTTGGTTAATGCTGATTTGTTTGATTATTAATTACGTATAATTATTTTTCGGCAAGAATTGCTTGGAAATGGTGCTCCATCATACTGACAATCTTGGTTTGGAGGGAATCCACGTCATCGGTGTGCAACGTACGCTCGGCAGACTGATATTTAATGCGAATAGTAGCGCGCCGCGTAGCCTCATCCAGTGGGTACACCGCGCGTGCTTCCACGCTCTGAATCAAAGGTGACATATTCTGTATTGCATCGCGCATTTTGAAAAATGAAACCGCAATAGGCGTGGCAAAGGTCATATCGCGAATCACGCTCGGATAATTAACGATCGGCTGATAGCGTCGCACCGCAGGAACATGGCTCATTAATTTTGCTAGATCAATTTCAAACCACACTGGCGGAACGCCTAGCTTTTGCTCGTGCTGGATCAACCAACCGTACCAGCCGATGATACTCCCCCCGAGCATGACATCAACCACCCGAGCCCGGTCAGAATTAACGGCGAATTGCAATTCATTAAGTGAAATGCCTAATTCTTTGACTAGGGTCTGTATGATACCCTGCAATTCATGAATCGGGCCGGGCGTGCCGCGCTTGGCCGTACGATCATACAGCAACGCCGCGATCATCACGCGCTCCTCAGGCATAGGACGATTTGTTTTGTAAAAAACCCGACCAATCTCGGTGAGCTGAAGCTGCGGCCGCTCTTGATACGTTTGTAAAAGATTTAAATATAATCCGGGCACTAAACTCATACGCAGATATGCCTGCTCGGCATTCATCGGATTCATCACTTGATAATGATCCTTCGTCTCCCAGTCAAACTGCTCAATGACATCGGCGCCATACGTCGAATAATTATACGTTTCAATCAAATCGCACGCGCGTAAAATATTGACCACCCGCCTGCGTGCCAAGAATTCCGGTGCATGCGCCACCGGTTGTGAAGCATGGGCTAATGGTTTGGCGGCTAATCGATTCCAACCATAGCTGCGCCCAATTTCTTCCACCACATCCGCCATCAGATGAATATCGCTGCGCCAGGCCGGCGCGCTCACCTGCCATTGGTCAGGACGTTTTACAGCAACAACAAAACCTAATCGCTCTAATGATTTTTGCATCACCGCATCAGCAATAGCCGTGCCGATTAATTGGCGGATGGTTTCTGGATTGACTGCCACCGTTTTTGATTTTTCCACCGGCTGGCGAGCCACGATAATGCGCGGCGAGGCAACCACGCCACCGGCGCATTCCTGAATCAATTGCGTGGCACGATCAAGTGCTGCTTCCGGCAATCCCCACCAGATGCAGCGCTCAAAACGCATTGAGGCATCGGTGGCTAACGATAGATGCTGGCGGGTTATGCGGACAGATAACGGTTTAAAAATTGCTGATTCTAATACAATTGTTTTCGTCTTGTTTGAAATAGCCGTCTGCTGGCCACCCATGATGCCGGCAATGGCTAATGTTTTTTTCGCGTCATTAATCATCAAGGCAGTGCTGGGTAATTTCCGCTCCACGCCATCCAGGGTAACAAACGATTGGGCGCGGCCGGCTGTTTTTACGATTATGGTATGCCCTTCAATATGTTCTGCATCAAAGGCATGCATTGGCTGGCCCATTTCCAGCATCACAAAATTAGTCACGTCAACAATATTATTAATCGGCGTATGTCCGGCAGCGCGCAATCGGTTTTGCAGCCACACCGGTGACGGACCGACGGTAATATTGCGCAATACCCGCGCCGTGTATTTCGGGCAACCGACGGTATCGCGGACTTTGACCGTGAATTTCTGTTGGCGGCCTTTGGCTTCGGCGATTGTCACTTTCGGGAGCTTAACGGTTTGATTGGTCAACGCGGCATACTCGCGTGCCATACCAATTAAGGATTGCGCGTCCGCACGCTGCGGCGGCACATTGATATCCAAAACTGCGTCATGCAGACCTAATGTCACGGGTAATTTCTGTCCCAATGGTGCGCTAGCATCAAGAATAAAAATTCCGCCATGATCATCTCCGAGTCCTAGTTCATCTGCCGCACACAACATGCCGTGTGATTCTATTCCGCGGATCATCCGTTTCTCAATCGTCATACCATTTGGCAACGTAGTGCCAGGCAAGGCCACTGGTACTTTGTCCCCTGGCTTGATGTTTTTCGCGCCACAGACAATAGTTTCGGTGCCGCGCTTGCCAATCGCCACCGTACAGACGCACAAACGATCTGCCTCAGCATGATCAATAATCGTTTTAATCTCGCCCACGACCACCGCGTCCAACGCGTGATTCGGCGGAATAATGCGCTCCACCTCAAATCCCGCCAAGGTCAACACTTCCGCCACCTGGGCTGGCGTTTGCTTGACTGTCACGTATTCTTTGAGCCATTTGATTGGGAGCAGCATGATGAGTAAGTAGTTTAAGAGATTGTAGAAGGTAGTTTATGAATGGTGTGCTAAATACCTTTTAAACGCACCTAATGAAATACCTAGTTGATTAATTTTATCTTTTAATTGTTGAAAGGTTTTCTCTGAAATAAAATTAAGTTTCACCGATACATGTATCAAACTTTCAACTTCATTGAGAGAACCTAGGGAAATATTAATAAATCGGATAAATTCTGGCCTGGATGACCGTCCGGCTCCCTCAGCAATATTCGATGGCACAG
The DNA here is from genome assembly GCA_016214565.1 of Candidatus Kerfeldbacteria bacterium. Classification (NCBI taxonomy): domain Bacteria; phylum Candidatus Kerfeldiibacteriota; species Candidatus Kerfeldbacteria bacterium. The sequence continues at coordinate 878,166 of JACROE010000002.1, read as the reverse complement.
AGACAACGGCACGCCTAATCTGACTGGTTAACCCAAATTGTTCAGCTTGAGGAAATCTTTTTGTTTCACGATAAATTAAACTCACCAAATCAACGCTTTCTTGCCAGACTTTTAAATTTTCGAAATTTTTCGCCACAATTTTTCTCTTAATAACTACTTACAACCTACTCCTTCGAGCTACCTACTCATAAAACTCTACACAAGCTACTCATCTTTACTACCTTCTCAAAACTAAAACTGCTCAAGAAACCTGAGATCCCCGCTGTATGACAGGCGGATATCATTGATTCCGTGTTTCAGCATCATCAGCCGATCGATGCCCAGACCAAAAGCGAACCCAGAATATTTTTCGGGATCCACGCCCATATTCTTCAGCACCTGCGGATGCACCATGCCCGAGCCCAGCATTTCCAGCCAGCCGCGCTGTTTGCACACCGAGCAGCCGACGCCATTGCAAATCAAGCACTGCATGTCCACGTCTAATCCTGGTTCGACAAACGGATAATACTCAGGTCGCACGCGGGTCTTTACCTGTTTGCCATACACCGCTTTCAATAATTGATCCAAAGTACCGATCAGATGTGCCACGGAAATATGTTTATCGATCACCAAACCCTCGCACTGGTAAAACATCGATTCATGTCCGGCGTCAGTGGCTTCATGGCGGAAGACGCGTCCCGGAGCAATAATGCGCACTGGCGCTTTCAATTTCGTCATGGCGCGCAGCTGGACCGGCGAGGTATGCGTTCGCAGTAATAAATTCTTTTCAATGTAATAGGTGTCCCAGAGATCACGCGCTGGATGATTTTTCGGGATATTGAGCAAGTCAAAATTGTATTCGGCAGTTTCAACCTCGGTGCCTTCAACCACAGAAAATCCCATACCACTAAAAATATCTACGATCTCGTTGACAAATTGCGTAATCGGATGAATGTGCCCCAGGGGATACGCCGCACCCGGCCAGGTCACGTCAATGACCGGCACCTGTTCAGCACCGCGCGCAAATCGTTTACTGGCAGCAACAATCGCTCGGGTAATTTCTTGTTTCACCTGATTCGCCAGCTGGCCAGCGCGAGGGCGTTCACTCACCGGCAAATCGGTAATCTGCCGCATAGCCGCAGCCAGTGAACCTTTACGGCCAAGCACCGCAATCTCCAAAGACTCCAATTCAGCTTGGCTCGAAATCGTTGTCAGCCGGTGCAGTGTTTCCTGTTGAATTTTTTTCAGCGTATCATGCATAGACTAATTTCGCCGCGGCGCGGCTCGGGAAATAAAGAAAAATTCCATGATAGTAAGAAAAAGAATCAAAAGTAGCACCGTCCACCACTGGAGCATCCGTGCCCCTTGTAGCATCAGGGTGCCAATAATCAAAATCGAAAAGAAAAATGACTGCCGCGTGGCCACCCCGAGGTGCCGAAATATTACTTGCTCCTTGGTAAACCACACTCGAACAAAGAAGCCAAACAGTGAAAACGTCCCAACCAAAGCGCATAGCATGCTGAGGTAAAATAGCCCAAAACCGACGAATCCCGCTTCGTTTGGATTGATAAAAAAGAAAACAAACAACCAGGCAATCCAGGAAACCAGCGTGGCGGTGGTCATGATAATGAGGTACTTTTTCAGGGACATGGGAGCTTTTGGTGAAAAAAAATAGGCAGTCTAACCTGCTGAAATTATACCAGAAAAAACCTCACCTGCCAAGCATTCCTGACACGTTTATATGGGGCTAATATTAGCCAATAAATTACACCTGAAATCGTAGCCGCTGCACCATCTGTTCGCCAAATTTTCCCTGAAGAAAATCAAGGATATCCATCTCTCGCAATTTGATTTCCTGGGCTACCACCGAGCTGATAACGGCAATCGTGAGCGTACCATTTTTCACGAATTTTGCCTGGGCTTGGCCATGCAACCGGGGGTATTTTTCCTCCAATAACCGATCAAACGCAGTACAGACGATCGCCGCATTGACTTCTTTATCAATCCCCGCCGACCTGATGCTTCGTTGTAATAAATCTCCTAGTTTTTTTGCCATACTTATTTTGTATAGTCCCCATCCCGAACCTGGAAGTCCTGATGAATATCAGGATCAATTTCGGGATCTCACATGAGATGCTGGGATCCTTCGTTTACTCAGGACTTGATTCAGCATGAGGATAGTTATTTACCCCCTCCACCGATCTTCACAAATATCCCGAAAATCGCATTGGGCGCACCAGAACCCTGGGTTGGCAGCAAAGTCGCTCTGGTGGATTTGCACGATCTGCTCCTGCAAACTCTCACGCAATTTTTTCAAATCCGCTTCATCCGGACTAAAGGACAGCTTGGTATTATTTTCTAAATAATAATACGACAGTGTCACGGGCTGCAAGCCAAACACCTCGCGGGCTGCCAAATCGTAAATCATCAATTGTTCCTTATCATCCGGGGTAAGTTTGTTGCCTTTTGGGATACGACCGGTTTTGTAGTCTACAATTTCCACGGTCTTCGGATCATTGCCAACGGGATCGATCCGATCAATCACGCCTTTGAAGGTGTACTCCCCTAATTTCAGATTAAACGGCTGCTCTAGATTCACTGGTACGGGAAAATTCGGTTGTTGCGCCTCAAAAAATTCGTGGAGTGACGTCTTGCCTTTGGCATAATATTCTTCGCGATGCTCTTTGGACAAATACCAGTCGTCGATCCACTCACGGTCGTACAACTGCATCAACTCTTCTTCACTGACCACCGCGTCTTTTTTTGTAGCTGGTTTGCCAAATAAATCTACCTGTACCGTGGCACTGCGCTCCTGAATTAGTTTGAAAAAGTGAAACAACGTGTTGTGCATGGATTTGCCGAAACTGAAGGTGTGACGGCCCTCCACCGGCACTTTCAAAATATGGGCGTACTTGTATTGCTTAGCGCAGGTCTCAAATGCCTTGAGCTGGGTGTAGCTGGCTTTTTCTGGAATTGATTGCTGAAGATAGGAAATCTCCGGCTTGCCTTTGAGTGACTCTGGCGCTGGCGACAACCGCTCGACGGTATCAAATTCCTCGGTCGATTCTTTTCGCTCAAACCCAAGCTCAGTCAAAAAGCGTGACAATTTTTTCTTCCGCGTACCGCCGTAGTCATCGGCTGAGGTGAAGAAAAGTCCGTCCCGGGCGCGGGTCATGCCTACGTAAAATAAACGGCGCTCCTCCTGCAGATGGATATCGCCCTCGGGAATTATTTCCTTGATCAAGTCTTCAGGCAATTCAATAGGATCTTTGCGCTCGATCGAGGGAAAACGTTTGTCCACCAAACTAACGATGAAGACATAGGGAAACTCCAGGCCTTTGGCGCCATGGACAGTCATAATTTTCACCGCGTCCGGTCCCTCCTCCCAGGGCTGGTGCATCGCACCACTGTCCCCTGACTCCTGCTCTTCGTCAAATTCCTCTAGGAAATGCCGCACTGAATTATCATCATTTTTATTTTCAAAATCCTCAATCTTCCGGAAAAACTGATTCAAATGAATAACCTGTTCAATATGTTCGTCTCCTTTTACTTCGGTGATGTGCTTCAGGTACCCCGAGTCTTTCATAAACCGCAGTGCCACCGTCAGCACTCCCTTCACGCGAGCCAACTCAGTATGCGCCTCAATCATTTTCAATATTTTTTCCAATGCCTGATGCATCTCTTTCGAAATGCCGGCGATTAGTCGCGACTGCGAAACGGCTTCATACAGGGACATGCGTTTCTTGTAGGCGCGCTGGGACAACGCCATCAGATCTTTGATGGGCAGTTTCCAATGGGAAAAATTAAGCACGCGCCACATGGCAGCAGATTCATGATAGCTGTCCAATAATTTCAAATACGCCACGATATCCATAATCTCCGGCTGGCTGTACAATCCCCGTGACGCGAGAAACTGATGCGGCACTTGTAGCCGAGTCGCGGCAGTCATGAACTCATTAGCGTAACTATTGGCGCGGATGAGAATTGCAAAGTCGCTCCATTTTAGCTTTCCGGCGGAGCCGGATCCGCCTCTGGCGGAGGGTTGTCCCGCTTGTAGTTCAATAATCCGCTTCATCACCCCAGCGGCTTCCTCGAGATGGGAGTGGAAATGTAGATGCTGGATACTCCCCTCGCCCTCGCGTGTGGATTTCAATTTCTTGCTGATTTTGGTTTTCAATGGTGCGCCTTTCGGATCAATCTTCCCTTTTGACAATTGATACTCCAAACGGTTCGGGTCATTCTGCTTGATAAAGCGATAGGATAAATCCAGAATGTTCTGCCGAGTGCGGTAGTTTTCCGTCAGTACCACTTCTTTTGAATCAGGAAAATCTTTTTTAAACTCTAAAATATTTGAAATAGCGGCACCACGGAATTTATATATTGACTGATCATCATCCCCGACCACGGTCACATTATTCTTTGGCTGCGCCAACATTTTCACTAATTCATATTGCGCGTAGTTCGTGTCCTGGAATTCATCCACCAAAAGATATTGAAATTGTTTGCGGTACCTTTCTAAAATCTTTGGCCGCGATTTGAATAACTTAATGGTATATAAAATCAAATCACCAAAGTCGAGCGCACCTTGCTCCAATAATAACTGCTGATAAATATGATAGGCATTCGCCACTTCTTTGATACGTTGCTCTTCACTAATTTCCTCTTCCTCATCCACTCGTTTCTTTTTGGTATTTTCTGCGTCGTCCCGATCCATTTGCAGGGTTTTGGCGTATGCTAAATAATCTTCCGGTAGTACGTTTTCGTCTTTTGCCCGGCTGAAATGCTTGACCAGTGCCTGGACGAATTTCGTGGGATTACCTAAAGGACGGTAATAATTGAGGTCAAACCGGTCTAGATTCCTGCGCACCAGCATCACCTGGTCTGTTTCATTAAGCAACTTGAAATCCGGCGGCAAACCAATTTCAATAGCGCTGTCCTTCAATATCCGTTCGCAAAATGAGTGGAATGTGGAAATCCACAAATCCACATAGCCATAGGGCAAGAGTACATCCACCCGCTCTTCCATTTCACCGGCGGCTTTCTCCGTAAAAGTCAGGGCGAGAATATTATCCGTAGGAACTTTCTTTTCCAATACCAACCAAGCGATACGCTGGGTCACCACCGTGGTTTTGCCAGTACCGGCGCCGGCCACGATCAAGAGCGGCCCGTCAGTGTGCGTCACGGCCTGGCGCTGGGCTGTATTCAGATTATCGAAGATATTCATGGGTGTATTTTAGCATACCTTTCTTGAAATAAGTAAAAAAGCACCCTCCGAGAATAATCCCGGAGGGACGAACCGCTTTAGGCGGCTTGGCGTTTAACGCCATCCACATACTGGGCTTCTGACCGAAGCCCGAAGTAAATGCTGCTAAACAGCGCGCTCATCCAGACCGCGAACCACAGCTGAGGGTATTTCATAAGAAAACCATTAATCAACATACGGTACGGTTCCCACAGCAATAGCGGGTTGAGGTCGCTTGGTGCGACAGCAATCACCAGGCTAAAAAGCCCGAGCAATGCTTGCCATGTTTTCAAATAATCACCTCCTTCAAAAAGAGCTGGTTGGGGTTCATTGACACATGTTTTGGACAGACAAAAAATAACACAGTACCCTCATTCTTGCAAATTTTACTTTACTAAGTAAAAGCCCGGCTGCTACACCGGGCTTGCGAAAGTGTGATGGTAATCACGATTTATCCAATCGTATGATTGCCTTTGCCATGCAACCGATCGCGACCCGCCTGGATCCACACATAGAGAATCGGCAGAACAATCAATGAGAGGAATCCAGACAAGGCAATGCCACCGATGATGGCGACGGCCAAACCGCGCCAGAACTCTGATTCAAATGCCAAAGGTAAGAGCCCACCAATAACCACCAATTTTGTCAGCACAATCGGCCGGAACCGCACGCCCGTGGCCTGGATAATCGCATCCTTTGCAGAATAGCCTCGCTCCTTCACTAATTGATTGGCGTAATCCATCAGGAAAATGCCCACGCTGACCACAATACCAACGAGAATCGTGACGCCAAGTAATTCGAGAAATCCGAGATCAGAACCAGTCAATAGGAGCGCAGGGAATACGCCGGTCAGAGACAGTGGCACGGTGATAAGCATGACCAATGGCTGGGTAAATGATTTGAATTGCAGCGCCAAGAAGATATAAGTCATCAAAATGGCAGCCGCCAGCGCCATGCCTAATTCCTGAAATGATTTAGCAATGTCATCAAACTCACCGCGTGAATCTCGGCTATCAATGCCCAATTGATCTAACTTCTCATCGGTCAAATACTCATTGAACTTTTGCTGTACTGCAACTAAATTCTTACTGTCATCGATTCGAGCGCGTACACTGACATACCGCAATCCGTCAAAGCGCTGAATCACGCCCGCGGTTGAACTCTCCTCCACCGTGGCCACGTCCGAGACGCGAACGACTTGACCAGCCTGACTCACGAGCGGCAGATTTCGAATCGCATCCAGGTCTGCTGGTAACGCACCGTTCTTTAATATGACGTCAGCTGAACCACCCTCGCCGGTATATTTTGTCACGGTGGTTTCGCCGATAACTGCTTTCAACTGCTGACCAATTTCATAACTGGATAAGCCGGCTACCTGCACCCGCATCCGATCAAGGATGACTCGTACTTCTGATTCATCTTTGCCAGTAAAACCATCGTCAACGCGCGTAATATGCTCCAATGAGCGGAGATAATCTCCAACCTCTTTGGCGGCGGTTTCGAGTACGGCCGGATCATTATCATTGAGCTGCACTTGAATCTGATAATCCGGCTCAGGAGTACCAGTGCCAAGTTCATTGATGATAATATCATCTAGATGAGTAATGTCTTTGGCTGACGCTCGAAGCCGCCTCACGATTTCCTTGCTGGTCTGTGTCTCGTCCCGATCGGCTTTTATTTTTAGCTCGGCAAATAAATACAAACCATCGCGGCTCTGCTGATAGTAAAAATATTTAGCCACGCCGGATTCATTAAGTAGCAATTGCTCAAGCTCTGCGCCAACAGCTGAACGATCGGCGAAGGTTAAACCCTTAGGAAATCGAGCGTCAATCGTCAAATACGGATTGTCCTTAGCTTTTGAGAATTGTACAATTTGTACTTTCCCCATACCCACAATCGCCAACGAACCAGCCACCAAGAGCAACGCCACCACTAGGGTAACTACTTGGCGCCAACGTTTTGCGAGGAGTGTACCACTGACTGACATAAACCAGCGAGCAATTCGCCAGAGCCCCTCATCTTCACCGCTCATCGCGGTTTCACCGGCTTTTGTGGATCGGGATTTCATCAACCATTTCGATAACATCGGCAAAATCGCAATCGGAATAATATAGGAAGCAATCAATGCCGGAAGTACGGTCAATGGTATGTATTTAATGATTTCGCCGAATATCCCAGATACAACTCCAAATGGGGCAAATACAATCATCGAAGCCAACACTGCCATGAAGAGCGAGGCGCCATAGCGGCGACCCGATTCTAAGACAGCGTCAACCGCACCGTATTTCAAATCGCGATACCGCTGAATCGACTCGATCATGATGATGGCCGGGTCAACGATCAAACCGAGTACGAGAATTAACGAAAACAACACAATGGTGTTCAGCTCGGTACCGGTAATTGCAAGCGATGCAAAAGTAAATAACATTGACAACGGTATCGCCAGAGCGGCAACAATAGCTGCTCGCCAATTAACAAAAAGTAACATGGCTATAAAGAGCAGCTGGATACCACCGAGCATATACACGTTTTTTTCTGTGCCAATCGCGCCATCCACGATTTCACCGATCTGATCCTGTGTGTCGCGGGCGACATTGCTCAGCTCTGCCACCGTTACCCCATCTAACTCTCCGTCCGTCTCCATGACCGCGAGGTGCTCGTCAATTGCTTTTTTAGTTTTGATCACATCAGCCTCGGCCGTCACTTCGACGTTGACTAGTACGCCCGGATGACTCACTAATTGTCCATTGTCAATCGAACCAAACCGATCAATATTCACATCGGAGGCAAACCCACGCCGTACTTCGGCAATGTCCTGGACGCGGATAGGCTGGCGTGTGCGCGGATTGACGCCGACAATCAAATTTGAGATTTCATCAAGCGTCGTAAAGGCGCCGACAGAAATAACCGATTGCGTTTTCCCTTCCAGGTCGAGTGTACCGGCTGGAAAATTAACATTTGCGCCCTGGAGTGCTAACTGCAGAATCTGTAATTGCGCTCCCTGAACCGCCATCTTGGCGGGATCAAACGTAATCACAATCCGCTCTGGCGCTTCATTGGCCAGTGAAGCCGTCTTTACTCCCTCAACGTCCGATAACCCCTGGATCAAATCATCAGCCGAATGCCGAATAGTATCCATATCTCCGCTTTCATGGGTCACGCCAAAAATAAAGGCAGGACCTGAGGTGGCAAATGTTTGCACTTTCGGCGGCTCCGCATCGGCCGGAAGATCGGCCTGGATGGACTGTACTTTTGATTGAATATCTTGAACAGCAGTATCAAGATTAACGGATTCATCCAACGTAACAACCACGTTTGAGAAACTATTAGCGGACGTTGAAGAGGTTTCTTTGAGCCCCTTCACATCTTTAACAGCCGCCTCAATCAATCCAGTTACTTGACGTTCCATTTCGTCAGCGGTGGCTCCAGGATAAATAGTTTGTACGAGTGCAACTTTCGGGGAAACCTGTGGAAATCCCTGACGCTGAAAATTCAGCAAGGCAAAAAGGCCACCAATTATAATGGCAGCGATGATAAGCCAAACAAGACGTGAATTATTAAGGAAATAACGAACCAATTTTGCATTCCAATCATAGGGATGCTTGATGGTTTCGTCAGTACGATGCAGCTCGTTATTCATATAATAGACTAATTTTATTAGTAAAATGCTTATTTAAAACTACCAGCTATTGAGTCGGTAGGGTTAACTATCATAACAAAAAATAATGGACTGTGCTAGTACTCCCTCATTATTGCAAACTACTATTATCAAAAGACCCTTTAGCTACACCTTTTCCAAATCAATCACCGTATCCACCCGTATCTGTGCGACAAAGTCTGGGATATGCGAAACCATGATCAAGGCGCCCTGATATTCGTCCAGCGCTTTTGCCAGCACCGGTAAATGACGAAAATTTATATGGTTAGTTGGTTCATCTAAAACCAAAAGTCCTGGCTGCTGGAGCACCAAGCGGCAGTATGACAGTAACCCCTTTTGCCCTTCTGACAAGGCACGGATTGGTTGTGATAATATTCCGCCATCCAAAAGAAAACCTGCGGCGGTAGAGCGCAAGCGGTGATCGTCTTGCTTCGCCATGGCACTCTTCAATGCATCAAAGGCGATTTGATCCATATCCATATTGCCAAAGTCTTGCTGGTAATACCCCACAACTACTTCTGGGGAAACCTTGGCATGAGGCGCGGTACCCGATACCAGCTGCGCCAACAAGGTGCTCTTACCTATACCATTTGGACCGGCAATCACCACGTGCATGTTTTTGCGGATGGTCAAGTCAATCTTTTTTTCAACGATCTTGTGATTCTGCATGGATGACACACCGGACATCTCCACAATTTTTCCGTGGAAATGAATATCAAAGTCTTGTACGGGAATCGTAAAGGGGCGGATCGTTTTGTCTTCTTTGCGCACACTCACAATATTTTCCTCCGCAGTTTCCGCTGCTTCACGCATGCGCTTAGCCACAAACCGAAGTTTACCGCCCTTATGGGCAAACACTTCTGCCTGCGCGCGCTTCTCTTTTATTTGCCGCTGCATGCGAGCATTCAATAAATTTTCCCGCTCAATTCGCTGACTGATTTCCTCAACCACATCATTATAATTCCCGGTATACTGTTCTACCTTCTGAGTATGGATGTCCAGGTATAAAACACCATCACTAAACGCATTTAAAAAATCGGCGTCATGAGATATCACCAGGCACGTCTTGGTATACATGATAAGAAACGTGGTGAGATGATCAATCCCCTGCTGATCTAAATTGTTAGTTGGCTCATCGAGCAAGAGTATGTCAGGCTCCTGAATCAAGGCATGCGCTAAGAGCAACCGTGCTTGTTCGCCACCGGATAATTCTTTTACAGTTTTAGTAATTGGAATATCGAGATTAACGACTTCAAAAACATTTGCAATCAACTTATCCAGATTATATTGAATCTCCTTAAACGCCGTGGCAAAATATTCCCGCACGGTCAATGGCAATGCTTCTCGTGGCATGGTCTGACGCGCAATCCCCACCGTCGCATCAGCCGGGGTACGAAATATCTGACCGTCATTGGGCTTGACCTCACCAGTAATTAATTTAAAAATCGTGCTTTTCCCCGCGCCATTCTGGCCCATCAGGGTTATCCGACTGCCCGCACGAACCGAAAAAGACGCCTCGTCCAGCAGTTTTTTGTGACCGCGGTCGTAGGCGTAACTAACATCTGAAAATCGTAATACTACCGAATCATTTGTCATGAAACGACATCGTAGCAGAAAAAGGGGGCTTTGTCACGCCCTACCACCTGTTGTATCCCGAAACATCGCCCGCACGATATGTTCTGCCACCGGAAACGGCTTGCCGCGGTACGGGGCTTCGTGGATATCAAAGCCCGGGGTATCATTAATTTCAATCACCGCAAACTTTTCATACAGGCTAATGTCTCGGGCGATCAGATCAACCGCAAAGAACCGCAACTGGAATATTTCACCGATCCGGGCAGCTAATTTCAGATATTCCGGCGCAGCTTTATCAAAGCACTCAAACGAGCGTCCGCCCGTACTCACATTCGCATTCCGCCGCAAAAATATTTGCTTTGCGTGTGGCAAAACGGTCTCGAGTGTCAGCTGCTGACTCACCAAGTTCCGATGCAATTCATAATCAATGACAATCGGGCAAAGCGGTTGATCCTTGGCCACCCCCGGCTGATTATTATATTCAACAATCAGTTGCTGAATGGTGCGTACCCCATCGCCGATTACATAGGCTGGTTTGCGCATCAATGCAGTCAGTACTCTGCCATCGAGAACTAAAAATCGATAGTCATGACCAGGTATATACTGTTCAACTAAAAATGATCCCGGCCTGCCCCAACGCCGACGATTATATTTATACACTTCTTGGATTGCCACACCAAGCCAATCCTCACTGCGGATGTCTACCGTGACTGCCTCGCCCATTGAACCTTCAATTGGTTTGACCACCAGTGGATATTTAATACTACCCTCTCTCAAGCTCAACAGAACTTTATGAAGATTTGAAAAAGTCACGCCGCTGGGTACGGAGATATTGTTTTTAAGAAGAATTTTTTTTGCTAAGTATTTATTATTAATTACCCGCGAGGCCACGTATGAATTCAGGTCAGGAATATGTTGGCGCACAAAAAAACGCTTGCCCTGATGTTTAAAGAGATGCAATCCTGCATCGGAGTCGATTGTTTCAACTTCGATATGTAGTTTCCGTGCGGCAATATGGAGCGCGTTAACACTATTAACGTCGCTGCGCGGTATATGAATCATACGTGGTACATTGTCGAAAAAGCATTCAAAAAAGATCGGCCGTAATGGCAGACCTTTCCCAGTGGTTTTTTACGATTAGACCTATTATACGCGATGTGAAGCTAAAAGTCAATCATGACTACCCGCCGATCGCCTGATTGATTTTAATACCGACGTATAACCCCACTATGCCACCCACCGCCGAAAGAATCACTGACCACGGCGAAAAAATGCTGTCATGCCACAGCGCTGGGATATATCCGCCAATAGCGGCCCCGACAGACAGGCAGAAATAAATAACAAATTTTTGGCCCATACTGGTGATGATACTTTCCCTTGAGTGGTTGCTCTATTGGCCTACGTAAACCAATACTCAATTAAATTTTGCTGGTACGTCGGGCACGCCGGACAATTCGTCGCGGTGTCCGGGCATGGCATGCAACTCGCCGGCACCGAGATATACGGAATAAACAACACTGCAATAAGAATAGCCACAATAATTAACCACAGCCACCACTGCTTAAATATACTTTTTGAATACGGTAATGGCACGGGTTGTGACACTTGGTCCATATGTGTCTCTTAATTAAATATTATACCAATCAATCGGGTCAATATTTTCGAGGTCTTGGTTGCGCTCGACCGTTACAACAACCGGCGTGTGAGAGGTGCAATCACTGGTACCGCCGCAGGTAACAAACTTTGAGTAAAAAGCTTGGTAATCACCGTCCTGATAACCAGTCAACGCGTTCAACTCCGTCACTTCATGGCTGAATACGGTATACGCACCCGGCGGAACCGCAATAGAATAGCCAACACCATTAGTATATTTATCATCCTCTAACATTTTGTAGGTGCAATATTGTTCGGTCGCATTCTTCGTTTGAGCGCAAACGCCTAAGGCTGGGATAAAATCGCTCGGGTAACTCAGTGATCCAGAAATCGATCCCCAGTGAGCAGTAGTGTCCACATCCTCAACCGCATACGTCACCGCCGGGACATGGCGCAGCACAATTGCTCCTGCTGCGAGGACAATGACCAGACAACCCACAATGATGGTGATAATACGAATCTTTTTCATAGACTAACTAATACGGATATATGACCAGCCTTTAATGAATTCACGCACGGTGGTTATTTGTTTCTTATATGGGTCTAAAACTTTTGCATCCAGCAAACGCGGATCAATATTCTGTAAACCGCCTGGCTGAATGCCAGGATTATCCTCGGTACCGCCAGATAATTGCTTCAGTTCTCTGACGATGTCCTCCCACTCCGCATTGGTAATGCCGGCGGGCCGAATAAGCAATGAAGTGTGGTTCAACATGTTGCCATATTTTTCTCCAGTGATTGAAAGCATCGCTTCGTGTTTTTGACCAGGTTCGTCTGCGTCATCGCCCAAGCGTAATTGGCCCGACAAATCACGCTCGAGCCACTGCATTGAATCGCCGCACCTGCCAAATTGGTACGTGTCTACAAAATCAGCGCTATTGCCATCAAACCCGTGATCAAGTATTGCCACCACGTGCTGCCACCAGAACTGCGGATTGAGCAAATTAGTTGTTGTCCTAATGTTTTGCGTCTGGCTCTGGAACCACGCGTCAATTTTCTCTGGCGCAAGCAGTGCGTCAATCTCAGCCTCGGTATAACGATAGCCAAGACGCTTGCGGATCTTTTCGATTTCATCCCGGCGATTCACTGTCACCCGGGATAGCAGCGCGCCGGACGATGGATCAAACGTATACGTTGTTTCTATTGGTCCCTCTATCTTAATAGTTTGCGTTACCGCCCCGCCCGCTTGAACATCGATCTGACAAGCGCAGTCCGGAGGTTCACCAGTTGCGGACACAACTGATGCATTCCTTTTGCCCCTCAGGTATTTATTGCATTCCTCGGTACAACTCGCAGTACTGCCCACACCAGCCGTAGTCAGCGATGTATTACTATTCTGATTTACCAACTGATTGGTATTACCGCTAGCGCTATTAGTTGAGGCGGCGTTAGTATTTACGGACGCATTTACGTTTGAACTGGCGTTTGTATTGGTAGTCGGAGGCGTCTCGTCCGGACACGCTTCATCAGTATGGACGCAGGCATAGAGGCATCCAGGACAAGCCGCATAGTCCCTGTCATAATAACACCCTTTGTTCGGATCAGTTGGATCCTCATAAATACTGCCTGCTGAACCGCAAATACAGGCGCTGGTGTATGACCAGTGGCCGTTCTCGACATCGTTGCAGTTGATCTGGACACAGCCTACCCCGCTGGAGGGCTGAAATTCGTAGCCCGCGGGGCAATCCCCGATCTCCCCAGCTGCCCGCGGTGCTTGGACACAAATAACAATGACTGCTATAACCGCTGCACCAAAAATAATGCCAACTGTTTTCATATATATATTTTGCTCCTGCCTAACGAAATTGTAAACAGGGGCGCTTTTTGCAACTCAAAAAAATGTACCACCACAGGTATAGGCACACGACGACACTAATGTAGGAAATAGATTACTGCTCTTCCCAGCCTTGTCCGGGGATAATCACAATCGGGGCTGGTGTGGGATCAGGCACGGTGAAACCGGACAGGTTCTCATTGTACTCGATTATGGCATTCTCAAGGTGGATAATATACGCAGTGGCACTATTGAGGAAGGTGCCATTGGCCATTTCAACAAAACCTTTCGGCGCAAAGAAAAGCACTGAACTACTATTATTCGAAGGGCTGATAGCGATCTCCCCAGAAGTCAGATAATCGTCAAGCGAAACCATCAGGAGAAAGCTCCGCACATGCCCGGAACCGCTGAGAATGTCGTTGTTCTTAATTTTGATCTGGCCTTCAGCAACCACTACCCGTGCGGCTGGTGTATTGGCTGGGCCAACTATCATGGTTGCACCGGCGGGCGGATTAAACGTTATATTTTTTTCAACATACAGATTCCCCAATACGGTTATGGAAACTCCACTATTAATATTCAAATTCCCATGCACAACATTTGGACCGATGCTCATATTCGCAGTAATGGTAACGTCCCCATTTGCATCCTTGGTACATGCTGAGCCTGGACCACAGTTCAGTTCACCCCCGGCTTGAGCACCTGATTTCCAGTCGTTAATGTCAGCATCGGTTATCGGGTAATCGACACGGGGCGGATTGACACCCGCTCCCGAGGTGCGTGAGCCCGTCCCGCTAACATTAATAATCGAGTGCGCGGTAATATCACCATTGACCGTCCCGTCCTTAACGAAGGTATCACCAATACCCAGTAATGTCTGAAAGGAGAAATCCCCCGCAATGGTATTCCAAGTACCTGTCGTATTATCAAAATATTTTGCTGCCCCATCAGCATAGGTGTCAGGATTATCATTGTAATCCCAGATGATGTACCGAGTTGCATTAGTTTGAGCAGTGGCGCCAACAACAATCCAATACGGTTGTCCTGAGGTTAATAATGGTGCGGGAGTGAATGTAATAGGTACCCAGTCAATATCTCTCGGGATACTGATTTGTTGCTGCGCAACGACTTGGGTGAGATCCGGAGACCCCGCAATATCACGGACAATTTTTACTTGATACGGCGTCCCAGGAAGCTCCGGTAGTTGTTGATTCGATGATCGTTGGATGTAGAGGCTGACCTTGGTAAGCCGTTCAGTGACTGGCGGAACAATCTGCTGCGCCACCCTGAGGTGTGCCGCATCCTGAGCGATTGAGTACGGTAAAGGGTGACTCTCTTGTTTCGGGCTAGGCGTTGGCTCATTAGCGACCTGCACTTCTCCAGTGATAAGTGAGGTATTTGAGCCCTCAATATTTCCATTAGAATAAATCGGTCCCTTTACTTGCGCGCCATTATCAAGGATGAATCCACCCCGGCCCGAATGTACCGCATATTGCAATGGCACTGAAATTGACGAGGTCGTTACCTCGATATGAAGCGTTCGTTCTTTGCCGGATGCATCCTGTGCGACTGAAGTAATGGTCCGATTGTATCCATTTGCGGTAATGGTTACCCGCACTTTATCGCGTATCGCCGCATCGTCACAATTCACCGTAATGGCATCAAAACCCAGGCAAAATTCATGCGGCGACGGATCGATATTCAGCTCATACAATCCCTCATTAATCCCCGCCTCTGCCGCATAAAAAGTTTGATCCGTATCAATACCTGCGTCCGCACCCCGAAATACGTTCATCGAAGTAAGACTGACCGTGGTGATCACGGCCAAAGCAAAGCTCGCGATGATCATCAGTGAGATGACAGCGATGGCTCCACGTTGATTAGAGGAAATGACGTGCATACGCATTAATAAATTGACTGCCGGGCAAGCGCCGCCGTGTGCAGGGTGAATGATTGGGATGAGTCATTCGGCTGTTCGAAAGTCAATTCGACTTTTACCAAATCAACTGTGTGAGAAAATTGCATCGTAGTTACTTTCACACGGTTGCTGGTCAAGACATAATCAGTGGTGCCATCGTTGTACACCACCGTATTATTGACCAGACGAAATGTAATGTCTGCTCCTACCGCTTGGTTCAGCGCCAGGGTGCCGCTGGGCACATCAAAGATTGAATTGGCCTGATCAACACTGGCCGCCTGCCGGATATTCTGAATAAGACGATTGCTCACTACACGAGCATTTTCCTGCAATTCCTGCCTCATTTCTGCGCGTGCTGAATTTTTCGTCACATTAACCACAAACGTGGTGAATACCAGCACGCTCACGGTGACAATACTCAGGTACACCAAGAGCTCCATCAACGTATAGCCGGACTGATTTTTCATTACATTGTTCATACTATACATTCTTCCATCGGGTAAGAATTGTGCTCAACGTTACGTTCTTTGACTGGCCGTGCTGCACCCAGGACACGACGACCGTCACCTTTTTTGAGCTTGGGTCAACCGTTCCCCCCGATGCAACTATGTCACCATTGGCGTCACGCCGCAGATCAGTGAAGGTAATGCTGCGAGTCATCGTCATCTGGCCCGTGTTCAGCGTCTCAGTCCCCGCTACCAACGTATTGGCGTCGGTAATGAAGTACGGCTGGGTACTATCAAATGCGATCCAGCAATTCAGATTGCCTGGGCATTGTGCAAAGAATGAATTTGCCTGTTGAGCGACGACCTCCATGCTTTCTCGAGCATAGGCCAAAGCTTGATCCTTGGTACTGCCTGCCTGGCCCAATCGATTATTAGCAGTCAGGGCGGCGCCAATGCTGGCAACGATCAGCGTGATCATCCCCAAACTGATCAGCACCTCGATCACGCTGAACCCCTGGTTTGATTGCTTGGTCATATTAGTAGAGCGTCGTGATACGACCCGACGCGTCGATAACAATCGTATTTTGTTTCCCACCGTCAAATCCGACCACAATTGTTTGAGCAGAAGTATTACCTGTTAGCCGGTCAAAAATAACTGAATCACCCGATCCCTGTAGTACTTCTACGCCATTGGCAATGTCATACGCGGCGGTATGGATGGTACAGTTTTGTTCACAGGTGCCATACTCTTTCTCCAAGAAATAAATACCATGATTCTCACCGTCTTGTGACGCAACCGCTAAATTGTGGGCGTGGCGCAAATTGCTGACTATTTCTTTGGTATAGTTTTTCAGGCTAATATTCTTTTGCATCGCAGCAAAGGCGGGAAAGCCGACCGCGGAAATGATTCCTACGATACTCATCACCACCAGCAACTCAATGAGCGTGAAGGCCTTCTGATTCAGGGGCAATAGCATATTAGATCGTTTGAGCATAATTCCAAATAGGAGTCAGGATGCCGATGGCCATCAGGGCCACAGCTAATCCAATAGTAATCAATAACACTGGCTCAATCACCAACGCGAGATTGCTTGAGGCAGTCAAGACAGCTTTCTCATAAAAAACGGCTAATCGAGACAACATGTGATCAAATTTTCCCGTCCGCTCTCCCACATAAATCATTTGCACGGTAATCGGTGGGTACAAATGCGGGTAGCCCCGCAGGGTCTCAGAGAACGCAATTCCCTTTTGTACAAATTTGATACTCTCTTTGAGGGAGGTAGCATAATGGCTGTTATTGGTGACGTCAGCGGTAAGTGCAAGCGCCTGATCTATCTGCATGCCACTTTTCAGTAGCGCACTCAATGACCGGTTGATGCGGGCGAGATTAAATTCAGCAACAATTTGTTTTACCCGAGGCAGCGACAGAATCAAACTGTCCCACTGACGCTTACCCTTTGGCGTGCTTTTCCATTTATGAAAAATGTACCAGAACAAACCGAATGCCGGAATCAAAAAAAGACCATAATGAATGACGAATTCACTAAGACCAATAATGATCTTAGTCAAAAGGGGTAATTCAACCTCGTACTGAGTCAGCACTTCAGTAATTTTCGGGACGACAAAGGTCATCATGAAAATAAAGATAACAATGAGAGCGGCCAGGATCACCGCGGGATAAATCATAGCAGACCGGGTTTTCGTCACCAATTCAAAATCATTTTCTTGCTGCTCCAGAGAATACGAGAGTACCTCATCCAATTTTCCACTCCACTCCCCGACCCGAATCAAACTCGTAAAAAACTTTGAGAAATACTGGGGATGTTGGGACAGCGCAAAATGAAACGTCTGTCCGTGCTGCAAATTCTTATGTATGTCGTCCAGGATTTCACTAAATTTCTTATTCGGTGTTTGCTCGCTGGTTATTTTAATCGCTTGATCAAGCGGAATGCCTGATTCGAGAATAGTGAAAAGATGGCGGGTGAAAAAAATCTTATCGACTCGCCCGACTGTCTGAAATACATTATTAAATGCGGAAAACCGTTCTGACTTTTCAGCCTTCAAGCTGACAATCATAAAGCCTTCGTTCTCTAATTGAGCACGAGCCGCCTTCTCACTCTTTACCTCAATCACACCTTTGGTAAAGGCATCTTTTTTGTCGAGTGCAGTGTATTTGAATATCATACTATTATTCTCTCGTTACGCGAACCAACTCCTCAAAAGTGGTTTGCCCTTGGAAAACTTTGAGCAGCCCATCCTCAACCATTGTCGTTGCCCCAGCGTCCAGAGCGGCTTTCTTGATCGAATCGGCAGACGGATCGCGAATAATTGCCTGATGCAGTCGGTCGTCAACTTTCAAAATTTCAAATACGCCAAGTCGTCCGCGATAGCCAGTCTGATTGCAGTGAGCACATCCCTTCCCATAATAGAACGGGAGGTGGCTCAGTGGCTTTTCCGGATTCAGTAGCCCGAGGTTAGTTAATTTATTAAAAGCTTCATTAATTTTGAAAAGCGGCTGATAACGCTCAAGTAGTTTCTTCTTTGGTTCTACGCGAGTCCGACACCGGCTGCAAATCTGCCTGAGCAAGCGCTGACCGATTACCAGACGTGTAACGGAGGCGGCCAAAAATGGCAACACGCCCATCTCGACTAATCGCTCAAGGACTTGGAATGCGGAATTGGTATGGAGAGTTGTCAGAACGAGGTGACCCGTCATAGCAGCATTCACGGCGATTGCCGCAGTATCGGTATCACGAATTTCCCCAACCATCAGAATATTGGGGTCTTGGCGCAATAGCGAGCGCAGTCCATTAGCAAACGTTAAACCAGCAGCTGGATTGACCTGCGTTTGATTGATGCCAGGTAAACCATACTCAATCGGATCCTCAATAGTGCTGATATTAACCCCCTCCTTATTGGTCAGCTGTAAAATTGCGTAAAGCGTGGTGGTTTTCCCCGAACCAGTCGGCCCGGTGACCAATACCATACCATGCGGCTTAGTAATCTCATCACGCACAGTCATATAATCCCGCTTATTGAGACCGAGCTTCTGCAAAGTAAACTCCTGTCGTTTACGATCAAGCAGGCGCATCACCACTTTAGAGCCGTGCAGTGTGGGAATGATGGACGTACGGATAGCCACTTCACGATTCTCGTGGACAACTGTGAAACGGCCGTCTTGTGGCAAACGGTTTTCATCGATTTTAACACTCGACAGCAATTTGATTCTGGTGAGAAGTGGAGGCAAGATCTCCCGGGGTAACTCAACGATTTTCTTCAGCAAGCCATCAACTCGGTAGCGAATAACGACCGCATCAGCTCCAGGCTCAATATGAATATCGGAAGCATTCTGGGTTAGGGCCTGGTCAATGACCGTGTCGAGCATCTTAATCACGGGAACGAATTGGGCAATTTTTTCCGGCGACTCATCAGAATTGAGCGCTTCTTGGATACTATCCTCAACAATTTTTGCAAACTCTGATTTTATTTCACTCTGATATTTCCGAATAGCGGATTGGATAGCGGACTGACTGGCCAAATGCACCAACGGTTCGAGACCGGTTTTTTTCCTGATAAAATCGATAGCTTGCTCGTTATCGGGATTCGTCGTGGCAATATGAATCACCTGATCCTTCTTTTTGAATACAACGATGGAATGTTGCTCAGCCACTTCCTTAGGAATAAGTGTCAACACATACCGAGCAATCACTTTATTGTGCAAATCAACGGCTGGCAAATTATAAAAAGTCGAAAAAATTTTAAGCAACTTATCCTGAGATGCCCGATCCACCTCAAAGAGAACCTCGGCAATATGCCGGTCGGTCCGCTTGGCGCGCTTCACTGCTGATTTGTAATCTTCATGTGAAATGACCTTCTCTTTTTCCAGCTCCTTCCAGAGCCGAGAATGCTGGTCATCCCGTGTGATAAAACTTATCATAGTATAGTCAAATTTTCATGCAGGCTGACTATCAACGCAGGACGGGGGGAAAGGGGGTATATCTTCAAGCACATTTTTTACAGAATATCTATATGCGACATGGAGGTCGACTAAGGGGTCGATCTAGTACAGCCGTTTGAGTTAAACACTATTTATTGCATCCTGTCAAGCAAGATAGAATATGAATAGCGATCAGCCGACAAACTACCCTGATCAATGCTAGGATATTACTTAAGTCCCTAAGACGAGTGGACGCTTTTGTTTTGACAAAAAGTTTAACGATTGCTCCTTGGCAGACAAGGTTACCTATGGGAGGATAATTTGAAAATAAAAACAACAACCATACATTAATTGCATCTTTTAATGCAACTGGTAATCAAACTACCTTGAAAAAACAACCACGGTGTGCCCCCCTCTGCCAAAAGTCAAACCACTCGACATTTGCATGCCCTGAGTAATCAATATTTCGCGATCACGTATATTATTTTGTCCAAAATTCGAAAATACAACGACGTCAGGACGTGACGTTTCAAATTCCACTGCTTCAAATTTTGACGTGATGATTACATTTTTTACTGCAAGTAAAAAGAATTGCAGTTCACTGCTATCGGACACAAGTAAAACCGTACTCCCGGTAGCCGACAAATCCTTGATATAGTCTGAGACATGCGTGTAATCTTCGCTGAATTCGTGCGCTACCTGACCATTGTCTCCCCAGCGCATGAAGTAGAGTACTGCATTGAAGGTGACCAGATAGGTAGCCAGCAAGGTAATGCTCATAAGAAGAATCGGACGTTGAACAACCCCAGAATTCTTTACTCGTTCATAGATGGTCACCGCGGCAATGGTCACAAGGAGGTAAACAGCTGGCGCGGTATTTATAATTCGTAAGGCATGAGGGATGCCGCCCGGAGAATAGGTTATCGCCGCTGGAATAATCATCATGCCCAATAGGCATAACATAAAAAAATTTGCCACGCGTGTCTGAGTAGAAGTGTCAGGCGCTGATTCTCTTTTTTTTATGAGTGAATATCCAACAATGGCAACCCCTGCCAAAAAAAATGCCCCCAGGAGTGTATCGAGGGCCGGCAACCGAGCCACGTTATGCCGCCAGTTCGGATCGCCAGAAATATTAAAAAATAATAAATTTGAAGTTGTGCTTTGCCATAAATGTTTCGAAGTTTCTGACTGGGTAAATACCGATACTTCATGTGCGCGTCCCATAAATGTTTCCGGATGGACAAGATAATACTGAAGTAACGGACTAAAAATAAATAATGCAATGACGACGGTTAGAATGAAATATTTATGCAATTGAAATATATGGAGCCACGAGGCATTTTTCAATTTTCGCCATGCCCAAAGCGCGTACCCATACGCAGCCACCACAACCAAAGGCATAAAGCGGAATGAAGTATAGCTATGCAACCCAACGCCTAAAAAAATGCCAGCAAGTGCATAATCATGCCATTGAGTCGTACGAAACGCGCGTAATAAAAAAAATGATACCCAAATTACAGAACAGACCGAAAGAGTGGCGCGAAATCCAGTACGATCAAATATGACCATCCAGAAAGATGTTGCCATCAAAAAAGATGCAATCAAACCCCCGTATTGCTTTTGGGTAATCTCTTTTCCAAGAAAATACATCCCCAATACCGAAAGAAGCCCGATCAAACATCCGGGTAATTTATAAGCCACTAAACTCGGACCAAACCAATCAAATGAGTACGAAATGAAATTAATAAAAAGCCCCTCACGGCCAGAATTGCCTTCATAAAAAACTTGTCGATTATTATGAACCAATGCATCCCAGGCATCAATCCCATTAGCAGCTGCATCAGGATGGATACCCGGTGGAATTGATGACAAAAATGAAAAACGAAAGAGCGCTGCTACTCCCAGAATAATGACTAAAAAAAATAATACCTTTACTGTATTCACATTTATATTTTCTCTTATTATCAAGTTTTAATCAAGTTATTAATTTTTCAGCTTGGATGATTATGTCTTTTATTTCTTCTACCGTATACCCCTTCTGGCCAAGGAAAGCGAATAATTTTGACTTAATCTTATACGCTTCCTTTTTTGATGGATGTTTTTCCCGCAAGCGTTCAAGCTTTCTTTTTGTCTCACGAATGATAGCGGTGTAATCCTGGGGTAGACCTTCAGTCTGCCACCCACGGAGCACATCTTCAATGATCTGCTTGGGAATTAATCGGCGATACATCTTTTGTTTAATGCGATGAACACCGTCTTTCCGGTCACGCAACTGCCGTAACACTTCTTCGGCATACCGACGATCGTCAATCAGACCAGCTTCTTTCAATTCATCAATCACCCGCTGGACATGCTCCGGAGTATAGAAAAAATACCGCTGGGTGCGCGGGTAATGGCGCTTCAGGTCAGTCACCTTTTGCAGCAGCTTCTTTTCGGAGAATCCTTGCCGAGATAAATAATCAACAATCTTCTCCTTAATATGCTGATAGTCTTCGAGCTGAGGCGCCATATTATTCATATCCTGAGTGTGGCTGATTATACATAAAAAATCAATCCGGGTATTGCTTGACGATTCCTGCACACAGGACTAAGATTGGTTTCGAAACAAACGCCTGAAAAAAGCAACATTAATAGCAAAATAACACTGACCTAGATACCCTTCCAAGGAGGAACTCATGTATACCCGTTTTTCTCTACTCAGCCTGGCGGTAGCCATACTGCTGTGCTTGGCTTGTAAAGACAAGCCGACCGAACCGCCAAAGCCGACTATCGGCACGCTCGTGGTTATCACTGATCCGGCCGTTGCCAATGTCTACAGCAACGATCAATTGCTCGGACAGCGCACGCCGCTCACGATCAACCTCGTGGCGAACCAGAAGTACTCCATCCGCATCAGCCAGTGGAACTACTACCACTGGCAAGATTCCGTGTCGATTGCTCCCGGAGCAATTGACACGCTCCGCGTGACACTGATACAAGCCATGATACATCCGATGGTGATTACGTCTGACCCGACCGGAGCCACGGTCAATTTCCGGAATTACCTGCTTCAGCCGACACCCTTCATCACCTGGATCGACACCGGCACGGTGACCATCAAACTCACCCATCCTGACTACGCCGACTGGGATACCGCCATCCATCACACCACGGGTGATACGCTGAAAATACATGCAATCATGCGCAAGCTTGAAGGCTCGCTGATGATTACATCCGAACCGCCCGGAGCGCCAATCTTCGTGGACAACCAGGACACCTACCTGACGACGCCGAGTGTCATCTCCGGCCTGTTGGCGACCACTCACCATATTCGGCTATCGCTTCCCGATTATGAAGATTGGACGTCAAATCAAACCGTGATCGCCTTTGATACGGTCATGGTGGCGGCCACCCTCGTGCACCAAACCGGTATGCTGGATGTATGGTCCATTCCTGAAGGCGCAGCTATCTTGATAGACGGTGTACTGACCGGATCAACCACGCCTGCCAGGCTCTCTGGCATCCCTACCGGTGAGCATACAATTCGTATCATACGAGACCGTTACCGATCGTGGGAAACGATGGTCACCATCATAGCCAATACAACCATTGGCATCGGTACCAATCTCAATCCTACGCCCGCCACGCTGACGGTTACTTCGCCATATGGCGCTGGAACTGTAACGCTCAACGGTCTGCCACTCGGCACCACGCCAATCTATGTAGACTCAGTGAGCGACGGTCAATACGAACTTATCGTGCAACATCCGGGGCGATTCCCCTATGTTCAGTCATTCGCGGTCACCTTTGGCAATAGCTACAGCTACCATGCCACGGCGGATCTCTGTCCTGATCATCGCCTCATCTATACCGTCGGGGATACCATCTTCACGATCGGCTTGGACGGCCTCAACCCCCTCCGATGGCGGGAAGATTATTCGCCGGGCGGCCAAGGGCTTTCCTGGGCGCCAGACGGATCTGCGCTCGTCTACGCCGGGCGAAATGCTCTGATGGTTCTGGATGCCCAAGGGAATGTCATCGGGTCGTATCCTGATTACGTCGGCCAACGCTCAAGCGACTTCAGCTGGTCTCCCGACGGCCAATACGTTCTCTTTGGCCGATATTGGGCTGGAATCTTCCGGCTCAATCCAGGGACGGGTGAAGTCATCCATCTCTACCGGAGCAAATCTGCTACCTATGATAATTGCCCAGTCTACCTGCCTGATGGGCAAACCATCAGTTTTGTCCACCATGAATGGGGCTACTACGGCTGGCTCTATCTGATGAATGCGGACGGCTCAAATGCCCGTGACATCAGCGGCAGATTTTCCACGGAATACGACGAAAATCTGAGTACCGTCTGGCTGGATGACAGTCTGGCAGTATTTAAAAAAATGGGGAACCCAGCCGGCCTCTTCAGTATCAATCTGTCAGAACTGACCGACAGCACCTTCGCGCCGCTCCACCAGCTCTCAGAGAAAGGGTTCGGACCGTTATTTTTTACGGACGACCGTACTCACTATCTAACCTGGTTTAGTGGCCACCAGCTTACGCTCGGAGAACCGAACGACTGGAACACCCAGACTATTCTCATGCAAGATGTGGGAATATACTGGATCGACTGGTCGCCCGACTTTTCCGCAGTCGCAGTCCGTGCCGAGCAAGGCCTGTATTGGGTCTCGCTTTCGGGAAAACAAAACCGCATTCTCACGCTGCCTTCAGGGGTAGGCAGTGTGCAAGTGCAAAAATAATTGAACCAGCAACTGACCATGTAACCCGGCTCCTGTGCAACGCAAGGAGCCGGTTTTTTTACTTATTGACACGGGCACCGCAATTCGCTATGCTCGTATTAATCCTCGCCCCTTCTCCCTATCCCAAATTTACTTTTGCACCCCCTAATTTTCGGGCTCGGAAATTATTGTTCACCACCGGCGGGCTCGACTGAATTTCAGTCTATGCCTCGCGCAATTCCATTGCCAAGTGGTGATCGCGGCAATGACATATCTCAAAAGAGTGCTTCGGTACTCTTTTTACTTTATGCTCAACTATTCTGCTTACTATTGCTACTCCGGAGTGTAGAACTCCACCCTGCCACCGAAGTGCTCAATCGCTTCCGTTACTGATGCGAACGATTCAGCCAAACTCGGCTTAACAGGCTGGTCCGTGTGAAACGTATGCCCAGTGCCCTCCCCAGGCGTGAGCTTGAAATTCTTTCCGTCTAACGTGTAGAGGTGGACGGGTACCAATAACCTGTCACGTAGATCCTCGGGTACCCTGAAAAGAACGGCACCGTTTTCCACCGAAAGATCAAATCCCTCATCCGTGCCCCAAAGAAACGAATGTGCAGCAGCGAAAGCGGGATTATCTGAACCATAAATGAGCGCCGGGTGCGTCTCCGGATCAGCCCCGCCGGGTATCGACCGCCGCCGTGGTTCCAATTCCTCGATCCCGGATGTCACGGAACCATGGTAGACTGTTTTGGGTGCGACTACCTGTTCAGGCGCTTCTTGCTTGTGTTCTCGCTCCCGCGCTTCTTTCCGCTCACGAAAACCAGTTGCTCCGCCATTGGCAATATAGTACATCATCAATTCTTCTTCATCAGTCACCTCATAGCCAAAATGTTGTTTAGCGAAATACCGATTATCAGAGCCAAGCGCTTCTTCCCGTTGACGCAGATATCCGTCGTAAATCTCTTGCGATGTGGCGCTTGGTTTCTCCGCACTCTGAGACTGAGCCTCGGCGGGGTTTTCTACATTTTTTTGTTGTGCATCTTGCCCGAGTTCTTCGGGAGAGGGTTGTGGTTGATCTGGATTGCTCATCGTATCTATTGAAAAACGCTAAATTAATATAACGGGAACGAATTTAAATTCATCCATGGCATATGCTGCGGGCATGTCATTTGATTTAGTAAATGACACCGTGTTGTCACCAACTTTCAACGACGCATTACCAATAGTAAACCACTTCCACCCACGAGTGTCTTGTGACGTGTGAAGGTACTTAAGAACTGCATTACCATTAACCATAATGTCCGCGTCACGAAATCCGTTGTCCCAGGTGCCATCATCAGAAAGCTTCACCATCAGCTTATAGGTTCCCGCCTGTTCGGCAGTGACCGTATAGTTCGCCGTTGCCCCCTTGGAGCCAAGATAAGCGACGGTACCAGTTGAGATTTCTTGAATAAAATCTATCGTGCTTGGTTCAACACCAGACAATGTCCCAGTACCGGCATCAACCACGATGGTTCCTTCAGGATCGGCCGCCCCCGTATTGGTCGTTGTGTTTGTTGAATTGGTAGTATTGGTGGTTGACGCACTATTGGTATTTGTTGTGGTTTTCGTGCAGCCCGAAACGATGACCGCAAGTAGAACAATGCCAAGGCCAAGAATAATTTTTTTTCGCATATTTTGTATAATAAGTTAGTCCTTATAGTATACAATATTTTTTTAATCTGCGTAACGCAATTGGAAACCACTGCAGCAGCTAGGCCAGCAGACGAATATGAATGCCGACAACTGTATAATCCCTTAGCTTTTCTGCAGAATAAATCGTGTTAAGTGCGGTCAAAACCTCCTGTGGTTTGCTGCGTCCTGATTGTTCAATGGGAATAATCTGCAACAATTCATCAAACGTTTTTGCGTGGGTCAGTCCCTCAACCACGACACGCAATGTTTCGCCGGTTTCAATGTGGGTAAATACAATCTCATCGCCAGCTTGAATTCGTTGGCGTTTCTCATCCCACAATCGCAGTTCAACTGTTTTCCGCCCAGTCTGAATCAATTCAAACGGTTTTGGTCGGAGTGACATCTGATGAAGCATAGCCTGCTATAGAGTAATGCGCGTAAACTACGATACTAGCTGTAGCGACGCCGTCTGAAACTATTATGACCACCGTGTTTTCGAGCTGGTCGGGCGGGGCGGAACCGATGCGAAGGTCGCCCTGATGCTGCTGATTCGTGCGTCCGTGCATGTGAAGTTGGCGGCATTGCTGATCCTTCAGCCACAACCAACTGGGTACGAATCAATCTTTCGATGTCCTGGATATCCCGTCGTTCATCAGGCGTGGCGAATGAAATGGCCTTCCCTTTTTTACCAGCGCGCGCGGTACGGCCGATTCGATGAACATAGTCATCCGGCGTACTCGGTAAATCGAAATTAACGACCAATTCAATATTGCTCACATCAATGCCGCGCGCGGCAATGTCAGTAGCGACTAAAACGCGGAAAATTCCTTTTTTGAATCCATCAATCGCGCCTTTGCGCTGGGCCAAACTGCGGTTTGAATGAATCTCAGCAGCGGTATGCCCCATGTCCCGAATAACCGTCGTCAATTTTTTAGCGCCCCATTTTGTTCGAGAAAAAACTAAAATTGAACCGGTATACCGTTCTAATAATTTTCCGAGCATGGCTCGCTTGTCATAAGCGGAGAGAAAAATAACTTCCTGATCAATTTCTTTAACGGTGGTACCCGGACGAGCGATCTCCACGCGCAGAGGCAAATGCATATGCCGATTCGCAATGGTTACGATGGTCGGCGGCATGGTCGCAGAAAAAAGAAGCGTCTGTCGATCTTTCGGAACTTTGACTAAAATTTTCTCAATCTGCGGAGCAAAGCCCATGTCTAACATTCGATCTGCTTCATCCAGCACTACAATACCAATATCCTGAAGCAATGTCGGACGGGATGATAAATGATCGATCAGCCGACCAGGTGTAGCGATAATAATGTGCGGGGTTGATTGAAGCGCTCGCGTTTGTGCGTACATTGAAGCGCCGCCCACCACGACTGCCGTACGCAGACCAACGCCTTTGCCAAATTGCATCAGCACTTCATCTACCTGTGAGGCTAATTCACGAGTCGGCACCACCACTAATCCGCGCGTCTTGCGTCGGGCGATATTTTGCATGAGCGGCAATCCAAATGCCAGTGTCTTGCCCGTCCCGGTCTGAGCGATACCGATCAAGTCCTTGCCCTCGATAGCCAATGGGATTGTTTTCACCTGGATCGGCGTCGGCGTGGTGAACTTATGGGAATCTAGTAATTCGAGCAGTTTTGGTGCAAGTCCGAGGCCATAAAACGTATTGTCTGATTCTGATGTCATAGTATTCATTAATAAATAAAGGGCAAGAACACACACGACTACCTGCCTGCAACTGACGGCTCTCGAAATGCTCTATCAACGTTTACCCTACCATGAAAACCTTAAAAAGCGCCACTATGACACAGAGTCAGGCGCCGGTACTCATTTGACTAATCAGCTATGGTTATGGCAAGATGGCTGGAAACATCAATACACAAACATCAATATATTTTCGGAGGTAACATGGGTTCCTTGAAATTTCTCTATAAAGTGACACGCATTGAGCAGTGCATCATAGCAGGTCTCAGCACCTGGCTGATCGCCCTTCTCTCAAATGGGCCACTCTGGTCTAATGAGCCAAAAGTTGCCGCGGGAGTCAGCATGTTTTTCAGCTGTCTGGGCGCTAGCCTTTTCCACTATGGTCGTCGGCATGATATTTATGCAAAAAAATGGTACGACCTCGTGATTGTCAATCAACCCCTAGTATTAATTCTATCGGGCGCAATTGCATTTCTGCTTTCAATTGCCATTGCGGGTGTATTTCTCCCGGCAATCTGTACCTGGATTGCACTATTCAATTTTGCAATGATCATGTTCTATGCCAATTTCTTAGATCAGTATTGGCCGTTTAAGAATCTGGCAATTGCGTCGGTTTGCGTCAGTCCCGTCGTCATGGGCTGGTACTCGGGCCATCGGATGCATCCGATTGTTCCATTTCTTATGGCTGGTATCTTTTGTGCGTACTTAGCTCGAGAGGTTCTCAAGGATAATGATGATCTGGCGGCGAATCGAGGAAAGCGATTTACGATGGTCATGTCGCTTGGCATGAAAACAACCCAGAGAATTGCGGGCGCGCTACTCTTCCTATCAATCCTTTGCTTCATCGGCGGTCTCTTGCAGCTACGCTACACGGAACTGTTTTCTGCGGCACCGGTTTTCATCTTCTTCTTGATTGGCATGTATTTCATGATTAATCTCGCCAAGCGATTGCTCCCCGGCTCCTATGTCTCAAATCGCTATCGAGTCATTGACCTCGGTATGGTCAATCTCATGATTGCCACGCTCATGCTCCGGATCACTCTCTATTAACCATTCATCACAGGCTCTTTCTCCCCGTCCGTTGTGTATACAGCGCGACGGGGATTTTTTTTAAAAGAACCCGCTGTCCAATAGTCGAACAGCGGGTGAATGCTCAATAGCAATACTCAAAAAAAAGAATGAAGCAATAGTTATTTTCAGCCAATCGAAACCCTGAGCTTGTTGTATCCCTTAACTTTAATTGAAATAAAAATGGCAGAAGACTGGTGTCTTCTGCCAAAAAGGTTAAAAGGTGCTTTGCGAACTAAGGAATGACATAGAAAGATTCAATGCCAGTCACCGGCGTGCCATAGGCATCGGTTAAGAACCAATAGTATGTCCGGTACGTCTGGAGGCTGCTACCAGTATATCTAACGTAGGTATCCCGGTAGTCGAAATCCTCAAAAAACACGACATCACCGTAGTAACTTTCGGTCTTAACGATAACAGCATAGAACTTGCCCGCTTCCTGACAGACTTTACTCCAGGAAAATACGGGATCGGTCAGATCCAAATTCTGACCGTTGATCGGCGAAATCATATCCGGAGACATAACGCAGCCAGTTGCCACTGTCATCTCGACATCTATGTACGCCGTCCCGCCCGAGGACGAAAGTGTAATCCGCCCGTTATACTGCCCATCAGACAAGCCCGACCGGCTGACCATGACTTTGATCTCCTGAGTGGTGGTACCGACAGAAGAAGGAAATGTGGTCAACCAGGTTTGGTTGGACGACAAGGAAAATGTAATCGGACCATTGTTGTTGGCATTGGATGCGGTCGAGTATGCCAAACTGAGGTCGCTGCCCATATTCAAGACAGCTGGGTCGACAACAAGCTTGCCGACCGCCGATTTCACGACGAGAGTATAGTCGCACCACTTTTTGTTCTGCAGGTTACCCTTGTCCACCACGGTGATGGTGATCGGATATGAACCCAAGACGTTAGGCGTGCCATAGAGTGTCGCAGTACCGTCAGCATTGTTCCTGAATGACAATCCAGGCAAGCTACCGCTCAAGGAAAAAGCGACGCCATACCCGGGCGTCCCGCCAGTGCTTACGAATGTTACTTCATAATACTGCAGGAGGGTCGCATCTGGAATACTGGTTGGAGTGAAGTCAATTGGCGTGCTGCTCGGAGTATAATTAACGCTGAAAGTGATGGTTTTACCTGCCTGCAACGTCTTATACTCTCCTGCTGGAGTCTCATAACCAGATAGTGAATGCCAGGTAATATGATACTCGCCAGGCGCGACATTAGGAATCGACTGATAGCCGCTTCCCGTGTATCCGCCAGGTGTGATGTCCCAGCTTGCCGTGGAGGGATTCGGACTTACCTCGATCGTACCGGTAGTCGGGCCGGGATTGTCGACCTGGATTGTTTTCGTTTCCTGGTCGGTCAAACCATCGCCGTCCTTCACCTCGACGATAACTGTCTTGGTCCCATAAGTGGACCATTTCTTACTTATCGTCTTGGTGGTGGTAAATCCTGTCCAGCTGCCATCAATCTGCCAGCGAACCTGGAGGTTTGCCAGCGGGGTCTTGTCGTCAGTGGAACAATCGGCGTCCAAATTGAATGTCGTTTCAGTCGTGCCTGAGGCTGGACTTGCCGAAAAGCAAGCGACAGGAGGTTGATTAATTACGACTGAAGAAACATCAATAGTACAGAACGGTTCCTGTCCCCACGCGCCGTCATCATCCTTCGCCGACATGTAGACCACCTTTGTTCCTGTCGACGTGAACGTGACGTTGGTCTGCTTCGTAGTAGTGGTGAAGTTGCCGAACTCGCCGCGCCATCGGTATTCGGTTACCGTGCCATCCGCATCAGTCGCGTTGTTTGTGACTGAAACCGGTTGGTTGACGATGGCCGTACCGGGGCATGAGGGATTGGAGACCGGAGGCAGATTAGTCACCGGATCAGTAACGGTAACATACCGCTTCACTGTCGGAGACCATTTGCCATTACCATAGGCAGTGTTACGAATTTCGTAGGTGCCGGCCGAGTTGAAAGTGTGCCATGTGGTCTTCGGTAGGTCTTGGGGAAAGAAGTACTCGACTGTATAACCGCCGTCGTAGGAGATTGCGATCTCTTCACAATATTGTCCGGAAAATACAAATTTTTGCGAAGTATTAACCTGACAAATTGTCGGTGCTTCATTAATACTGGCCAGCGGATCATGCGTTTCTGGTGGATTATTGATATTAATACCGACCAAAAATACAGCAGCAAATCCACCAGCAGCTTCAGTTGAAATACCGAGTTCTACCAGAATAGCACCAGCAGCGGAAAGCAAAGATCCAGCAACGGCGATATAACCCGCTGAAACTAACCCTACGATTAAAATAACGGCAGCTAATTCAGGAGTCAGACCTAGCCCTTTGCGTGCATCATCGATTTGCTGAAGAGTAATAGCTCCAATATTAGCCAAGCGTTCGAGAACGGCTTGCAACGTCGCAATAAAGACCTCGTGTGGCGGCTTGCCACAGAGTTTTTCTGATGAAATACAATAACCAGTTGTGTACTCAACAGCGCCCCAGCAGTTCGGTCGGTCTGGATTCTGGTAAAGATGGATGTTGGCAATATTTTTATTTTTGAAAATTGGTGTATTGCCATCCCATCGATCCAAAACTTTGATGTAGATGATACAGTTGTAGTGATACAATGACCGACCTGCTAGTGAAGGTTCACATGGTGGATCAAAACATCCATCCTGTGGACACGGTTTACTCCACTCGGGTCCATTCAAGTGCATACCGATATCGTTAAATTCGAAAGATTTTGAAAGGCTCTGGGCTTGCTGAACCTGCTGTACTGTCGGATCAGTCCCCAGATCTTGCAATTGGATCGAAGATAACTTTTTTGCAAACAACGGCAGATTATAGTCGGCGACAAAAGTCACCTTTGGCTCCGGCTTTGGTTCAGGTTCCGTCGGCTTCTTGTTGCAGCTGATCATCGGCTGGACGAGCAGCAGGCAGCACAAAAGCCAACACAGTGGTTTACTAATCAGGTTTCGCATGATTTACTCCTTTTTCATGCTTGGTTTAAGTTCAGAATTCACGTAACGACGTATCAAACTGGACAAAAAATCACCCCCTTCGGGTATTATGAAGGTTGTTAATGTTCTTTTTTTCTATCTATTTTCACCCTAGCGTACCCATGAAAAATCGTCAAATTACCTTTCAACTTACAAAAAAATACCCGCTGTCCAATAGTCGAACAGCGGGCGCGGGAAAAAACGAGAGGATAGAGATTAAGCAGCTATCAGCTGATCAGGATTCAGTCCGAGCAGCCGCTTCGGAACGAAGAGACCGTTCTTTCGAATGAGCTTTCCATCGAACCAGATTTCTCCACCGCCGAATTCAGGACGCTGGATACAGACGATATCCCAATGGATAGCGCTGTTGTTCCCGTTTTCAGCCGGCGTGCCAGTATAGGACTGGCCAGGGGTGAGGTGGAACGAACCAGCGATCTTCTCGTCGAAGAGGGTCTCACCGATCGGCATCAGGATGTGGGGATTGACCCCAAAGGCAAATTCGCCGAAATAGCGCGCACCCTCGTCAGTGTCGAGGAAATCATTCAGTCGACGCTCGTCACCAGAACCACAGGTGGCCTTGATGATCTTACCCCGTTTCACTTCGAAGCAGACATTTTCGAACCGCTGACCCTCCTTGGTCACCGTGACGGTATTATACTGAATCACGCCATTCATTGATTCACGTACCGGCGCCGTGTAGACTTCCCCATCGGGAATATTCCGCTTGCCGTCGCATTTGACGGCACCAATCCCTGCGATACTGAATCGGAGGTTGGTTTTGCCCGGACCCTTGATCCGCACATCTTCGGTCTGATTGACCAGATCAAACAGCGGATCCATGGCCCGCGACATCCGACCGTAGTCCAGCAGCACTGTCTTCATGTAATAGTCATGAAATGCCGACTGGCTCATGCCTGCCAGCTGTGCCATACCCGGCGTCCACATTCGAGTGAGGATCCAACGGGTGTGCTGAATGCGCTGATCCTGGAGATGCTTCCCCATACCGCTTGAGGCGAGACGCATTTTGTCTCTCGGCACGTCGACCCATTCGTAGATGTTATCGAAACCCCGAAAGACGATGCACACCTGCGTCGCCATGGCCTGGACCAGCGGTCCAGCATGACAGATGCGCTCAGCATGCGGCGTCAGCTGGCTGAATACCTTTCGCGTAACGCGATCAGAATTCAACCAGACCGCAGCGACACTGCCGCCCGCACGATTGACCGAGTCAATCACTGCATCAATCAGGTCGTATGGAGTACCATCATTTGCCTGAATGATCACGAGTTCGCCCGGTTTGACTTCAGTACAATAATTCACCAATTGATCGGCAAATTGCACATTCTGCGAATCCATGAGATTCACTCTCTTTCTCCCCTCATCATGAGAGGCGTTTATGGTAAGGAAACTATGTATATTTCTGTAATTTGAGTATCTTATACCTAGTCATAAAACTTGGCAAATAATAAAACCGCCGAATGAATAAACATCCAGCGGTCTGGCACGCAGCTCGTGCTCAAGAATAGGCTTATCGCGCCTGACAGCTCGCGAAGTATTTCGCAATTTCTTTATCATACGCAGCTGTCAGTGTGTATGCCTTCCCCGCGCATTCCTCCCGAAATGCCAGTTCAGTCTGTCCGTCATTGGCATCGAGTTGCGTCATCAAGCGAATATAATCGCCCGGCTCGGTAATGACGGCTACGTCATCGTAGTTTTTCGCCGCGGCACGGAGTAGTGACGGCCCACCAATGTCGATATTCTCAACAATTTCCGCGTGCGAGGCACCAGCCGCAACTTTCTCCCGGAAGGGATACAGATTGACCACGACCAGGTCAATGGGCTTACCACCCAGCTGACCTAGTGCATACCAGTCATTCGTCTCTTCTCTTCGGAAGAGGATGCCGCCGGCGATTTTCGGATGAATGGTCTTAACGCGACCATCCATCACTTCAGGAGAGCCAGTGAAGTCGCTCACCGGAATGACGGGGATACCAACCTGCTGAATCGCTTTGAATGTGCCGCCGGTGGAAATAATTTCCACACCATGGCTGTGCAAACTGGCGACCAAACCGGTCAAGTTTGCCTTATCCGAAACGGATATAAGGGCGCGGGTAATTTTACGCATGTTCATGACTAATTCCTCCAAAAATAAGGGTTTTAAAAGGCGATTTCTGTTTTGATTTTATTAATTACATTACCTTACCGCAGTACCGTGGCTAATGCAAATAATAAACCGCCGGTTGAATTAACAACAAGCGGTTTGCAATACTGATGACAGAAAATGTGACTCAGACGTGAACTTCAATGTTTTCTGGACGAGCCACGCCGGGTTTCGGATACTCATCAGCATAGCACTTGAATTCCCCCGGATCATATGATCCGAAGCAAAAGTTTCCTTTGCCATTTGTGTGGCTCGGGGGGATCGCCATCTTATCATCGGCGATAAACGTTTTCGGGCACAGCCGACACTGAATAACAACTTGCCTCGTTCCTGAAGCATTCTGCATTATGACCTCCGTGGTTGTGGGGATGGTACTATTTTTTAAAATCCTACTATCAACTATTGCTGACGTCAAGCGCTCGATTTGCCTCTCGATACACTTGCTCTAGCTCATCCGCCAAAGCGTTATGAAGCTTCTGCTTCACTAATGCGACGACCTCGCCATGAAACCACTGCCGCCGAACAATCGGCGAATTAAATTTCTTGAAAATACTTTTGCCATGACGCCCATATGCCTCTACCGTAGACACCATATTATGCAGCTTGTCTGCAGCCACAATCATCAGGGCATCAGAACTGGCTTTCCGCAAATGTTCAATAAAATTAGTTTTGCGAGTTTCCCATGTAGCACGCTCATCTGCTGAAGTCATATCTGGAACTTTTTCCGGGTCGCTCACTTGAAGTACTAATGAGGTCACCCGCTCCCCAAAATCTCGAGTCATCTCTTGAGTAGAATAACCAGCCACGTCCTCAATCACATCGTGAAGAATGGTTGCAATAATAATATCCTCATCCTGCGTATGCTGAGATACGATA
Source organism: Candidatus Kerfeldbacteria bacterium (assembly GCA_016214565.1). NCBI lineage: Bacteria > Candidatus Kerfeldiibacteriota > Candidatus Kerfeldbacteria bacterium. The sequence goes on along the minus strand of JACROE010000002.1, from coordinate 842,776 downwards.
AAGGCTGCAGCATAAGAATGGGTCACGTATGGTATGTCGTCCGTTTTGCGTCGTTGGCCTCCATGCAACCGGGCAGCGGTCATGAAAGCGCGATGAAGTCGGAGGGTGAATTGCATACTGCTAGTATAACGTAATTATTTAAATAAAAAAAGAAGGGATTCACTTGCGTGAATCCCCTGATAGTTGACTTGGATTTACCTGATGGCAGACCCGACAGAATTGATCTCCAGTCTTCATTTCATCGAGGTTATGACGTCCTCGTTTGAGACAGACTCCAACCCCCTGATAGGTAAATTTCTCTCGTCTGCGGAGAAAACGGACAGTGGCGCGCCATGCATTACCCGCACACCTGAGAACAAATGACTTCCTCATGAACCTCCTTCACTGTATCTGAACAAAACAGATACAGTGCGTTGTTGATTATCTTCCATGAAACATCATCAACCGGCACATGATGCGTGCACCGCGACGGATCAACCGACCCCATAAAGAGCCAACGAACCCGCGAATGTGATAGCGTAGCATCACCACTAGTTAACCTGAGCAACTCAACTGATGTCGTGCAACACAGCGGGCACTCGTTTAAAAATGCTTTCGCTCCCAGAATCTGAACCTTAGGGAAAGGCACTCGTCGCGGAATGCGGAAATAAAACTGGTCATTCCAGAGATTTCGCAAATGAATGCCCGTCTGAAAAAACTGCGACGAAACAGCGGCCACCCATTTTTCCCTGAGATTTTCAGCAAACCGGGAGTGACGCTCCACCCAGGCATAGTCCTGGGACGCTAGTTGGCGCGGATCCGCGACCGTTTCGTCAAATTGCCGCCTCACATACTGAAGCCGCCGCAGATGTAACGCACGAGCACACCCGCCTACTCTATAGAAATGCGGGAAAGCTTGATCGCACATGACTTGTCCTCCAAGTTGTATGTAATTAACGTTTTTTCTTTTTTAGTTTTCGCTGCTCGTTTTGAGCATTGAAATGTTTACCGACCACTATACCAATAATATCCTACGTTGTCAAGAGTTTACTGAAAATAATTATTGACATTCACCGTTCAGGCGCCTACAATCACTCCATATTCTTTCAAAAATAAAACCACTCACCGACCATGGAGGGCCGCGTGAAAACACTCCTACACATGATCCGATCCCTGGGGACATTAGGGAAATCTCGTCCCACGACCCCGCCAGTCACCAGCAGTGATGACATGGGAGTCACCACTACGGTGCCGACAGAAGTTTTCAGGAAAGAAACAAATTCTGGACCACGGTCTGTCGTTACTGATCCCTATGACGTCTGGCCGGTTCGACCAGAAAAACCTAAGAGGAGGAATTTCTCTGATTAGCAACATTGCTCACTCTCTGCATTCTCGCCAAAAGCCGTCGTCAACGATGGCTTTTTTTACAACACTCAATCGTCCATACTTGACAAAGTTGCCACTTTCGGCTACAATGTCCGGCTATACTCTCATTCCGATAGTATAGTATTGTTCCACTTCAACTAGGGAGGTTTGCGTGCAGCAACCTGATTGGATTCAATCTCTCATTGAGCGGGCAGATATTGGAATTACTGCTCGGATGTTAGCGCCGGTAGCGCCAACTGAATCCGTCATAGGACGACTGCCGCGGCGGTTTCGACAACTGTATGCCGCCTACACCCTCCAGGTTTCCCGCGTGAAACGAGCCCTGATCGCCACTGATCAGAACCGCGACTACACGCGCGAACCACTCTCTGGCGACATGCTGGATAATCCGGCCGTAGTGCTCGAGCGAAATAAGATGTTGCTCATGCACTGGGTATTCTGGCTCACCCTGCAGAATGAACTGCAACTGCCTGGTAAGATCGGCATCCGCCAGTATTGGCAAATCGTACGGATTTAGTATCCGCGCCACTGCCACACGACCGCCCCGTTTTTCTTTCGAGAGAAATTGGGCGGTATTTTTTTATTTTACTATCAATGCATCTCACGCGGTATTTATTGCCCGCTTTTCTAAATACTCATTTCTAACCAACAGCTGTTAACAGTAATGTACACATTCACATCGCGTTAGATAGTATTATCAAGTATAGTACATACCATCATCGCCAATCTTGACAAACAAACAATGATTTGATACTATCGATAGTTCTACAAATAGCACAAACTTATTTTCACAACATTTTAACTGAGGAGAAGGCATCATGCCATCCCCAACTATCGTCGTCGCACAGGATGAACCAGGCGCGATTGATTCCGCTCTCAAAGATGAGATCGCTGTCATGCAAGCCTCTCTCGTACCTCCCATTTACACCTATGTGTATACCGCTGACAATGCCGTCAAGAAAATACTTGGCCGGTCATGCCGGTATACCACCGTCACCGTGAAGGGAAGTGTGAGTATCCTCAAATTTGTGGGCAATCAAGTCGCCTGTTTGGACGACCTCGCCCGCCTGTCAGCTTCATCCGCACCGTAACATTTCTGGTCTCCACAGAAAGCCCCGGCGTATCATATCTCATGAGAGATTTGTGCGCCGGGTATTTTTTATTTTCCGTTTCTGTTCCCAGGCTCGCACAGCTCGTTCATCCATGCCTAGATAATGGGCTATTTCATGATGCACCACTTCATGGACAGTTTGACGAATATGCTCAACATCTGGTCCTGCCACATGTTCAATCGCCTGCTTAAAAATAGTAATCTTATCCGGTAGCACACCAGAATAGTATGCACTGCGTTTCGGCAATGGGACTCCCTGATACAGCCCTAATAACGTGCCTCGAGCCTTGATTGAACGCTCCGTCGCTCGTGCCGCACGCGGTTCATTTTCAATGACAAACGCCACGTTTTCTATGCGCTCACGCACTGCCGCAGGTACCCGGGCAATTGCCTCATGAATATATTTTTCAAATTGATCATTATCCATATACTGCTATCCTACCCCAGCCCGCCGCTCGCTGGCAACTCAGACACCGCAAAATAACTTGACGCGTGATGCCATGAGCAGTACTATCACCGAGCCATAATGTAATATAGATCGTTATATAACCACTATCCTTCGTTAACCTCTAGTCAGGAGTAGGCATATGAAATGCACGATACTCCGAATTGCGCAGGGTAAAACTGCTCAACCAGCCATCGTGGTTGAACTCACCGAAGTAGAACTTCGTGCCACGTACGCCGATGTGCTGGCAGCGGCAAAAATCCGCTTTGATGAAAACACCATGCAATTAATGTATGGCCACCCGGGCGATTCGTTCTTTTCCGGCAGCACCAGTCCCGACTCCTATGTCGTGGATGGTGAGGTCATCGGCATTTTCGATCTCGGTCTCTTCGAAACCGTATCGCACAGCAAAACAAAACCAGCGTGATGATACAATACACATCACGCCCATCCTCCCGACACGCAGCTATCCTTCGTTGCGTGTCGATTTTATTATTTAAGGTCTTTTGCAAAATTACCTACGACTAATCCAATCACCATTGCCAAGCCGCCAAGAATCATGATGCGTAGTCCTGATCTAAACCATCCCCCCTTCGTCAATCGAGTAGTGGCCGCTCCCAGCCCGAATAATCCCAGTAGGGTGACAACAATCGAAATGGGCATTGCCTGAGAAACACTCATTAATAAATATGCAAGCAAAGGAACCATTCCGCCAACCACATAAGCAATAAACATATATATACCATTTCGAATTGGAGTGCCATGTGAAGTGCCGGCAATGTTTAATTCACGATACGCCATTTCCTGAAGCATAAGATGGCGATCCTTAGCTGCCACTTCAGTCATGTGCTCGGCTAAGTGTGGCGGCCATCCATCTCGAATAAACATCCGATTTAATTCGTGTTGCTCCTCATGGGGGTAATCCTTAATTTCCTCACGTTCCTCGTGCAGTACCCGATGATGAAGATCTTGTTGTGAACGATTTGATAGATATGAACCAACACCCATGGAAATAGACTCAACCGCTATAATAACCATACCGGCCATCACCACCATAAAATGATCCTGGCTGCCGATGGCGATGCCAGTCACCGCTCCCAGGGTGGAAACCATGCCATCCTCCATGCCAAATACGATTTCGCGCAGGGAGGCGCCGGTGGCTTGAACTGACTGATGATTATATTTTGTCATAGACTACACTGGTCGCAGTGTCCCTGCCCACACCTGCCATGCCAATAATGATTTTGCAACTAAGCTAAGGATAATATACGCCCGCTCTCCATACAGGTAATCCTGCCACTTCCCCACTTTTTTATACTGTAATACTTGATTAACGGCAAAACTATTGAAAAATAGAAAAATCGAAAAGTAGATCCAATAGACAAATGTGGGTGCTTTCGCATCCCCTTCACCCGCCGCAAACAAATAGATACCAACGCCAACCCACGGAACAATACCGGCGATACAACCAAAAATATATGCTGTCCAATTTGTTTTTGGGGTGGTTTGATTGTGCAGCTCCATCATCCAACCGAACAGGATCATCATAGCATTGAGAAAGAAAATGAATAACAAGCTGATACCGTCATACATCCCAACCAACATGGCAATCACCACCATCATCACCGATGAGCTAAAAGCGTACTCTACCCATCGTGCGTAATTCGCCCCTTTGAGCAAATTGCGGTTATACCAGGCGCTAATAGCTGGTACAAATGAAATAAGCGCATGTGCTATTGCAGACAAAAATAAGAAGCACGCAACCAAAAACCCGATAGGAAGTTCAAAAACTGTTTGTAAATATGGCTGCAACTTGCCGGATTCGAAGTCCATCCGTACAAATGCGCTAGTTACTGAAAGTGAAAATGAAGAGCTCAATAGCAACATAGCCGCGCCCTGAGCCGCGTGCAAAAAAGCCATAATGATGTTAAACCGACGTAATCGCTTTAACTTTAATTGCAATTGATCAGCTGATTGTTGAATTTGATCCATAATAAATAATTAATCAATTAATAATGCACTCCATCCGCGATCATGCGAAAATGCACGTGCGGGCAAGGTGCCAACGAAATCACTATAACCAGAATGATATTCGAGTTTTTCCATGGAAAAGCCTTCGGTGCGAGCCATCTGCGCATTAATGTGGTCTTCAAAATATTTTTCAACATCGTCGAGATAATGCTGAGGTACTGATACACGACCTATTTTTGCAGCCGCAACAGTAAGATCAATTGATTTATTTGTGGACATTGTTACGCCAGCCTTGATATAGGCAGGCGCGTGGATGTATTCGTTAACTATGCCCGATACTTCCATGCCGCCCTCAATCATATTTACTTGTACGTTACTAAATGCAGGATTATCCCCTTCAAACCGGGTTAGCCAAGCCGTAATCTCCTCGGACGTACCGCGCATGTGCACATCTATCTGCCCCTCAAACATATTCACTAACGAATTGGTTCGCGTACTTGAAATAGTCATCGGTACTTTCGCATACAACGTTTCGAGATATGCTGGATCGTTGCTAATGCCGAGATCAATCGGCTGATCCGATTTAAACACCCCGGTGAGGACGGGAACAGCATAGACGCCCGTAGCCGCCACAGCAGTAGCTATACCAATAATGAGTAAAAACACTACGACAAAGAAAATAAGCCAACCATGGTGCTTTTTTGGTTTTTCGGTCGCTGATTGAGCATTCTGCGCCATTGCCGAAGTTCCCTCAATTTCTGACTTATGCCCAGCTGGCGGAGTCCAGTGCGGGGGACGAGTTTTGTCCATATACATTTAAACTCTCTCAATGATGATCTCAGTATATCAAAAAATTGATGCATATCCTATGCCTTGCATCATGTATACTAAAAGGACTACACTTACCTATGGACATGCCAAATACCCAAAAAGGAGGTGATGGACATGACCACAGTACGTGGGCGGCCGCTCTGGCTGGTACTCATCAGATGGGTCTCGATTGCAGTTGCAATCATAATCGTCTGGTTTATGCCAGTAGTCGCGCTCGCACTCATGCTCATTGGTGTCGGACTACCGTTAGTCCTGGCACCGCGTCGTAAACGGTGATATGGTTGGGAATTGCTATGGTGACCCTGTGGAGTGATAGACCACGGGGTTCTTTTTTTGTAAAAAAGAGGCCGCTTCACATACGAAACGGCCTACAGATTCACAAAATCGGTTATTACCAATTTCTAAATCGTCTGGCTTTTGACCCAATTCTTCCACGATGACGCGGTTGCGGTCCAGTGTACTGGCCTGAATGAAAATTGCTGCGCGGAAATCCCGGCGACTGAAAACTAGATGGCCCGCCTCGTGCTCGGAGACCTGCTCCGGGACATGGCTTACCACTTTTGTTATCATGCTCATCAAACAAACCGTTTGATCCAACATGAACCGACTGATTGCACACCGGGCACTCAAAGAACGAACCTCCTGCCATGTATTAACCTCTCTTTCAAAAGATACAATGCTTCAGTACTCTAAATAGAAAATAATGACATACGAGTATTAGTATACTATTGATCAATAGCTGTCAAGAAAATAAAAAATACTCCTGGCATGCACATATGCACACCAGGAGCGAAGACAAATGAGCCGCGGCAAGCGGCTAGATCAACTTGCAGGCAACAACCGGTATTTCATTCCGGTCAGAAAAAACAGCGCTCCAACCCGCTCCGGTACTCCGCAATCTGCAGAGCTGCGGAAAACCGTCCGATCGGACACTGATTGAATCATCAGGATTCACTTCGGTAACTGTGGCAATCGTTCGATTTACCCCGTCACTCGACCGACCACCCGGCAACACATAGTCAATCAAAAACTCTGTACCTGCAACTATAATACCCGTCATACATCCTCCAAAAAGTAAGGTTTACGAAATATACCCACGTTACATTTATGCAAATGATAAGGAGCAAAAAGTACCGCTCACTGTAGCGGACGTCGGCGGTCATGTCAAGGCATGATATCATACAATAAAATTGCTCTCTGGGATCCGTCGGGATTCCAGAGAGCATGCGTGAATCTAGTCGTTTCGGCTGACTTGGAACGCACCCGAGGCATTCGGGAACCGCTTGGTGAAGTAATACTTCACGGGCAGCACTCCGACGAAACCGCCGAGTACGATCAATGTCGTCGCAATCATTTGCGGTGGCATTTGAAAATGATGTCCATCCCATGCCATGACCACAAAAAATTCAAGCGCCGAGAACATCCAGAAGCCGACGAGTACACTGCCGCGTCGCGAGAGCATTTCCATATGTTCCCACCGAACCTTTTCCTTGATCATGAGATACATGACCAGGACGGTCCAGCAGAATTCAGGCGCTTCATCAGGAACGGCATGGAAGCCATTCGAGTAAAAATGCCAGTGAAAAAGCCCAAGCAGCGCAAGCGTGGGAAAGTCGACCCACCAGCCTCGAGATTTGTACGTTGTATGTACTAGCCGAGACCATCTCGAACGTTTGGCATGATGCTGTGTTGCCACCGTCATCACCTCCTTTTAGGCGAGTTGTGCTCTGAAACGAGCTGTTTTGAAAAGGGGGCGGTAAAGTAAGTAACCTTCTCACTATTGCGACTGGCTGTCAAGAGGGGTGGGGGCAAGGAATCTAACAGCTCCCACTGTCAAATATAAAAAACGGAACACATATCAGTCTTCCTCTTGTCGTGGTCAGATCTATTTACTTCAAATACTCATCTAAAAATTTAACCGTGCGATCAAGCGCCTCATCATGAGCAGAATTAAATTCGTGACCTTGGTCTAAATATTTATTAAATACAACAGGAATTGAATTCGCCGCTTTCAAAGCAATAACTAATTCCTCTGAAAACGAAATTGGCACATACGTATCTGCGGTACCATGATGAATTAATATTGGCGCTAGAATCTTATCAAGGTAATGAGCCGGTGACGCTTCTTCCCAAAAATTCTCATTCGACTCAATGGTTCCGTATAGCTTAATAATTTCATTTGCGATCGGCAAATCCGCCATCCAGCGCTGGTAATTAACCCACATATCAGCACTGATTGGAGAATAGAGCACAATAGCGTCAAGCAAATCCGGCTGTGCTACTGCCACGCCGAGCGCCACCACCGCGCCCATGGAATATCCGATCATACCCACTCGTTCAGTATCCACAAATTCTAATTGTGCTCGCTCGACAGCTTGCAAAGCATTAATCACGTCAATGACATAGCCAAAACGAAGGTCTCGATCAACATTTGGGTCGTCATCTGAACCAGCGTGATTGCGATAGTCAGGCACAAGTGCTACATACCCATGTTGTGCTAAATATCGTTGCTCAGCTATTAATACATCGCCGGTTCTATACGCCTCTCGATCAACCAACGCATGATTCAATACAACAAGAGGAAACGAACCTTCGCTGGTCGGCACAGCAATACTACCCGTAATGGTCAGACCATCGCTATTATATGACATGAAATATCGATTGTACCCCACTCCTTTTTCCAGCGTCGGTCCCAAAATAAAATCAGTGCCAGTATACTCACGCTGCATCAAAGCGGGAATAGAAACCGAAGCTGGCAAGGCATTCCTCTTGGCAAGCGTGTCCGGATTTACCAATGATTCAGTCGGCGTCACAATCGAGGAGTGCTGTACGTCATAAGTAATAGCATACCAACCTCCAACCAGTAACCCAAGAACGGCCAGCACGGGCAACCACTGCGATGGCTTGATGTGAATTTCGACAACCATTATATATAATCCTCCATGCTAACTATAAAATAGCGGATACACGTAGTGTAGCGACTTTGAGTACCCGGAGTCAACCGTGTCATGATTTGAAATTGACAGCTTGGTGTCTAATTTATAACTGTGGACGGATGGTGTCGACGCGTCGTGTCGTGCGGCGCTTTGCTACTCGTAGTCGCGCTAATTCTTTTTCTATCTTGGCTGACAGCGCGGCAAATTCTTCCGAGTCAACCCGTTTGTCCGCCATGAGCTCCGCAGCTCGTGTGCGCGCTTCCTCAGCACGCTGTTCGTCAATCTGCTCTGCGCGCTCTGCTGTATCTGCTAATGCTACCACCTTATCAGGATGCACTTGGAGTAGGCCGCTTGAAACCGCTAAAAAGGTAATCTCATCACCAATTCTAATCCTCACCTCGCCCGCCTGAAGCAGCGACACTAACGGCACATGGTGCGGTAGAATGCCAATTTCACCATCCGGCGTCGGAATCACCACTTCATCTACTGCTTCAGAAAAAACCGTGCCGTCCGGAGTAATGATTTCAAATTGTAATGTATCTGCCATAGTGATTGACTATTTACGCGTGTTTATTTCGCTCCGCGAACTTCTTCGATGCCGCCTTTCATGTAGAAATCCTGTTCCGGGACATCATCATACTGACCATCAAGGATTGCTTTAAATCCACGAACGGTATCTTTGAGCGGGACATACTTACCCGGGGTGCTCGTGAATTGTTCGGCCACAAAAAATGGCTGGGAGAGGAACCGTTGCACTTTCCGCGCTCGGGTAACGGTCAATTTGTCCTCGTCGGATAATTCATCCATACCAAGAATGGCGATTATATCCTGAAGATCTTTGTAGCGCTGCAGAATCTTTTGTACGCCACGAGCGACTGCATAGTGCTCTTCACCGACGATACGTGGCTCAAGAATGGTCGAAGTGGAATCCAACGGATCGACTGCAGGATATATCGTTAATTCAGCTAAAGCGCGAGATAATACGACAGTGGAATCAAGGTGAGAAAAGGTGGTGGCTGGTGCTGGATCGGTTAAATCATCAGCCGGTACATACACCGCCTGCACTGAGGTGATCGAGCCTTTGGTGGTTGAGGTAATGCGTTCTTGAAGCTCACCCATTTCTGTGGCCAACGTTGGCTGGTAACCCACGGCTGAAGGAATGCGACCGAGCAACGCAGATACTTCAGAGCCTGCCTGGGTAAACCGGAAAATATTATCAATAAAGAAGAGTACGTCTTGATTTTCTTCATCGCGGAAATATTCTGCCATTGATAATCCTGATAAGGCGATCCGCGCACGTGCCCCTGGCGGTTCATTCATCTGGCCAAAGACCAGCGCAGTTTTTGCGAGCACACCGGATTGTTTCATCTCATGATACAAATCATTACCTTCACGCGTACGTTCACCGACGCCGGCAAAGACAGAATAACCGCCGTGTTCCTCTGCAATGTTTCGGATCAATTCTTGAATAACCACGGTCTTACCCACACCCGCACCACCGAAGAGACCAACTTTGCCACCTTTAACCACCGGACAAATAAGGTCAATAACCTTAATTCCAGTTTCAAGAATCTCCGCGTGAGAGGTCTGCTCATCAAAACGTGGGGCTGGCCGGTGAATCGGATAGCGCTTTGATTCTTTGCTGGCCGGTTCTTTTTCATCCAATGGTTCACCCAAAAGATTAAACATACGACCAAGCGTTTCTTTTCCGACGGGGACGGAAATCGGAGCGCCCGTGTTTTCGACCGGCATGCCGCGACGCAACCCGTCAGTCGAGTCCATGGCCACGGTACGCACCACATTACCCTCGAGCTGCTGCTGCACTTCGAGGACAACCCGCGTCGCGGGATCCCCGGGAGTGCGGTGTACTTCGAGTGCCGTATAAATGACCGGCGGCGCGCTGTCGAATTTTACATCAACGACCGGGCCGATTACTTGAAAAATTGATCCTTTAACTGCTGACATAATGGTTTACGGTAACAAAATTAATAATATCAAATTAAATTAAGTGATTGCCGCTCGACTGGCACTGATTTCAGCCAATTCACTGGTAATGCTTTGCTGGCGGGCTTGATTAAATGTAAGTGTCAAATCTTTGATCATATCAGTAGCGGCATCAGATGCATTGCGCATCGAGAACATACGAGCTGAATGCTCAGATGCATTTGACTCGAGCAATGCTTGATAGACCTGCAATTCGGTTAACCGATATAACATCGCCTGCAGGACAGCGGCCGGTGACGGTTCAAACATATATTCAAAGTCCTGTTTCGTAGCTATCTCGGCCGCACCCTCTGTCTGCCCTAATTCGGCGTCCTCTTTAATTATTGGCAGCAACTGTCGGATATGCGGCGTTTGCTTGATAGCTGACTGGTAATCAGTATAGGCAATGGCAATCTTGTCATATTTCCCATCTAGATAATCAGTGATGACCATTCGCGCCATGGCTTGTACATCCCGGACGCTTTCGGCAACGTCCAACTTATCAAAATCAGCCACGATGGTATGTCCCTGACGCTGAATCGTGCTCCCCTTTTTGCCCATCAAAATGACGTCGACAGGCACTCCTTGAGCGGATGCGTAATTACCAGCGGTTTCGACTAATTCCCGATTAAATCCACCACACAGACCTCGATTTGACGTGATCATAATCATTCCAATTCGCTGGATTTTCTCACGGGTTTGCAGGAGCTGGTGCTGTTCGGGATCGGTCTTGGCCGCTAAATCCTGCACGATATTCCATGCCGTCCGGGCATACTGGCGCGTCGCAAGCACGGCTTGCACCGCGCGGCGCATTTTTGCAGCCGAAACAAGTTCCATCGCCTTGGTAATTTTTTTAGTGTTGGTGACGGAACGGATGCGTCGTTGAATTTCTTTTGTGCCTGAAGGCATGGTATCGTTTGTAACTAATTATGCAGCTGGCGTGACAAACGCGGTCGTCTTTTTGAAATCCTCAATCGCGCCAATCAATTGCTTCTCCAAATCTTCTTTCATTTCCTTTTCCGTGACAATCCGTTTCATGAGATCAGCGTGCGAGGCATTGAGATACTGGTGGAACGCTTCTTCAAATTCACGAATTTTTTCCGGCGCTACGTCATCCAGGTAACCATTGACGGCGGTGTAAATGATAGCGACTTGGTGCTCTACCGGCATTGGTTGGTATTGATTCTGTTTGAGAATCTCCGTCAATCGTTTACCGCGCTCTAATTGCTTGCGGGTTGCCTCATCCAGATCCGAACCAAATTGGGCGAAGGCGGCCAGTTCTCGATATTGCGCCAGGTCCAAACGTAATTTACCTGCAACTTTCTTCATGGCTTTGATCTGTGCGGCCGAACCGACACGTGACACTGACAAACCGACGTTTAGGGCTGGACGGATACCCTGGTAGAACAAATCGGGCTCAAGGTAAATCTGGCCATCAGTAATGGAAATCACGTTAGTCGGAATATAGGCTGAGATATCACCTGCTTGCGTTTCAATAATCGGTAACGCGGTTAAGCTGCCACCACCGTATTTCTCGTTTAAGCGCGCCGCGCGTTCCAATAACCGTGAGTGAAGATAGAACACGTCACCAGGATAGGCTTCACGACCTGGTGGCCGTCGGAGCAACAATGAAATTTCGCGATACGCCCAAGCGTGTTTGGACAAATCATCATAAATAATCAAAGCGTCTTTGCCTTGGTCCATGAAATATTCACCCATAGCGCATCCGGCGTAGGGCGCGATATAGGCCAATGAGGCTGGATCAGATGCGCCGGCTACCACGATAATTGTGTGATCCATGGCACCCGCCTGCTCAAGTTCAGCCACAATCTTTGCAATCTTTGATTCTTTTTGGCCAATCGCCACGTAGATACAGATAACCCCCGTGCCTTTTTGATTGACAATCGTATCAATTCCGATGGCGGTCTTACCCACTTGACGGTCGCCGATGATCAATTCACGTTGGCCACGACCAATCGGAATCATAGAATCAATTGCTTTGACGCCAGTTTGGAGTGGTGTATCAACTGATTTTCGGGTAATAACACGTGGAGCAATTTTTTCCACTGGATAATACGTATCAGTTTTAATATCACCTTTACCATCAATCGCCTGCCCTAATGGGTTCACCACCCGACCTACCATAGCATCACCGACCGGCACTTCCAGAATACGGCCAGTACTCTTGGCAGTGTCACCCTCTTTGATACCTTCTTGATCACCGAGGATAATAGCGCCGACGGTATCAGTTTCGAGGTTTAACGCCACGCCATATTTATCACCGGGTAATTCAATCATTTCCGACGCTTGTACGTCAGACAAACCAGATAAACGGACAATGCCGTCTCCGATCTCTTCGACTGTCCCAACCTTTTCGGTTTTGGTGTCAGCTTTGAAATCAGCAATCCGCTTTTTCAATTCTTCGATGATGTAGTCTGTGTTTGACATATTTTTATTAACTGTGCTAGGGTATTAGGTAAAATATTGATTAAAATAGTTCTTAACGTTTAGATTGGAGGTTATACATGGAAGCACATGAGTGCAACTGCCCGCATTGTCAGGCCCCCTGTCAGGGAACTGGTTGGCTTGAATGCCTGAATCCACTGTGCAAGATGTGGTTCATGATTATCGCGTAGATGCCTACGCCGTCCCCTCTCTCACTGGAGTCGGTCATAATGATCGGCTCCTTTTTATTTTTGCAAATGATCTTTCAATGCCGCTAATTTTGTACGAATACTGCCGTCAACCACCACATCGCCAAATCGCACTTTCAATCCGCCAATCTGCTCTGGATCAACCGCTGGCTGCAATACCACTTTCTTGTCCAATGCGCTTTCTAAGCTTTTAATAATCGATGCGGTCGTAGCGTGATCAATCTCATGCGCGGTCGTAGCCGTCACGGCCACGATGTCTTCTTGCTGATAGGCATACGTACGAAAGGCGGTCAAAATTTTATCCGCCTGTGACAACGCCCGGTGTTCCTGCAGTAAAGCCAAAAATGAGTGCAGCAATGGTTCAATCTGAGCATGAGTCTTACCTACCACAGACTCGTATAAACTTACGGCGTATTGTCGGGGAGTAATCTTAGACATGTTTATCAGAAGCGTGAGTAATCGTATTCTGAATTAAGGTATGATGAGTTTTCGCGTCTAATTCTTTTCCAATAACTTTAGCACTGGCGGTGACGACCAAATCAGCTAGTTCTTGTTTGGCTTCTTTAAGCATCTGATCTTTCTCAGAGGCAATCTCCTGCTTAGCGCGCTCGGTCATCCGTTCCATTTCCTCGCGAGTCTGATGCACTTTTGCTTCGCGGATTTTTTCTGCTTCGGCGACTGCTTGTGCCGCAATAATCTGCGCTTCTTTTTTTGCTTCCGTAACAATCTTTTCTTTTTCTACTTCAGCAGATTTCAATTGTTCTTCGATGCGTTTGGCATCGGTCAGGCTCTGTTCAATATCTGACGAGCGCTTGTTCATTATTTTCAATAATGGTTTCAGGGCGAAGAAATATAACACTGCCAAAACAATACCAAAATTGATCAGCTGGGCAATGAGTAATTTCCAATCAATGTGAAATGTTTGTACCAATTCTTCCATAAATAATGTTGTAGTGATTAATCTGCTAACCGCAGTTGTCCAGCACCCGTAGGGCAATTGGACAACTGATGGTTAATTGACTATTTGATACCAAATGCAATCACCAAGGCGTAAATAGCGATAGCTTCGGCAAAAGCGGCAACGAGAAGCATCGGGACCAGGATTTTTCCTGCGGCTTCTGGATTGCGGCCAATTGATTCCATCGCTTTGGAACCAATTTTACCGATGGCGAGCGCGGGACCGATTGAACCGATTCCGATCGCGAGGGCCTTGGCGAGCATGGTGAGATCGACTCCTTCCATGTTCGTTTTTCCTTTCTTAGACAATCATGCCTACTCGACGGTATATTTTGAGTTTTACGTCGGTGACCTGACTGTACTTGATTAATTAATGAAATGAACTAGTGCTCTTCACTAGAGGCAGCTACTGAGAAATACACCAACGTCAGCATACTGAATATCAGGGCTTGAATCAAACCAACAATGATTTCCAAAAACATAAATGGGATGGGCAACACAAACGCAAATATCACCGCCATCGAGGCCAATAATACTTCACCTGCAAATATATTACCAAATAACCGGAATGACAGTGAGGCAATCTTTGCCACCTCTCCAATAATTTCAATAATGCCGACAAAAAACTTAATAGGATTCACAATAATTGACGTGGGCTCCTTGATCACTTTCCCGGGAATTGCAACCAACGCTTGTACATTGACGAATTTATTAAAATATTTCCATCCGCCGACAATCAAAATGCCAAACACGTTCGAACCAATCACGGTGAATATGGCGAGTGCTAACGTCGTATTCAAATCGGCGGTACCACCACGAAACAGCGGAACAAATATTTCATGCCCTTCTTCCATTTCTAGAAAACCGATGGAACCAATGCCCGGGATTAACCCCAGCCAATTGTTGATTAATACAAACAGGAAAAGCGTAAAAACAAAAGGAAATATTTTCTCGGTTATAGCCCGCTTGCCCGTCACGGAATCAGCCAGCTTCATAGCGCCATCAACGACTATTTCAAATACATTCTGAATACCGCGCGGGATTTGCTTCACTTTTCGACTCACAAAAAATGCTAAGAGACAAATGATGGCAACGGCTAACCATGAATTCAATAATGAATTAGTGACCGTAAAACCGCCAAGATGCGCAATCGGTTCGGCAAATAATGTCGGCTCATGGCCAGCCTCGGTCGTCGTTTCAGTTTCTGCCACGGCAGCCTCCACCCCGCCGATAGTCGTATCGGTGTTTTGGACGGTCACTTCAAGTTGTTCGGTTGTTTCGCTCATCTGGCTTCTTAGTTGTTTTCATGTTTTCGACTTGTCGAATATATTTTCCTCCAATTTTGACTAAACCGACGACGGTAATCGTAACGGCCAGTGCCGTCAATCCCAGATAAAACCAGGGGTCAGTCTGGAATCGCTCATCGAGCCACCGACCGCCAAAAAGCGCCAATAAAATCGGTGCGACGATCCAGCCGGTAACTTCACCAAATACCGCAAGTGCTGGCTGCCACCATGCTTTTTCAATAGGTTTCTCCATAGAAAATTTCTGGCGGATAAATTCGATAGGTCAAAAGTACAATTAATCGCTAAGGTTAGAGAAATACTAACAGTTTTTAACCTTAAGATGGACTTCATACTAGTACAAGTCGGCGAATAAATCAAGACCCAGACTTTTAAAAAATGGGTGGATCATGTGATTTTCGCTAACCTTAGTACAATTTATAAAAATCATTTTGACAATTATTTTTAATTTGTGATAGCCTGATATTCACACATTAACAATTAACATTATCAAGAGTGAACGGATGCAAAGGGATCAGGCCCAATGCCGTTCCAGCAACCACGAAGTGCCCTGAGCGGAATCCGGCAATGCCGGATGAAGCCGAACGGGCCTCCTCTTTTTTTGAGGAATCGAAAGGTGCTCATTCCTGCCCGTTCACGGGGAAGATAATATTCAATCATTACTATCTCCGTACATCGGAGATTTTTTTGTGTAATTAAATAAAAATCATACAAACATCGTTCTTGGAGGACAAAACCCATGGCACCACACAATAGCGCATATCGCCGAGCAAGCCGCCGCGCCACCCGGCAGCTCCGACAGGCCGGATATACCATCCGGAAGCCGCCCTTTCCCCAACCGTTGAATCAAACCATCTTGTGGATTTTCGAGAAAAATTCACACGACAACCAAGTTGGCTGCATCTCTCCGTGTACCGATAACCCAAATGTCGCCGTAGTGGTTTTCCACGTGTAAGACTGTAGAGCTAACTATCATCAACCCGTCAAACAAAGAGTTTGGCGGGTTTTTTATAATGATATTGACATACGCCAAATGACTGATAGAGTGTAGCTAACACTCAACCTTAGCCCCACCACTGGAGGTTTCTCATGCACCTTGTCGTTTCCAAGTTTCCAGGCAAAAATCATAGCCTAACTGTCCCGAGCGCGAATGTTCTCATCAATCGCGCACTCCCAAATGGCACCATCAAAATTGCCATCACTCCCGATCAACGGCAGATCATCGAAAGCCACACAAACCGCACCGTGGACATCGCTCGTGAACGCTTCAACCAGCCCCCCACCTCCCACCAGGGACGGATCGTGGATTTTCACGAAATGGCCGGCACGCTCTTTGCCGAACTTCAGATCGGTTAACAACCGATACAACCAATTATAAGAAACCCCACGCTGATCATATGAACAACGTGGGGTGCATTTTGTCTGGCGAAAAGCCAGGTTACGCGACGTGCAATCGCTGTAATACGTCAGGATGACGACGCTTGAGCCAGGTAGCTAAGCCACGGGCAAACGATTCGATCGTCATATCGAAATCAGCATGTCGATTGGCGAGTACCGGAAGATCCTGGATGTCCTCAACGGTAGGGATCCGCCGGCGACGCTCGCGGGGAATGCGGGGGATGCCTAACGCCTCCTCGAGATACCAACACAGACTGACTGGATCAGCAAAACCAATAGGCAAATCAATCAGCCGATCGCTGGGCAATCTCACTACCGGAACCGGTGTTTTTGTCGATGGAATTCCTGACCGAAAAAAGTTATATACTTTCGTTTCACCGATATACCCGGAATTTTCCTCTCGGAAAAAGTACCCGATCACCGCACGGGCAATGGTACGCTGGACGTTGGAAATTTGCATGGAATGGCCTCTGTTTGTTTGAATTGTCGCTTGTTTTCCTAGCGCCACCATAGCGAAACCAGCCCGTCTCGTCAAGACGAAAGTAAAGCGAATTTTACAACTTTTTAATCCCGAAACAGGATGCCTTCCCTAGAATAAATCTTACTTGCCACGATGATCCCTGCTCCCGCAAAAACCAATAAAGAAACAAGCGTAACGACAATATGCGGCCAATCATATATTCCTAATAACACTTCTTTCATGACAAATACGGCATTCATACCAGGAATCACAAACATAATCAAACTTGGCTGAAAACTAGGCAAAGAATTAGCAATCCCAACCGGTAGCACCGCTAATAAATAAAATGGCGAAATATAATTTTGTGCCTCTTTATAGCTTTTTGCAAAAATAGCCACTGAAAGTAACAATCCAGAAAACATCACAGCCAAAATCGCACCAATCCCAAGCATCACCCCAATGGCACCTGGGGTCAGATTAATTACGATATCCCCCTCTGCCCCCAGACTCGGCGTATAGAATCTAAATGAAGTATACAACGAGGCAATCGACAACATGATGGTAACTACTGCCATAACTGTAACTGCAAGATATTTGCCCATCACAATTTTGAACCGCGATATAGGCACCAACAGTAATGCTTCTAATGTTTTTCGCTCTTTTTCCCCAGCTGACACGTCGATCGCCACATACATGCCACCGACAATGGCAAAGATAACAATAAACATGGGTAACAGAAATCCGACAAAGAAACCGCCACGCTCTTCTGCTGAGGCGATATCTTGAGCTTGGGGAATAACGCTGGTCATCAATTGCGGATCAAGACCTTTTGCCGTTAGACGTTGTGTCGCCTCAATTTGGTTAAATGATTCCAAAACCGCCATCACTTTCGTTAATGCTGTGGTTGAGTCAGTCTTTGAACTCTTATAATGAATGATCAATGAGGTTGGCACCTCAGCATCAAGCGATGACTGAAATGATTCGGGTACTTCAATATATAGGGCCAGAGTACCTGCCTCAATATCTGCTGCATAGTCAGTTGTCGGGGCAAGTTCTATCTTATCCTGCGATTTGAGATACTCGGTTAACACTGGAGAAACCGCTTGATCACTTAACGCAACGATGGCGACTTTTTCTTCAGCTTGCTTGATTTGATATTCCTGCAATTTAAATGAACCAATAAGGATAATTGGCATGAGGATAATGGGCATGAGGATAGCCGTCATCAGCGTCCGCCGGTCGCGAATATTATCCAATAATTCTTTTGTACAAACCGTTAAAATTTCTTTCATATTATTTCCATCGACCAAACAAACCTTTCTTTTTACTGTTCATCATGGCTAACTGTTTCTCTTCAGCTGCCGCTTGCGCCTCAAACATTGCTTCGGTGCCCACGATACTCGTGAAAGCCGCTTCAAGATTTGATTGCTTTGTCTGTGCCAAAAGTTCTTTAACTGAACCCTCCGCTACCAGTGCTGAACGGTGAATTATGGCAACTCGATCGCACAATTTCTCCGCGTCAAACATATCGTGAGTCGACAGTACAACTAATTTCTTCATTGCCCGCGCTTGCTGCATGAAAGCAATAACCGTTTGTGCCGCGAGCACATCCAGTCCTGCAGTTGGTTCGTCAAACATGATAACTTTTGGGTCGTGGATAATCGAACGGCCAATAGCCACTTTCTGCTTCATGCCCGTAGAAAATTTTCCCGCCCGGCGATCGGCAAATCGCTCCATGTGCAAAATTCGAACTAAATCATTGATGCGATTCTCAAGTGACTCCCCGCCCATGCCGTACAACCGGCCAAAATAGCGGAGATTCTCCCGTGCCGTGAAGCGGTCATACAGGCCGATGTCAGCGGTCAGTAACCCAATGTTCCGCCGAACCTCTTCCGGCTGCTGCACAATATCAAAACCAGCCACCGTGGCCGTACCGCTAGTTGGTTGCAACACAGTCGCTATGACGCGGATGGTGGTTGTTTTACCCGCGCCATTGGGTCCAAGCAAGCCAAAAATCTCACCGGCGTGCGCCTCGAAAGAGATATCATTGACGGCGGTAAAATCGTTAAATTTTTTTGTTAACCCTTGAACGGATAACATGATGACTTATATATTCATCATTTGATACGGCACTCCATTAAACGTATCACCGAGGAACTCGCGAATAGCGCTGCCCTGGCTATGGGTACCATAATACATTTGAATAACGGCTTTGCCCGGGCAATCGCTGCGAGGACTTACAGCGACATCGCTGCCTCCGCGCTCGTTAATACCGTCAATCTGTCCAGCGGATTGCTGCAGCAGTTGCTGTGTAGCGGCAGTACTGCGCAGTTCACCGCAGGCCGGCACCCGCGCCCAGGCATTCGCCTGGAAATAAGTAACAATCATCCAAATGATAAATACAATGACGCCCACGCCCAACGTACCCATCACGCCAATCACCACCCGCCAAAAAAATATCTGACGGGAATTTGGCTGTGCTTGCATTGATGTTTCTTCCATATGGATATTACTCGTCCTGCGGGCGTGGCAGTTCTATCGGTATGACCTCTCCGCCCTTTTGGGCGATCTTTACCACGTCCTTATCAATTTTTTTGAATTCTTTATAGGCAGTGTTATATGTATTCACGGTAGTGCCTAAATGCTGACCGAGCTTTTGCAAATAGCTGTCATACGCCATGATGTGTTTCGATAATACCTCCACATTCTTCCGAATCTCTTCCGCTGATTCCTCAATCTGCATTGCCCGTAAACCTTGCAAGACTGTCTGCAAATAAGCTAAGAAACTGGTGGGCGAAACAATCACGACATGCTTTTCTTTGAACGCGTATTCTATCAAATCCCGTGTGGCCACTTTTACGACACCAACTTTATTAACTAACAGATCATAATAAATCGCTTCAGAGGGAATAAACATGAAAGCGAATTCCATCGTCTTTTCGCTCGGACGAACATATTTGGCAGTTTCATCGATACGATTTTTCAAGTCAATCTTAAACTGCTTTTCATAGTGCTCACGCGAAGCATCATCCGGTGCGTCCAAGACGCGCTGGTAATTTTCTAGTGAAAATTTCGAGTCAACTGGAATTATCTTGTCTTTGACAAAAACCACCGCATCGACGATTTCGCCGTCCTTAAACTTGTATTGCATTTGATACGAGTTTGGCGGTAAAACATTTTTAAGCGTTTCCTCCAAATAATACTCACCCAAGATCCCGCGCTGTTTTGGATTCGTCAGGGTGTCTTGGAGGCGTTTGAGCTGATCAGAAAAATTGAGCACCTGCCGGTTGGTTTCATCCAAACGAGTTAATTTCTCGGTCACGTGTTGCACTATTTTCGCTGATTCCCCAAATTGCGCTTGGATGGCACGGGTTGATTCACCAAGCTTCGTGTCCATCATGCGAGACATTTCTCCGCTTTTTTCATTAAGCTGGGTAATCCGCTCTTCTAATCGTACCATCTTCTCAAAAAACTCCGGCGATACGTCGCCGGTTCCCAATTGCTTCCGTGCATTCACTATCAAAACCACCACCCCAATCAGGATGAGCACTCCAATAATGGCAACAAGAATATCAGATGGCATATAGCCTATTGTAGCATTGGCGCCCTGCAAGCGCAAAACAGCGGCTTAGACGGCCTTTTATTAATAATAGTTATCCACAAGTATGTCCTTGTCATTAAAAAATAAGGGGTTTATAATAGAGATACTTTCCCCCAACCCCCTTCCTTTCTCCCCCAACCCCCCAACACCAAAATCAACACAAACCCCCTTCCTTTATCACTTTCCTTCGCTCCTTAGCACCAATTCATTCGCCCTTTCATCACTACAAATATACGGTCGGAATGCATATGCATATCCGACCTTTCTCTTTATCTAAATATATTTTACTCTAGCCGGGAAGTTTGAAAAAAGTCTCGGCATTTTTCGTCGTCTGCACCTCAACCTCCTCGTACGACAACCCTTTGATCTGAGCAATCCGATCAACCACATACCGCACATAGCGCGGTTCGTTTCGTTTCCCCCGCACTAACTGTGGAGCCAAATAGGGCGAGTCTGTTTCTACCATCATGCTATCCAATGGAGTTTTCTTTACCACCTCCTCCAGCTTGTGCGTCTTCGGAAAAGTAATAATACCCGTAAAAGAAATCATCAAACCGGCATCTAATATCTTTTTTGCTATTACCCAATCCTCCGTAAAGCAATGCACCACGGCGTTTGAAAAATTTGCTTCTGTGATCAGCTCTAGCATATCTACATATGCACGTGCAGGGTCAGCCTTAGCGCCGCGCGTATGAATAATAATTGGTTTATTGATTTTCTGCGCGAGTTGAATAGCTTTGATGAAAGTCCATTTTTGCTTTTGAATAAATTCATCATCAGAAATGCCGGTCGGTTTATGATAATAATCAATTCCCATTTCCCCAATCGCCACCACGCCGGGAGCTTGGGCTAACTCAGCATAGTCCTCTGTTTTAAATTCTTCTCGCCGGGTATGAAATGAATCCTCACCTTCATCCACATCCATATCAAAAAGGTGAATCGGATGCAGACCGACTGCCGCAAACATTTGTCCGGGATGCTCTTTTGCCAATTTGACCGCGCGCTGGCTGGTAGAATACTGCGAACCAACATTAATTACCCGCACATGTTCATCGCGTGTACGCTGAATCACCGCATCCAAGTCATCACGGTAAGCAGCAAAATTCAAATGGCAATGGGTATCTATCAACATGCTAGGAAATGACCTCAATCTTCAGTGAGGCGGGAATCAGCGGAGTCAAAATACTGGCAATAGTCATAAACAGCCCGGCCAATACGGAATCGCTGATTGCCTGGTTAATGCTTGGCGATAGTTCAAAATTACTCGCCACAAATAAGACAACGCCAATGACCAGTGCTCCCTCGATAAATCCGAGCATGGCGCCGGCCAATCGGTTAGCTGAACTGACGAAGGGAAATAGCCGCACCAGCTTAAATCCGCTATCAAACATTTTCGCTACCCAACCCACCAGCTGGCTTGTGGCAATAAAGATGACGGCAAAGGCGACCAGATCTGCAATATTCGGCTTCAACAAAAACATTTGAAAAAAAGATGAAACACCATCATATAATTGACCCGCCGCAATCACCCCTACTACTACCCCGATAATTGTTCCGAGCGTGTGAATAAAACCAAACCAAAAACCAGAGCCAATAAAGCCGAGAAATAAGATAAGAATAATAAGATCAAGTGTGCCCATACACTATTTTCGTTTAAATAATGGTTCTCCTTTTACGATTTTTTCCGCGGAAAATGCGCCCACGATCTGCGCGGCGGCATTGGGCATGAAGGGCTCTAATACCTTCACCAGATCCAGTAAAAATCGTGCCAGCTGGGACAAGAGCAACTCCAGTGCTTCGCGCTGGGCGGGATCTTTTGCCAGCACCCAGGGTTTTTGGTCGTCTATCATATGATTAGCATCATCAATTGCGGACCACATTTTTTTCAATGCCAAGTCAAATTCAAGCCGTTCAATATGCAGACCGACTTCGTCAAGGAATATTGGTGAAATGACATCCTGGGGTATCCGACCATCGCAATACTGCTCAATCATATTTAACACCCGACTCACGAGATTGCCCAGGTTGTTGGCGAGGTCAGCATTATATTTTTCAATAAATAATTCTTGTTTGATGTCACCGTCTTGACCAAAAGGAAATTGCGACAGCAACAAATACCGCGTTGCATCTGCGCCAAATTGAGTCACCAAGTCATTAGGATCAATGACGTTGCCCAATGACTTGGACATTTTTTGCCCATTAAGGCTAAAGAAGCCGTGCGCAAATATTTTCTTCGGCAATTCCTCCCCGGCTGCCAGCAACATGGCTGGCCAATAAATGGCGTGAAACTTCACGATATCCTTTGCCATCAAGTGGACATCTGCCGGCCACCATTTCACAAATTCATCCTGATTAATACCATAACCGATAGCGGAAATGTAATTCTGCAAAGCTTCGACCCAGACGTAAATTTTTTGCTTTGGATCAATTGGAAAATCAATCCCCCATTTGACCCGCTCACGGGTCACGGAAAAATCCTTCAAGCCTTGCTTGAATAACCCCAATACTTCGCTACGGCGCGAGTCTGGCTCGATGGCTAATACCCCGTCCTGAATTAAGCGCTGTACTTCAGGAAGGTATTGGGTTAATTTGAAAAACCAGTTCTTCTCTTTTACCACTTCGGGTTTTTTCTTGTGAATCGGGCACAGGCCGTCGATCAAATCTTTCTCAGTATAAAAGTCCTCACACCCGCGGCAGTACAGTCCCTCGTACGTCCCCTGATAGAGGGCATCGTTGGCATGCAATTTTTCCATGAAGATTTTCACCGAAGCCTCGTGTTCCTTCAGCGTCGTCCGCATGAATATATCATGGCTAATCTCAAGATTAGCAAACGTTTTTGAAAATTCACCGGCATTCTGATCAACAAACGCCCGCACTGACTGACCGGCCTTTTCCGCGCTTTCTGCTACTTTGTCGCCATGCTCATCAGTACCAGTCAAAAAAAACACCTCAGCTCCCTGCAGCCGGTAATACCGCGCCAAAACATCGGCCGCAATCGTGGTGTAGGCATGCCCAATATGCGGCTTATCATTGACGTAATAAATAGGTGTTGTTACATAAAATCGCTGTGCCATAATATGTATAGTATACCAAAAATTTTCGGATTGAGGTATCAATTAACCGAATATTTCTAATCCAAGCTAGTACCCACTCATCAGACTAAACCATGAAGACCCTCTGTCTGATGGCCTGTCTAATCACCTGCCACCGCCGCATCAGAATCCAGACTGGCCATTTAGTAAAAAAAATAAGCAGTCCTCGCTTACCATGATACCAATATCTCACCAGTAGTAATGGAATGAGTAAAGGCAGTAACGCAATTTTAATATAATCAGACGGCTCGACAACGACACGCCATCGGGCCGGACCGCCAAAAGCAAGATAGTGTATAGGATACATTTTCTTTAAGACTGGCCAAACAGCCAGATTTTTTGATGAAGCCAGCAGGCTTCTGATGGTCCAAGTTTCGGGCTGATGGTAAACAAGCGCTTGCGGCACCCGCCCGTACCGTGCACCTGAGGCTACCGCGCGGATTGCCAATTCGGTGTCCTCGTTATGATATTCATCAAAAGTGCTTTCAAAAGATCCGATGCGATCCAAAAGCTTTTTAGTAAACGCAATATTTGCTCCACCTGGCCAACGGCCGCCGCCATTACTGGTTAACCGTTCGGGGAAATAGCCCTGATACTGCTGGTTGACATAAAACGTTGCCCCAAACACAAAATCATATGATCCAAATCGCACGGCTGACTCAAGCTCATTGAGCCAGTGGCTATCTACAATGCAATCATCATCCGTAAACGCTACGATAGTTCCTCGAGCCTGGCAAAATCCGCTCGTACGCGCTTGAGATTGCCCACGATTTTTTTCATGATGGATAACCGTGATGCGTGGATCAGTCAGACTATCAAGGTATGCTCTCGTACCATCAGTCGACCCGTCATTGACCACCAATATCTCATACTCTGTGTGTGCTAACTTTGTCACTGAGTGTAGACAGTCACGTAAACGAGTAAGACGATTATATGTTGGTATAACAAGGCTAATCATTTCTAACATTTGCAAAAAATGTTCGAGTCATATAGTATACCAAAAATCTTCGGATTGAGGTATGTGAAGTATTGTAGCCGTATATAAAAAAACCGCAGTACCACTTAAGTGACGTTGCGGTTTTGACTCATCTGACGAGGATACGGTGAGGCGTCAGGCAAGTACTGCTCGACCAAACAAAGAGTCAATCTTTTTTGCTAAGAATGCAAGAAAGATGACAATCCCGAGAAACAGGAGTACGACCAGGCTAAGAGCCATTTTGTCGACACGCGGCCACTGGGATATGAAATCCGCCCAAAGATACTGAAACATGTTCATACTATCCTCCATGCTATCGAGAGATTATTATTTAACAGAGCTATTTCTTGATGCCCTATCGTATAGCGTTTTCTTCTTTTTGTCAACGAACAACCAAAACCGCTGACACACATGCGTGTATCAGCGGCTATCTGAAAAATTCTGGTTACTTTTTCGCCGGTGTTGCTGAAGCGACCACCGTCTGAGCCGCTGGTACTGAAGCCAACAAACTATTGTACACATACCCGTATGCCAGCCAGACGATCGGTATAGCTACAAAGATGCCGATACCAAAGGCGATAGCGCCAAGTATGAAAACGCCGAAAGACGCCATCGCTAAACCAAATAACGACCCTTTGATTCCGCTTGTCATGTGCGCGCTCGCTTTCATCGCGTCAGTGATGCTCATGTCCTTATCCACGATGAAATACATGGTAAATGAATATTTCAAAGCGAGGTAAATGCCCGGAATAATAAAGAGAACTAAGCCAACAACGAAAATAATCCCCAAGAAAATCATACCAAGGAACACCCGCAAGAAATATTTTGTCTGGGTAAACACATCCGTCAATTCACGCTTAGTGCCCCGAACATAGTCAATGACAATACGGAGCATGCCACTGGTAATCCAAGCGCTCAAAAGCAGCCCCAGCAATCCAAGTGTATTATTATCATTGTCAATCATGCTTGGAAATCCGTTAACAACCGCGACAATAACCGACAACGCAATTAAATACCAAAAATCTTTCTTAATCGACGCCCAGCCAAAACCAATGGCTTGGCCGATGTGCACTGCTTTTTCTGACATAGGACTATTTGATTAATGAATTATAGCTTCAGTATATCAATAATTTGTGTAAAGTAAAATATTGGTCAACCCACGCGACTCCCCGGATGCCCAGCGAGACTTTACAATTATCATGACACACAGTATAGTGGGGTGAAATAGTTTTGTTCCTTAAATCTTAAATAATGGAGGGTACTGTGGTGAAAACCAATTATACGCTACACTACGCTCCGGCCAAGTGGAGCGTATCCGACAAATCCATATTCTTCATTCATGGTCTGTGGAATGATGCAACGATTTGGGGTGAATGGGCACGGCAGTGCGCCGACCATGGATACCAATCGTGGTCCATCAACTTCCCAACCGGAAAGACGAGCCTGTCAATCAATGACTACGTGGCAATCGTCCATGACGCTTTAGATCGTATTCAATCTGAATACGGAGTAGTGCCGGTTCTATGCGGACATTCGCTCGGTGGTTTGATTGCCCAGGTCGTGGCGTCAAAACGCGCTATCCCCGCCGTGGTGCTTATCGCCAGCGTTGCCCCATTTGGCATTCGTAATATTGGCTGGTATTGGACGGCTCATCTGCCACGATACACGCCCCAAATATTCAAACATCTCTTCACGCGAGGGGTAAACCGCAACCTTGATGAATGTCAGCTTTACCGTGAGGCGCTCACGTGGGTCAGAGGTAAGCTTCCGCCGACAATCCGTCAGCGATGGCAGGATGATTTGTTTGACCAACTTGACGGTCTCCAGAGCCTACGGCAGGTCGATCCGCCTCGTATTGGACGAGTGCTTCAATCCATTATCTTGAACACAGTGCGAGTTCCGCACATTCATTCGCGCCAAATCCTGATCGTCGCAGGCAAAAATGATCAAGTGGTCCCCTTGCGGATCCAGCACTCCTTAGTTCGTAAATACGCTCCAGACAGCACCATGATCATGCATCAGTTTGGCCATATGGTCATGCGCGAAACTGGCGCCGATCACCTGTTACGACGTATACTCCACCAGCTCGAGCTGGTGGCATAAGAGTCTCGTAATTACACTATGAGGCTCTTTTTTATTAATTAATCCGATTCAATCTTCAAAAATAAAATACCAGCCACTCTTCAAACGAGAATGACTGGTAACACGATGCCGCAGAAGCGTCAATCCATACGTACATGTTCGAAGCCAATGCGCCGCTTCAAAAAAATCTGTGCCAAAATCGTGCTGTAGATAGCCCCTTCAATGATCATCAGAATGATGCGGAATATCTTCGGTGAGTCTTCGCGGTGCACATAGATCGCGACCGCCATGGCTACCAGAAAAATCACCGCATCGGCGATTCCATTCGTCCCACTCGCTTTGATAGAGCCAAGCACGAACACTGCGCCAAACAAAAGCAATGGCCCGAAGCCAATGACATGAAAATTGAATCCCCCATAGGAACCGAGCACTAAGCCCGCCGCCCCAAACAAAAGCGCCTTCCGAGACTTATTCATGCGTCCCTCCGTGAAAAAATGTTTACTGAAATGTGCCGTTTGATTATGACAGCATACTGGAACTTACCGTTAGCTGTCAATAAAAATATTTTAGAATTTCCGATTAGATTTTACCGTTCAAATTGATAGGGCGTCGAGATAATTTCTTCCGCCAGGCAGGAACCGGATTTATTTTCTGCGATGAGATGATGGCTATCAATGAGTTGTACTAGAATTTTTTGACCCGCCGTAGACTGATCCCCCCACGATTTGGATCGCGTGTCATAGCAATATACTTTACCATCGGCCGTCACTTCACTCGGCTCACGATTTACGGTTCCTTCGTGCTCCGGAACAAAAAGAAAGCTACCGTCAAGCGCGCCAGTCAATTCTCCCCCAATTGAAACGACACCAAGTGTCGGATTGAGATTGTCGTGGACAATCGCCAATCCTTGACCGGTTCCGGCTATGTTGCCGCTTTTATCATTATTATCAGGTTTTTGGCTAAACCACATGCCCTGTATCGTATCAGTTACATCCTGATCAACCTGGCCGCAAAGCGGTTCGACAGTGCGAGGGATAAACATGCCGCCGGAAGGATTCGGCGTAATCGTGCCAGTGAAAGGATCTTTATAGTCCCCGGTTTCCCACCTGCCAAACTTCTGTTCATATTGTTTTTTCAAATCGCCAGTATATAAATCAAATAAACAGATAATATGGGCGTATCGATCATCATTGTAGTATTCCCAGTTTGTCTGACTTGGCGCAGGCTCATTGTAATTAGCCGCCCAGATTTCAAAAGGCAAATTTAATTCACCTTCCGAGCGTTTAATTGCCTGAACCCAGCCGATTTCCTGACCAGCAGTCACTGGATACGAAAGCTGGTAGCCACACTGACCACCTGCCTTCTCATGTTCGCTTTTTTCGATCCCGTAGGTACAGCTTGGGGACAGATTCGCGATTGCATCTTTAATCGGCTGAATGACGTCAGTATAAGCCGCAAAATCGAGCACAACACCATCACACACGGTGTATGAGATGACATAGCCAGTCGGTGTATACGTGCCTTGATCGTCCTGAACTGAATCAATGAGGATACTCGTTATCACCGCATCGGCCGGAGCATAGAGCGGAATCCGACCCTCATACGTTGTGGCAAAATACACATGATCGACCGGCGAGGTGTGTCCGGGGGGATTGATGTTGCCCAATGGAGTTAGAGCGGCAATGTATTTTGATTCCATGAATGGATACGTCAAAATTCCCGAAAGGTTAGCTGGGCACGGTTTGTTGATAGTTGACTGCAACGTGTTGTTGGATTTCGTTGTTTGTTTTTCCGTAATTTCTTTTTTATTTATAGCCTCTGAATTACTCGAAAACTTACTTCCATTCATTACGATTACAACGACTGCAATTGCGGCAATGCCTAGGAAGCCAATCCACCAAAACCGCTTGAAAAATGATTTTTTTTGTTGAGCATCCATGGTGGTTACGTTAATAATCAAACTATATAACCCACTATATAGTATACCAAAAATCGTGAAGATTCACTCCTCCACCTGACTTAAAAAAATTTCCCGCATAACCCATTGACAAATTGATTCAATAAAAGTATGGTGATTTGAATACATAAACGTTCTTTACAATACAAGGAGCTATATCATGACTTGGTATATGTGGATACTATCCGGATTCATCTGGCTTGGTGCTTGCTTTACTGTTTTTATTATTGCCGTTGAACGATGGGGTCCAGAAAACGCACGTTGCGTATTCGGCTTTTCTTCCGACACTGATCTGTGCCCAAAAAAATACAGAGCGCAGCCTGCTCATACATTTTGGGGGGAAATGTATATAGGATTTGTCGTCTGTATTAAAATACTTTGGGCTATAATTGTTACTTCAATACTAGCAGCTATTGCGCTCGCGATAATGATTATTATATTCATTATTGGCATTATTATGTTTTGTGAAAAAATGGCAGAAAACGAGCGGAAAAGGAAAGAGTGGGAGATGCAACAGAAAGAAGCTGTACGAATAGCTGCAGTACAACATGCGGCGGCAGCAGCCGTCGTTGCTCCTAAAGCTGTGCCGATCAGTAAACCGAGGCCTCCATCATCACGCTCATCTGATTGGTCATCAAGTTCAGGTGATTATTCAGCCCCAAGCTCTAGCTCATCGAGTTTGCATTCTTCTGACTCAAGCGGCGATAGGGAGGATGTAGATGACGATGACAAATGGCGAAGAACGCTTGGCATCGCTAAATGCGATGATTGCAACGATGAAATCAATGATCTGCATCATGGTGACATCGGCGACGGCAAATGCGCTGAATGCCAAGGCGATGGGCATCCTGCATTCATGCCAGATGACGACTGCTACAAGTGTGGCGGTAGTGGAGACTGCCCTTCGTGCAACGGCAAAGGGTACACCGAAGATTAGCCAGTTGCAAGCAATGCACAAATAAGCCGTAAGATGAAACATTCTTGCGGCTTTTCATTTAAAATGTGGTAATCACTACCAAAAAATGAATCTTATCGCCATTCATTCCAATCTCCGTAATTTACTTCGCACAATCGTTTGTCCTGAATGATCTCTTATTGCTTGCCAAATACCAAATGCGCGGAATCAATCGCCCGCATCAGGTCAGAACAAAACACTGTGTCAAATTTTTTATCACTAAATATATTACTTCCCACTCACCACCACCACAAATTCCCCTTTGACGACATCAGCTTGCAGTGCAGTCAGAACCTCGGCTGCTGACCCGCGATAGATGGTTTCAAATTGCTTGGTCAACTCTCGACCAACCACGATCTGTCGATCAGGCGCTAATACTGATACTAATGATTCAAGCGCCTTTATGATGCGATGGGTGGATTCATAAAAAATAACGGTGCGTTCTGATTCCGCAATCTCCTGAAAAAGAGTCTGGCGTCCTTTTTTGTGTGGCAAGAAACCAAAGAAGACAAATTTATCCATTGGCACACCGGCGACTGATATCATGGTTGCCAAAGCCGACGCACCAGGAATCGGCACAATACGCACCGATTCGCCTAACGCCTGTACCACCTGGTGAATCAAGACGCCACCCGGATCAGAAATCCCCGGCGTACCCGCATCTGAAACTAGCGCTAACGACTTCCCTTCCCGGAGATACTGAATAATTTCGTCAACTTTCTGCACCGTCGAATGTTGGTGGTAGCTCAAAAGCGGCCGCTTGATCTCGAAATGATTGAGCAGCTGGGCAGTGTGCCGCGTATCCTCACAGAGTATCAGATCAGACTCTTTCAACACACGAATAGCTCGAAATGTTATGTCTTCGAGATTTCCAATGGGAGTAGCAATAATAAAAAGAGTGCCTTGTCTAGATTCCATATTGACTAATTAATATGCCATTGCTATGCTCATCCAACATACAATGCTACTCGTACTTTCGTCAATCAAGTATAGTCTCCAATACAACGACTGAGGAGGAACAATGTACAACCCCATAACCTATGGTTTGTATGACCGCCCGACTACGGGAGGAAGAGGGTATCTGTGGAGTCAGCCACCACCGCCAATCAAATCCCGGAAAACAGGAAATGGCGGCGTGCGTGTCCGTGAAGGCGAATCAATCGAAAGCGCCATCCGTCGACTCCGGCACCTGCTGGAAAAAACCCGCGTTACCGCGGACACACGACGCACCTATGGGCGCTATGAACCGCCATCGGTTCGGAAAAACAAATTGTTGACCCGCCATAAACGGGCAAACAAAAGAAAACGTGAAGGCACTTCTAGCCACCTTCATTTCAAACCTCGGTAATTCTCAACATTACCACTTCACTGAGCGATCGGGCCTCCCCGGTCGCTCCATTTTTTTAATTCTCGAGTACCGCCTCTTTCTCCTCTTTCGTTGCCGTAAAATCATCCACGAACGACTTGACTATCAAGCCAAACGGCACGGCCAGTAATAATCCGAGAATGCCCGCTAATTTTGCGCCAACTAACATCAATACGATGACCACCAATGGATTGAGGCCGACTGCCTTTTGCATGACTTTCGGAACGATCAGATGATTTTCTAATTGCTGAATAACGACGTACAGCCCAACCACCGCCACACCCTGAATAAAATTGCCCGTGGTCAACCCAATAAACACCGCGGGAATTGCGCCCAGTGTCGGTCCCAGATACGGAATAAACTCAGTCAGCGCCGCCCAGAGAGCTAATACCAACGCGTATTCAACGCCCAATAAAGTTAATCCAATATATGTTAGTACGCCAATAATCAAACTTAAAATTAATTGACCTCTAAGCCACATGCGCAAATTATCCTGTGATCGATTCACCAGCTGAAAAACATACGGCTGGTATTTGACTGGGGTGACTGAACGGATAAACGTTTTGAGAGCGTTGTCCTCCAGCAACATGTAAAAAGTAATGACAACCACGCCAATGAAAGCAAAGAAACCACCGAAGACTCCTCCGAGCAGACTGAAGATACCACCGCTGGATTTTCCGATATTCGTTTCCAGCGATTTGAAAACTGAATCTAAATTATCCAATACTTTCTGCTGCAATGAAAAATCCTGAAATTGCTGAAAATCATTGACGACCCGATTATAGTACTGCGGAAAATTATGGGCAATATCGGAAATCTGTCCAGCAATCGGCGGTATCATCAGCATCAACACCACGATAAATGAACCAAAAAATAAAATGTAAATGCACAGGGTTGCCACAATGCGCGGGATGCCCCGACGCTGCAAACTGGCCACCCAGGGATTGAGCGCACTGGCTATAATAATTGCCACAATCAAAATCAAAATCACCTCGCGCAGCAAATACACGATGCCCAATACGGCTAAAATAACCAGAAATCGAACAATAGATCCGGTCGAAATATTAATCGTGAATTGCTTATCGTGATGCTCACTCATACTGCGGCAAATCCTCCAATAATCAGTATACTATACCTTTAATAATCGGGAAAATCGCTCAGCTGAATCCAATGGCCCAATCAGGGCGAGATTAATGCGGTCGCGCCGAATCACATCGCGTGCCACTCGTTTAATGTCGGCGATGGTTACCTTCTCCAATCGTTCAATCATTTCGGCTGGCGTTTTAACTTTTTTCTCAAAAAGCATTTGTCGAGCCAGCCACGAGGCAACTTCATCAGACGCTTCCAGATCAAGGATCAATTTACCCTTAATAAATTCGCGCGCTTTCTTCAATTCTGCGGAAGTAATCCCGGCTACCTTCACCTTATTCAGCTCTTCCAGAATGGCGGTGACCGCTTCATCAATCCGAGACTTATCCAAGCCAGCCTGTACCATAAAAATACCCGTGTCCTCATACGGATTCACGCTGGTGCGGATAAAATAACACAATCCTTTTTTCTCACGAATCGACATGAACAGTCGAGAGCTCATATTACCACCCATAATCACATTCAATAAGTAGAGTGGGTATAAATCCTTATGCCCATGCGGATACGCGGGGAACCCAAGGCCCAGTTGAATCTGCTCGGTATCTTTTTTCTTCACCATGACATGCGGCTCCCGCTGTACCGGTGGAACAGCGCGGAAAGAATAGGATTTTTTCTGGGAAGTGCCGCGCGCAAAGTGCCGACTAATATCATCCACCACCGTTTCGCTGACGTTTCCAGATACAGCCACCAACATGTTGGTCGGTCGGTAATAGGTGTTGTAGTAATCCAATAATTGCTGGCGAGTTACTTTCTGAATAACTGATTTCGGACCGGCGATATTCCAGCCTAGCGGATGATCACCCCACACCGTTTGTTCAAACACATCTTCCATCATCATCAAGGGATTATCCTCGTACATATTGATTTCCTCAATGATGACGCCGCGCTCCCGCTCAATTTCCTTGGGATCAAAAATCGAATGTTGCAGCATGTCTGACAGCATGTCGAGAAGCAATGGTAATTTATCAATATGAGCTTTGATATAATACCCCGTCACGTCTTTTGAGGTGAAAGCATTGTACTCCGCACCAATGCCGTCCAATTCACGAGTAATCTTCAGTGCCGTCGGCCGCTTGGTGGTGCCCTTGAACATCAAGTGCTCCACAAAATGCGAAATACCATTGATATTCCGCGCCTCAAATCGAGAGCCGACTTTGACTAAGACTAGAAGCGTCACGGCTTTAGTATCCCGTAGCGGAGCGACGATAACGCGCATGCCATTTTTCAGGGTATGGGTGGTGAACATGGAGATGGTAAGCTTTATTTTTTAATTAAATCAAGTTGCATGGCATTTTCATGCGGCCGAAAGCCTGCCTTGCGGTAAAATGGTAGATTGTGGTCAGCGCAGAACAGGCGCAATCGGTAGCAGCCAGCCTTTTTCGCTTCAGCAATCGCCTGACGAATCAGTGCCCGACCAATACCCCGCCGTTCATAAGCCGGACGTACAACCACGTCTTCGATATGCCCCATCATCCGGAAATTATGCACAAACTTTTGCTCCAGAATAAGCGTGGTCAAGCCAAGCACCATGCCGCGCTGATCTACGGCCACCAAATGAACTTGATTTTTATTACGCTGAATTTTCTTAAATGTCTGCCTGGCGCGCGGAATGCTCACCTGTACTGATTTTGATAAATTCATCAGTGCCTCAAAAAATTCTTGAGTCAGGTGCTTTTGAGATAGTCGAGTGATGGTGTATTTCATATATGGCCGTTGTCATTCTGAAACCGGCAAAGCCGGTGAAGAATCTCCCGCCCTGCGGGCACTAATGACTACATATTCGCTAGCTACTAAGCTTTTTCCCCAAATACTCTACTAAATCCCCGACGGGTATTCGTTCCTGGGTCATCGTATCCCGATCACGGACAGTCACTTGTTTATCAGTATTGCTATCAAAATCATAGGTGACGCAGTAGGGCGTACCGATTTCGTCTTGACGACGATAGCGTCGGCCGATAGAGGCAATGTCATCATATTGGATGGTCCAATGCTGGCGCAATGTCTGTGCAATTTCTTTGGCTGGACCCGATACTTCATCTTTTTTGGACAATGGAAGTACGGCGACTTTGATTGGCGCTAATTCTTTATGCAGCCGCAACACCACTTCTTGTTCTTTGTTGCTCTCGGTGGTGGTACTGCGTCCGCCGCTGATTTCCGTATAGGCATCAATAAGAAATGCTAACGCCGCACGATCCACGCCAGCCGACGGCTCTATCACATACGGTACAAATGTTTCATTAGACACTTCATCGCGATAAGATAAACCGTGCGCCTTCAGGTCAAAGTCAGTTCGGTTGGCAATACCCATCAGCTCTGACCAGCCTTTGTCTCCTCCAGAGGCGGATCCGCCTTTGGAGGAGAAAGGAAAATTGTATTCGATGTCCGTGGTGGCTTTTGAATAATGCGCAAGTTCCGACTTGGGTTGTTCGAAGAAACGTAAATTATCTTTCTTAATACCCAAATCGAGGAACCACTGCATGCTAGCCTCAACCCATGCCTTAAATTCTTTTTCGTCGTCTTTTGGATTAATGAAATACTCCAGCTCCATTTGTTCAAATTCACGCGAGCGGAAAATAAAATTGCCCGGGGTGATTTCATTGCGGAAGGCTTTGCCGATCTGCCCAATGCCAAAGGGCACTTTCAATCGCATCGACTGTCGCACCAATTCAAAATTTACAAAAATATTCTGCGCGGTTTCCGGACGCAAATATGCCACACTAGCGGAATCCTCAGTTGGGCCGACAAATGTTTTGAACATAGTATTGAATTGCTTTGCCTCGGTCAGTGTTCCGCCGCAATCAGGGCATTTCTTGGTATCAGCTAAATCATCAGCCTTGAACCGGTGATGGCATTTTTTGCACTCAACTAACGTGTCAGCAAAGCCGCCCACGTGGCCGCTCTTCTGCCACACCGTCGGATTGGTCACAATGGCCGCATCCTGCCCAACCACATTTGCTCGTCCCTGGACAAATCGCTTCCACCAGGACTTCTTGATGTTATTTTTCAACTCAACACCCAGGGGGCCAAAATCCCAAAACCCTTGTAGGCCGCCGTAGATTTCGCCGGATTGAAATATAAAACCCCGCCGCTTGGC
The DNA here is from genome assembly GCA_016214565.1 of Candidatus Kerfeldbacteria bacterium. Classification (NCBI taxonomy): domain Bacteria; phylum Candidatus Kerfeldiibacteriota; species Candidatus Kerfeldbacteria bacterium. Next base: position 807,089 of record JACROE010000002.1, on the reverse strand, counting down.
AAGGGAGATGACTTTTTCCATGGGTGATAATTCCGCCATAATTGTTCTCAAGTATAACGTTTCTGAACCTTTTTGGCAATGTGATATTCGTTGACAATACCTTAAAAACCAAGCTATACTATGCCTATGAAACGCATTGCTCTCATTTCCCTCGGCACTCTCACGCTACTGGCGACCACGGTCAAAACCGCCTGGGCGCAGACCTTTTATGGCGTGCAATTTGATCCCGAAGGGAAAATCAAGCAAGCAACCAAGTTGCCTGACGAAGACCCGCAAACAATCACGGTTAATGTCATCCAATGGGCACTCGGGGTATTAGGGTTGGTCGCGGTTATTATGGTGCTGATTGGCGGGGTGATGTGGATGACGTCTGCCGGCAATGAAGAAAAAGTCCGCAAAGCAAAAGAAATCCTCCGCGCCGCGGTAATCGGGCTGGTGGTCATTTTGCTATCCTGGGCACTGGTATCATTTGTCATCAACCAAACCCAAGAAGTAGCTTCATAAGCATCGCGAGCTCTGGTCTAACGACAACCGCCGATTGAGGCGATTTTTTTTATTCCCCAGATTCTATCCGCACGTGTTCCATCACGTCCCCAGCAACAATGCGTTTGACGACATCCATGCCCTCAATCACCTTGCCAAAGATGGTATACGCTTTTGGCAAGCTATTATTATCAGCTAACATAATAAAAAATTGCGAGCCATTGGTATCCGGTCCTGCATTGGCCATGGCCACAATGCCTTCATCATATTCCCGCCGCACCGGCTCATCGGGAAATCGATATCCCGGACCACCGGCGCCAGTACCCGTCGGATCGCCGCCCTGGATGACAAAACCCGGCACCACCCGATGAAACGTCACGCCATTGTAGTAGTCCGCCTCCGTCAGATAGACGAAGTTGCTCACGGTCGCGGGCGCATCATCCGCAAACAATTCGAATACAATAGTGCCCTTATTCGTCTGCAAGCGGGCACGCTTCTGTTTTATTTTTTCATCAGGCAATACGCCCGGATGGCTGTACGTAGTCATGGGTATATAATTATTTTATAACGCTTCTGCTTGTCTCACTGAAATACGACCGCCCACCTCAAGCACGGCCACGTCGCGACGGCTCAAGCGGCCTTGCAATAAATAGGTGGCTAACGCATTATCCACTTTGTCTTGAATGGCACGGCGTAAAGGACGGGCACCAAACACCGGATCAAATCCTTCGCGGGCTAATTCTTCTTTGGCTGCGGCGCTTGCCTCCAGTCGAATTCCCTTGAGCGCTAATCGCTTGGCCACCTGTTTCAACATCAGATCGACGATTTGAATAATATCCTCCATGGCCAACGGCTTGAAGACGACGATGTTGTCAAAACGGTTAAGGAACTCTGGCCGGAAGTACGGCTTGAGCGCTTGGTTAATCAACTCATCGCGGATACCCTCCAGCGTCGCCTTCTCCCGAATACGATCTTGAATTAACTGCGAACCGGCATTCGATGTAGCAATGATGATGGTGTTCGTGAAATCAATCGTACGACCAAGGGTGTCAGTCAATCGACCATCGTCCATCACTTGGAGGAATACATTGAGAATATCCGGATGGGCTTTTTCGATTTCATCCAGGAGTACCAGTGAGAATGGCTGGGCGCGCACTGCTTCAGTGAGGAATCCGCCTTGGCCACCGCCGCTGTATCCTGGGGGCGCTCCAATTAACCGATTAATTGAGGCTTGCTCTTGGTATTCGGACATATCCAAGCGGATCATATTTTCCTCGGCTCCGAAATAAATATCAGCTACTGTTTTGGCCAGTTCGGTTTTACCCACACCAGTCGGCCCCAGGAACAAGAGATTGACGATCGGCCGATTCAAATCGCGCAATTCAGCGCGAGCCCGACGCAGGGCAGTAGCCACCGCCGACACCGCTTCCTCTTGGTCAACCATGCGCTCGTGGATTAATTGTTCCATGTTTAATAATTTTTCCGTCTCTTGTTGAGTCAGTTTGGTTACCGGTACATTTGTTTTATTCGAAACTATTTCTGCGACATCTTCGGTAGTCACAATGGAATTTTTGCCACGCTTCTTGCGCACATATACACCAATCTCCTCAAGCAATGCAATTGCTTTTTCCGGTAAATACCGATCGTGAATATATCGCTCAGAAAATTCGACTGTTTTGCGGATTGATTGATAGGAGAAAAATATTTCATTCTTTGCTTCAATGCCAGATGCTTTGCCCTGCAAAATTTGAATCGCACCATTCGTATCCGGCTCAAGTACTTGGACTTTCTGGAATACAGAAGTCAATGAGCTGGATCCCTCGATGTAGCGACGGTAATCCTGGGTCGTGGTGGTGGCAATGCAGAAAAATAATCGCTTAGATAATGCATTAGCCAGCATGGCCGCAATATCCATATTCTCTGCACCTTGAGTAGATACGCCCACCATGTTCTGGATGTTATCAATAAACATAACAATATTACCGGAGCGTACCACTTCATTTATGATTTGGAGAAATAATGCTTCGAGCTCGCCCTGACGGCCAGCCGCTCCAACTAATGAAGCGACTGATAAGCTCACAAATCGCCGGTCCTGCAACACTTCCGGAACCTCTTCAGTCGCCATCATTTCAGCAATACCCTCAACAATGCTTGTCTTCCCTACACCGGGATTGCCCGCTAGGATAACATTCTTGCCCCCTTCGATAATGCGTAGCACTTCATCCAGCTCACGATCCCGGCCAATCGTTGGAGGCAAGACGCCGCGCCGAGCCAGCTGAGTTAAATCAGACGAAAAGCGATCGAGGAGCGGCGTGGCCTGAGCGGTCATAGATTTATTCATCACGCCCTTTGATTTATAGGCAGCTTTCATGCGCTGAGAACTCCAACGCTCAGCTAGACGATGCTGAATATTGATCCACTCTACGGCATTAATTATATCTTGCTGTTCTATTTCCAAATCATAAAAAATCTCCTGCGTCTGAGCATCCATCTGAATCAGCGCAGTCAGTAATTGTGCCACATCAATACGCGATCGGCGATCATAGTATGCCTCAGCATACGAACGTAACACAACCTGGAGAAATGTACTGCCAATAGCGACGCGTCCATCGCCCACCGGTATTCTACCCAAACCGCGAGAAATGCGCTCTACCAGAGCTTTGCCATCTACGCCGAGTCGGCCTAACACAACTTTGGTATCCGTATGATTCAGAAGTGACGCAGTCAGATGCAGCGGCACGACATACGCGTGACGCAATTTGCGTGCTAATTGCCAAGCGTCTTCCACGTGGCGCTGGCTATTTGGCGTCAAACATTGCGAGACGTCAATCCAGTCTGTCGCGCGATCGGCCTGCAAACGCTCAAGAATAACTACGGGATTTTCATCGGTCAAAATAGGGTCAAATGAACGCCCCATGACCGAGCGATCAAGCAATGATTCGCGTGACATCCGATAATAAGCGTACAAGTCAGATAACAAGCTTATCGCAAAGATGCCCATTAACCCATTTTTCCGTAAAAAGACATCCCCGATCTGCCCCCCCTCCTGCAGCACCGCATAAATCGTCACACCGAGTGCGCCCAAACCCAATAATCCAAAAAGGAGTAAAAAGCCGTTGATCAGCCCTTTGACCGAGCGCTCGAGCGCTTCTTCAAAAATATGCAGAGTATCTAATTTCTTTTTCCAATACAACGCGTGTCCCTCGAGCCAGGCAAAAACCGGATAGGTATCAATAAAGGCGGGGGTATTCGGCTCCCCTTCAAGTATGACGAAACTTTGTCCTCGAGATTTCGGCATAGCTATAGATCAAATCTGAAAAAAGTAATATCGGTTACCTGAAAGAAAATGTAATAGCCAATTATGATCGGCAAGGCTACCCAAAGTGCCACGCCTAAAAAAAGCAGGATAATCCATAACCCGGCGATAATAATCTTCCAACCTAAAATGATAATACGAAATACGATGCTGATGATGCGCCCCTCTTTTGTTGCGTCGCCATACATCGGTTTAAACATGCTGCGCAGCCAGATACCCAAAGCCACCCGTCGTTGCAGGTGAAATGTGGCGCTTTCAGTCGCTCGGGTAATCGCCCGTACCAATCCTTTTGAATACCACCAGATCGGAAAATAGAGAATGTCCCACAGGATCTCAATCGCTATGTACTTCAGCGTGGCGAAAATGATGTTTTGGGACATAGTGAATTTTTATTTTTCTATACTCAGAGTACCATTTTTTTAGGTATTTGTAAAGTAACAAAAAACAAATTACCCTGGCGCCGCCTGATCAAAAACGTCCCAATCGCTTAATACATAATTAACAAGGCTGCCCAAAAAACAAGCGCAGCATGCATGCCCGCAAAAACGTCATCAACCATGACCCCCCACGAGCTTCCCCATCGATCGGCCCACCGAGCCAATCCGAATTTCAACGTGTCAAAAATGCGGAAAATCAAAAAGCCCATGGTAAGGTGCAATAACGTTACGTCATACCAAAATAAGGGGATAAACGTAATAAGCATACCCACCCATTCATCGATCACTATATGTGTACTATCATGCGTCCCGCCTTTCACGTGGGGTAATAACGGATCGGCGATCTGACTTGCCCATAGACCGATAATAAAAATACCCACCATGATAGTGCCGTACAGCCACCAGGGAAGTCCCAGTAACCACCAGGCGGCGACTGCCATCATGAACGAACCCCAACTCCCTGGCCCAATAGGCAGATACCCACTGCCGAATCCCGTAGCGATGAAGAGCGCTAAGCGTGTTCGCATGTAAAAAAATATTAAGCGGCTAGAAATATCGAATACACCAATTCGTCAGTGCCGCGATGGAAGTGATTGCGCAAAATTGCTTCCTGGTGCATACCTTTATTCTGGAAAAATTCCTTGACATCTTTATTGTCCGCATGAATCATTGAAAAAACTTTGCGCAGATGTTTTCCGTGCTGTTTATAATAATAATCTGCTTCGGCAATCATTTGATCAAATAATAATTCTTTGACAAAAGCGCGGTCTTCAACGTCAGGGGCAACAGCGATCCGAGTTAATTCCACCACCCCATGCCGTTCAGTTCCCTGCGGCCGCCAGCTGATTAAGCCTACCGGCTTGCCATCCACCTCAGCAATGCGATAATGCTGATACTCACATTCATGAGTAAAAACTGCTGCGGCTTCATCTTCGGTCGAGAAGGAATACCGAGAATGCAGTAATTGAGATACGGTTTGCCCGTCATCACAGTTCGCTTTTCGAATTGAAATCATCTTTGTTTCATTTACTTTTTTAGTAGGAGTATTGTACCAGAAAGCTGACAATAAAACAACGCTCGCGCGTTGTAGATACTTTCGTTGATAATAAATTACAGTTCGAGGTCTTTTTGATTTGGAATTGGAACGGGTTTTTTGCTTGGAAAAAATCGGCGATAGACATACATAATGCCGCAACTCAACAAATACGTAATCAACAGCGGTAACACAGCCTCAAGTATGAAATACCAAACCCCCTGCATGAACGAGTAATTCTGCAATTCACTAAAATAATTTTCCCGGCCGACGATCACGCCGAGAGCGCCAAAAATGAGCGCCGCGTAAGGCAAAGCGGTGATATGCCAGGATTCGCGTGTCAAATCAAAGGTTGCCCCAGACACGGTTACGCTAGTAACTTCCACTACATATCCGATATAGAGCGGAATCAATAACGCTAATATTATTTTTGCTTTTGTCGGCTTGAAGAAATCATGCATACGCTTACAGTGTACCACCTTTAATGCCTACCCTCAATCGCCGCATCAATTCCAAATAAAAACCCACATTTTGCAAAGACGCCAGCCGCAACGCCAGTGGATCTCCCATCATAAATAAATGGCGTAAATAGGCACGAGAATATTTTTTTGAAGTTGTCACAGAACTCAAACGGTCAATCGGAGTTGTGTCGTTTTGGTATTGGGCTCGCTTAATATGCACCACGTCATAAAATTTTCCTTTCAATGACGTCGTGCGCCAAACATACAATAGGCCATGCCGAGCATTGCGCGTCGGAATTACACAGTCAAACATGTCGATCCCCCGCCGCACTGCCTCTATGATTTGCTCAGGCTTGCCCGCACCCATCAAATAGCGCGGCTTTTCCGTGGGCAAATACGGCACCGTCGCGTCTAACATGGAATACATGGTTTCTTCAGGCTCACCCACTGCCAAACCACCCACCGCATACCCATGAAACGGCAACTGGCGTAACTCTTGAGCATGCCGCTGACGCAATTCAGGGAATGTCGCGCCCTGCACAATGCCAAAAAGCAATTGGTTCCGAATCTTTTTTTTCTTGTACTGGGTAATCGCACGAGCCGCCCAGCGGGTAGTCAATTCCATAGACGTCTCTGCGTAGCTGGCGGTCGTCGGATACGGCGGGCACTCATCGAGCACCATGATAATGTCTGAACCCAAAGTATGTTGAATATCAATGGCTTTTTCAGGAGTCAAAAAAAGTGTCTGACCATCCATTTCCGAAACAAATTTCACCCCGCGTTCAGTGATGGTGCGCCGTTGTGATAATGAAAATACTTGATAACCGCCAGAGTCTGTCAGGATGGGGCCCGGCCACTGCATAAAGTCATGAAGCCCACCAAATTTCTTAATAACACGCAATCCTGGACGCTGCCACAAATGATATGTATTCGACAAAAGTATGTCAGACTGGACATACTGCATATCCTCAGCTGACAATGTCTTGACTGCTCCACGGGTAGCGATGGGCATAAAGGCCGGAGTCGTCACCGTTCCGTGAGCGGTGCGAAGTTGCCCAGTGCGGGCAGATGATTTTTTGCTGGTAGTAATAACTCGATAGTGTGTAACCATAGACACCCGGTAGAATAACCGGTACAGTAGTAGTATACACTATGCGCGCTGACTCGATAAATCATACATTGCTCGGCAAACTCCATCAGCGTAAAGATGCGCTTCTCGCCGGAACGGCACAGCGCCTCCCCCGCTGGGTCACACCGAATGGCATTACGATACTCCGTATCATATTGGTAATCCCGATATACTGGCTATACACCCGAGGCTATATCGTCAGCACGCTGATTGTGTTTGGTGTCGCATTAGTGACTGATGTATTGGACGGCGTGGTCGCCCGGCAGCGTGGACACGAAACAACCACAGGAAAATTATTTGACCCGGCCGCTGATAAGATACTTATTATTACCGTCTTTTTTATTGTGGCACTCGACAGAGTCGCTGACGCCATCATCTACACCCTGGTCGGTCTGGAATTAGGATTAGTGATTTTAGCAATCGTGATCAGCCCGCTGGTACAACGATTTACGCAGCGGAAACCAAGGTTAGGAGCCAATAACGCCGGAAAAATAAAAATGACGCTTGAAAGCATCGCCGTAGCACTTTTACTGATCAGTTCCGGTCAAACAATAACCATGATCGCCACCTATCTCCTCGGAGGGGCGGCATTCTTTGCGGCTCTCAGCATCATTCTCCACCTGATACTCCGCGAGCCTAACTCGCGTTCGTATTAAGGTTGCTGTTCGAATTAGTATTGCTGTTGCTATTGGTCGGCTTGGGCATGATGACGGCTCCATCACCTGCCGCGACAGGATCAGTCGGAAGCGCACTCGTGATCGGCGCGCTTGTTTTGGCTATTTCACTTTCAGTAAATGCGTCAGTGCCGCTGACCGTCGTGGCATTGAGCAGTACCAAGACATCGCCGACATCGCTCACGGCAGGCGTCATGCTCAGGGCAAATGACGCTTCAAGTTCGGGAATAAATTGACCAACGTGCCTCGGCAATCGGTTGATTGACCAGGTGACTACTCGGGTTTCGGCATCATAGCTGACACTCCCCGCCGTGGCTGAACTCTGGAACGCCCAAACGACTCCCTGTGGCAATGTTGCACTTACGGTCACCTGCTGAACTTCATTGGTCGTATTCTGCAAATACCAGTACACTCGATAAGTCGTTGCCGTGCCGACTTCCGGAGGATATGGACCAGACCCAACTGGAATATATTCGTCATTATAATATCTCCCTTCGCTGCGCAAGGTAACAGCACTCGTTATCTTAGTCACTAAGGGCTCACTCGTCACTGACAGCGTTTCACCCTCCAAATCCCGAACATCTGACGAGTGCGCGGTCGCGGTAGCCGTAATCGTAAAATTACCATCGTCTGCGGAGGATGGGGTAAAAGTATTGCTCACCGGTACGGTCATTGAGATTTCCGCTGTATCATTGGGCGCTAGCGACTTCAGCGCTGGCACGGTGGTCGAGTCCCACGTCAATGTCCCGTCAGTGAGATGGCCAGCAAACGGATCAATGAGGCCATCCCAATTGATGACCGCTCCCACAAGTTTAAAATCGACAATCACATTTTCAATAATACTATCACTCCCATTCTCGAGCATGATCGTATACGCCACTGGCTCACCAAACCCGCGCGGCTCACCATTGATGCTATCATTCTGCTGCACGGTTACTAATAATTGCGGATTAATCACAAATACCAACGCGGTAATTTCCGCCTGTGGCACATATACACCTGCGCTATCGGTATATCCAGCTTGTGCCAGTATTTCACCACTGGTGCCCTGCGCTGCATCCATGCGACCTGACCAGGAGAATTGCATTTCTTCACCCGCCTTGATTTCTGCGATTGCCCAGATCAGCTTACCCTCAGTCCGTGGGTCGGGACTCACATTGCTCACCGTCATGTCATTGGGGGCGGTGACCGAGATTTCCACCTGGGCAATAGGATGATCAGCGGTATTAGTCAGTGTTAATGTATACAGATCATCGCGACCCGCAATGCTTTTTGGTGGGCTCTCCAGATCAAGTTCAAGCACCGAACCGCTGATGGTCGTCTGGAGCGTCGTCTGGGTTTGGAAAACTGAGCTAAAATTCGATGGCGTATAGCTAAGAATTGTTGGAAAAGTAATGGCACTGCCAGTTTCACCCAAAAACATTCCCGTTAGGCTCAAACGTTTCTGCTTTCCCGGTTCAATGGTGCCAAGCTGCCAAGCATTATGCGCTTCGTTTTCCGCTTGGGGAATTGAGGACTCAAAAGTAAATGAGTCGGGCAGCTGTAGGGTTAATTCAACATCCTGCACGGCAACTGATTCATTATTCTCCACGATAATGATGAGCGTCGACGAAGAGCCGGAAGTAATCACCGGTTCATCTTCAAATCGAACAGAGATTGATTCATTGGCAAATTGAGCCTCTCGATTCACAAAAAAATAGAACCCGGCGGCGACTGCACCGCAGATTACCAACAAACCGCAGATAACGGCGATAATGATTTTTTTACGGCGGCCTGGTACTGTTCGGTCAAAATGCGTCGACGGTGTACCCCCTATGCCGCGCCGATATAAATCGGAAAACTGCTGTGCTGCTTCGGATATTTTTTTTCGGCTTGACTTAGGCGTGGCCGGCTCCGCTTCTTCTTCAACCTTAATCACTCGTGATTGCGATATCGAATTGGATGCGGGCCGAACCGACTCCAGTGACGCTAGTTCATCCTTAGAAAACGCCTCCTGATCATCAGTCGTTATTTCGGTCGGTACGCCAGTAGTTGGTGATTTTTGTTTCCGTGCCATACACTCATAGTATACCAAACATTAGACCAAAGTCCCAAATGCGCCAAAGGATATGTCTCGCTCAAAAATATAACTAAGAAAAGTGTCAATGAGCGTGTCCGATTCCCGAGCAATCGAAGCCGGATAACGCAGCCGTCGAACGCGTTTCATATCCTCATTACACAATTCACGAATAAGCTTAATTGTTGTCGTGGTAATTGGGCGTGCCGACGCGTCAACGCCGCGGCACCGCAGATGAACGAGTCCCCCACGTTTGACAGAAAACATTGTATCATCTGCCGACATCGCCTGATGACACACCATGCAATTGCGTAATTCTGGGGCGTGCCCCAACAACACCAATAAGCGCCATGAAAAATGCCAACGCAATAATTGATAGAGGGCTGGGCCATCATGTGTTTCGAGCGCTACAAATGTTTGCTCAAGCAATTGATAAACCCGAGTATCGCGCTGCCGTTCATGGCTGACCGTCGCCACCAGCGCAGCACAAAACCAAGCTACCGCTTTCCGGCGCGGGTCTAAGTGAATGCTAGGAAAGGTAGATTGAATTTCTGCTCCAGTGATCGTGTCAAATGTAGCACCAGTAACTGCGGTGAGTACCGCTGCCTGTAACGGCTCCAAACTGCCCGCTAATTTACTCGAAATTTTTCGCACACCCCGTGCCCGGAGCGTCGCCATTCCCTGTTCCTGAGAATAAATGGTCACCAAACGATCAACCTCGCGAACATCCTGATGCCGGAGGATGATGCCGGTCAGCTGGTACATACCCATAGCCAGCGTTAAAGTTTTTTGATGCCAAAAAGTAATTTAGTGCCCCCGAGGTCAAGTACTTTCTTCAGATCAACATTTTCTGGAATGTCTTTCAAGCAATGATCCGCCACCACTTCCCGGCAAATGACATCTCTAAAATGCTTGACAATCCCCTCTAGCTCTTCACTGCCGATTTCATAATAGACCGTGATGTGGTCAGTAATGGTCAGGCCGGCATCTTTGCGCAGAGCATTGAGGTGCCGCACAATTTCGCGGACGATACCCTGTTGTTTCAATTCATCAGTAATAGTAATATCAAGCGCCACCTGCATCGATCCCTCGCTGCTCGCCACAAATTCAACGCCGGTTGGCATTTTTTTGGCGGGAACAACGCTGACCACATTCAGCTCTTCCTGGATAATGGTCAATAAATCTGCATCCAAAGCCAGCTCGGGAATGACTAATTGAGACAATGGCTGCCGAACTTTTATTTCTTTTGTTTTGCGTAAACTGTGGCCCAATTCAACCACTGCCCGCACCTGCTGCATCTTTTTCAAAAGTTCTGCATCAACTGCGTGAGCGGCCGGCCAAGTGGCCAGATGCACGCTTTTTTGCTTCGCCCCTGTCGTCTCCTGATACATCCATTCGGCAAAGAATGGCGCGGCGGGTGCCAATACCTTACTCAAGGTAACTAAAGAATATTGCAACGTCTGCAGCGCCTGATCTTTATCCACCGACGCCTGTTTCATCCGACCACGAGAGCGACGCACATACCAAGTCGACAGGTCTTGGATATAGTCGGTGATGGCGCGGGTGGCTTCAGTAATCGCATAGACATCAAATTTCTGGGTGACAAATGCGACCACGCTATCCAGTCGTGCTAATGCCCACTGGTCCAGCACATGCGAGACCTGGGGGCGCTCTGGTTCGCTCCGCACTTCACCGGCATACAGTTTCCAAAAAGAAACGACATTGGATAGAATCATCCAATTTTTCTTCACCACCTCATGTACCTGCTGTTCAACGAATAATTTTGCCTCGCCCGGCTGATTCACCGTAAAGAGAAACCACCGCACTGCATCCACGCCGTAGGTGTCCATCATAACAAATGGGTCCACGACGTTGCCTTTTGACTTCGACATCTTCTGCCCCTTGTCATCCAAAATATGCCCGAGACAAACGACGTTTTGATACGGCGCTGATTTACCGATCAACGTGGAAACGGCCAGCAAGGTGTAGAACCAGCCGCGGGTTTGGTCAACTGCTTCGGAAATATAGTCAGCCGGGAAACTAACACCGGTATCAATCCGCTCCGCATTCTCAAACGGATAATGCCACTGGGCAAACGGCATGGCGCCCGAATCAAACCACACATCAATCACTTCCGGCACCCGGTGATATTCCCTACCATCTTTCACTAATACAATATCATCTACAAACGGCCGGTGCGGATCGAATGCCTCGCCAACTAATTCTTGCTTTTGCGCGTACTGTTTCAATTCTGCAAATGAGCCGATACACAGATATTGATCGTCCGCGGAGCGCCAAATCGGCAATGGCGTTCCCCAATACCGTTCGCGAGAAAACGCCCAGTCTTTCACCTCGTTCAACCATTCACCAAATCTTCCTTGCTGTAAATGAGACGGTACCCAGTTAATCGTTTTATTATTCGCGATCAATTGCTCTTTCAATTTCGTCATGGCGATAAACCACGAATCTTTTGCATAATATAATAATGGCGTATCACAACGCCAGCAGAATGGGTAAGAATGTTTATAGGGTTCTTCACGGAGTAATAACTCGCGCTCAGACAAAGATGCAATAATCGCCCGCTCCGTCGTTGCCGACTTTACAAACTTCCCGGCGAATTCGGGCACCGCTGTGGTAAATTTACCCTGCTCATCCACGGTGTGGAATTTTGGCAATCCAATGGATTCGCCTAAGCGATAGTCATCCTCGCCATACATTACTGCGGTATGAACCACGCCGGTGCCCTCTTCCGTATTTACAAAATCGGCCGCATACACCTGATACGACGTTGGTGATTGTAATTCGTTGATGGCAAATAACGGTTCATAGTGCAACCCAACCAACGCGGCACCCTTTAATTCTTCAACTACTTTATAAGTGCTGCCTAAACGGTCAACCACCCCTGCCGCACAATAATAAAAGCTTCCGTCTATTTTTACTTTGACGTAATCAATATCCTTCCCTACGGCCAGCGCCACATTGCCCGGCAACGTCCAGGGTGTCGTGGTCCAAGAAACGATATAAGTATCGTCCTGATCAACGACTTTAAACTTTACAAATACTGACGTGTCAGTGACGTCTTTGTACCCCTGGGCTACTTCATGCGAGGAAAGTGCCGTGCCACAACGCGGACAATGCGGCACGACTTTGTGGCCGCGATATAATAAGTCCTTATCCCAAATCTGCTTGATCACCCACCAGAGGCTCTCTACATACGCCGGTTCGTAGGTGACATAGGGATGCTCGAGATCCAGCCAAAAACCCATGCGCTTGGTCAGGCGCTCCCATTCTTCTTTATACTGCCACACTGATTCTTTGCATTTCTGATTAAATTCCGCGATGCCAAATTTTTCAATATCGGGTTTGCCCGAAATGCCCAATTGCTTTTCTACTTGCAATTCAACCGGTAAGCCATGGGTATCCCAACCAGCCTTCCGCTCCACAAAAAATCCCTGCATGGTTTTGTACCGGAGCACCACGTCTTTGTAGGCGCGGGCCAAGACATGATGAATGCCCGGGCGGCCATTGGCCGTCGGTGGCCCCTCAAAGAAAACAAACGGCTTACCCGCTTTCGTTTGGGCAAGACTCTGTTCAAATATTTTTTCCTTTTCCCAAAATTTCAGGATTCGTTCTTCAATTTCTGGGAATGCCATTCGTTGGTTTTTCTTCTCGTCCGGTGTCATACGGTAACTCCTACTCTAACCTAAAAAACGCCTCTTGGCAAGGCATCCCCGACTCTTCCATGAAACTGTTACGCACGAGGTGTGCGCGTGGAAACTTTTTGGATCAGACTCGCGCCCCAAGCCTTCGCTCGTTCCTCTTCACCATTACGCAAAGGGCCTTCGTGCCCCAGTACGATGAAATGTTCAGGCTTGGCAATTAATTCAGCGCCATGACTTTGCAATTCGTGAGCGATTCGAGTACAGGCAGTCCCCGCCCACCATTTATCATATCGAGAATCAAAGGTCGCTACCGCGATGCCGGACAAATCAACGCCTTTGAGCTTAACAAAAACTTCAAGCATATTTTTGGTTGGCCGCCAGACATTGATTGGCGACCCCATCACGACCAAATCAGCCGATTGAATCATGGCAGGCTGAAACTCCCAGGCCTTAATGATTTTGGCGGTTTTCCCTAGCGCGCCGTATATCGCATGCGCTATTTTGCTAGTATTTCCGAACACTGAATCGTAGACAAGTACTACCTTCATATGACTGGTACAGTATACAAAAAAGGTTGTTTTTTGTCACTGGTTGATGGCAGCTCGAGAAGCCGTTGTGGTAAAAAATCCATAATATACGGCTATCAGATTAAGCGCCATATGAGCCAACGACGCGATGATCAAGTTTGGGAAAAAATAATATAATACACTAAACCCTGCGCCGCCCACTAATGCGAGCAGCAACTGAACCCGCCAATTCCCATAGCCAGCATGCGCCAGGGTAAAAATAATCACGCTCATAATAATTGCCAGCCATCCAATACCCAAGACTTCCTTAAGTCGAGTCAGGGTAAACGACATAAAAACAAATTGTTGGGCAAGGCTGATGGGAATAAATAAATAACGAAAGTGGCTATCCGATTTCCAGTTTTCAGCTTTAGACAAACCTAAGCGAGAGCTATACCACCGAATGGCGGCATATCCAACGATAACGAAAATTCCATACCCGATCGCGGCGGGCACAAGTGTATCTGACCGAATGCCGATGTCGAACCAGGTTTGCTCACGAGCGATGGTTATCACCACCGCCGCAATGCAAACCATACCCAATACATGCCAACGGAACCGATGTGGGATAATTCCGGTGGCAATCAATAGTAATGGAACAGCAATCACGACCAGTAAGATAAGCACGAGTTTGTCTAAACCTTCTTATACACCACTAACGTTTTTCGTGCGACCTCATCCCAGGAAAAACGCGCCGCCTGTTTCTCTCCTACCAAGCCTAAACGCTTTTGGAGCGAAGGGTCAGAGAGTAATTTCTGCAGTGCCCGGGCAATTTCTTGATCATTTTCCGGATTTACCAGCAGCGCGGCCTTGCCGGCGATTTCAGGCAATGACGACACATTACTGGTGATGACGGGGGTTCCGAGAGCCATCGCCTCTAATACAGGCAACCCGAATCCTTCATAACTCGAGGGAAAGGCAAAACACGCGGCGCGCTTCATTAAGGCAATTTTTTGATTGTGCGTCACATACCCCAAATATTTGACCTGGCGCTGTAATTTAAGCTGTCTGATCAAGTCAAAAATTTCCTCATGCTTAAAACCTTTTGCGCCAGCTAAAACTAGTTGATACTGAGCAAAAGACACCTTCGGATACCGCGCATCTGATTCGAGAAATTTCTTATAGGCGCGCAATAATGCCGATACATTCTTACGCGGTTCCAGCGTGCCCATGAAAAATATGAACCGCTTACCGAGCTTAAACCGATCCAAGCTGTCAATTTTCGTATTATGCACTCGAACGGGACGGACATCCACGCCCTCATGAGTTACCGTTACTTTGCGACTCGGGACATTGAATAGCTCCTTCAAATCTTGCTTGGTGCTCTCGGAAACGGCGATGATATGGTCAGCCGTACTCACGGCACGCGGGACTAATAAGCGAGTGCTAAAAATTTGGGAGGGAAACCACGCCGGATTTTTATAAATGGCGAGGTCATGAACGGTCACCACCGTCTTCTTCGGATAGGTTAGTGGTACGGAGGTTATCGGAGAATGAAACACGTCCAGATTATGCTTCAATAAATACGCCGAGATCAGCATATGAGAGTAAGCAAACGGCAAGAACTTATTGTATTGGGAAAATGGCAATTGTTTGATGTGAACGTTCGCTTGAGAAAATTCACCCGTGTCCATGATGCGGTGATCGAAATACAAATAGTACGTATTCGTTTTGTCGATACGCAAAAGATGCTTCACTAGATTGTACGTATAGTGCCCCACCCCGGCGCGCTCGCCGAGCTTTGGATTGAGAATGGTTCGGCAATCGATACCTATCTTCATAGTGAATGCGATTACATGTTTTCGGGGGCGGTGATGCCCATGGTTGCCAAAACGTGTTGGAGTATGATCTGCGTCGCGCGAACTAATTTCTGTCGATGACCGATAACGGTCGCGCCATCAATCACCCGACATTGAGTATAAAAATCATGAAACGCGGTAGCAAGTTCGGTCGCATAGGTCGGAAGTCGGTGCACCTGATAAGAGACGGCAACATCGGTGAGTAATTCAGGCCACCGGATTAACTGCTTGATCAGCCGTACTTCTGACGGATGGGTTTCTTTTGGCAGGAGCTGCGTACCATCTGTTTTCAAAGACTTCGCTTTCTTCAGTATACTACAGATACGCGTGTGGGCATACTGAACATAATACACCGGGTTGTCTTTCGACTGTTTTTTTGCCAAATTTAAATCAAAATCCATATGCGAATTAAAATCGTGCATAAGGAAAAAATACCGCGCCGCATCCACGCCGACCTCATCCACGAGCTCCTCCAGCGTGACGAAAGTGCCGGCACGCTTAGACATCTTCACCTCTTCGCCGTTGCGGATGAGACGAACAAATTGCATCAAAATTACATCTACAATTCCAGGCAACCCGAGCATGCGATGCGCGGTTTTTATTCGTTGTGCATGACCATGATGATCAGCACCAATTAACCAAATATACCGATCGATTTTTCGGCGAATAAACTTATCATACAGGTACGCAATTTCTGATAAAAAATATGTGGGCTGTTCGTCAGCCTTAATCAAGACATGGTCTTGCTTTTCCCCCGCATCTTTCATTTTCAACCAAATTGCTCCTTCAAACTTAAAGAGCAGGCGCAATTCTTTCAATTGTTGTAGAGTGCGATCAACGAGCCCTGAGGTGTAGAGTGATTTTTCAGAAAACCAGGTATCATAATGAACGTTTAATTTCTTTTCTAATAGCCGCTCAATGTCTACAACCATTTTCGTCAGAATACGACCTTTAATTTTGTCCTTGATTTCTTGAATTTTTTCCGCGTTTTGGAGCGTATAATTTGGCACATTGATCCGCCGGGCCAAATCACTCACATAATCTCCCTGATAACAATAATCCGGATATTCCATTTTAATGCCCTGATTGATCCAATACCGGCGCAGCACTGATTCAGCTAAAATATTAACCTGGTTCCCGACGTCATTGAGATAGTATTCCCGCTTCACTCGATACCCGGTAAAGCGTAAAACACGTGACAACGTGTCACCGGAAAAAGCGCCGCGCCCGTTAGCCATGGTGACGGGACCGGTTGGATTTGCCGAGACATATTCGACCACGACGCGCTGACCATGGCCCACGTCGATTTTTACCGCGGCGGTCTTGCGCAACGTGATCTCGCCGACCTGACGTGCTAACCAGCGCGAATCAAGAAAAAAATTAATAAACCCTGGCGCCACCACACTCATTTGGCGTACTGCGGAAATTTTTCCCAAATCAGCGATAATTATCTTGGCAATTTCAAGCGGATTCATCTTTAGCCGAGGCGCTAATTGCAACGCGAGTGTCGTCGTATAATCACCAAACCGCTCTTCCGGCGGATATGCCAAATCAATGCGTGGCAAATCATCTAATTCGGGCCACCGCTGTCGCACCACCCGCTCAATTTTTTGCGCAATATAATTCTTGAAATGCATAGGTACAGTATAGCACAATCAGCGCTTGACGAACGGCGGAGCTAGGATTAGGATTAAGGACTTTGCACCTTCTTATCGATACCCACCAACAGGAGGACAGTATGTCTGATAGCACTCTTCAGTATCTAAGCGTTGATTTGTGTGTCATCAGTCACGAACAATGCATTGATCCTTTGCCGAGCCAGGCGTCAACAATTGATCAGGAGCATCTGATCGCCCTCATTCACGCCGACACGCAAGCCTGCGCCCTTATCCAGCTCCCTCCCAAGACGATCAAAAAATTATCGCAGATCCAGCTTGGGCATATTCACGCCGACACATTACTGGATGAGATGATGATGTTAATTCCCGCCCAACGGCCTACGCTCGATGGCATCTATCTGAGTAATAGCAACGGCTGCCTCATCGCCGAACTTGGATTCAAGAATAATGGATCGCCGACTGAATACGTAGCGCTCCCTCAGATCGATGCAGCGCTCTGTACCGCGCTTATACTGGATCATATGTTTTCTGAAGGATTTCCACTCTTTGTGGAATACTCAATTCTCAATGGCGCACTCTATCGAGATATCCAAAATCTCTATCAGTACACTGAGTCTGTGGCGCGACTAACTTTCGTTCCGCGAAAATAGCCTCCTGGCGTAGCGGAGCTTTCGCACCTCGTCCGACGTGATATAACGCCGGGCGAGATTTATTTACCAGCCAATATCGACTATACTACAGACCTATGCCTACCCTAGCCACCAACAAACGGGCCTATCATGATTACCACGTACTTGAGGAATACGAGGCGGGTATTGTATTAGCCGGTCCGGAAGTTAAGTCTGCCAAACTGGGGCATATGAGCCTGCAGGGTGGATATGTTTCTACGCATAACGGCCAGCTTCGATTATTGAATACCCATATTAGTAAATACCCCCGCAGTCAGAACCATGTGCTCGATCCAATTCGGGAGCGCAGCCTCATCATGCGCCGGAAAGAAATTGATTCTTTGATCGGTAAAGAGCACTCCCAAGGGTTGACAATAGTGCCACTTTCTGTTTATACTAAGGGCGGCTTCATCAAGGTCAAACTAGGATTGTGTCGAGGTAAGAAGCAATTCGACAAGCGCGCTGCTATCAAAAAGCGTGAAACCGATCGGGACATCCAGCGGGCACTGCGCCAGAAAGCATAACCGCACTCTGCTTGTGAAAAGTATCGAAAACCATCCGCCTGAGGCGGAGGGTTTTCAACAAGAGTCATGAGGGGAAAACTGTAGTTGTCCCCTCATTATCTCCTGGGAGCAGAAAAAATCGACAGGTGCACGTTGATATTCATGGCAAGTCATCTCTTGTTATCGTGAGATGTAAATCAAACTGATAACACTATACAAATGCCAATTCATTTGTTTCAAAAGTGAAGGCTACGATCGCTTCGGCGTTCCGTATGCCGGCACTCGCGGTTGCATAATACATCCAACCGCCATTACCTATACAACGCCCGATAGTATAGCGTAGTGACATTTTCGGGATACGGAATGCGCGCCGTCACCGCGTATTCTCGACAATTGGTGTGACGAACAGCCGCCCGGACTTTTGTTCGCTTTTACCAGGCGGTTGCCAAATCCAAACGAACTACACTTGTAGAAATGAATACCGCGAACATCATGGACAGGGGTGCAATACCCCTCGCTTCCACCATCTATTTAATCATTGACTGCCACTCCTATCCGCCACGTACATAAACCAAAGTTTGTCCGCCGCAACCGGGTCAACCATCAGATCCAAGTTCCTGAAGTGAGAATCATTGACGAACAGGGCCAGCAGCTCGGCGTCATGTCAACGAGTCAAGCGCTCGCGACTGCTATCGAACGGGGTCTCGATCTCATCGAAGTCTCACCCATGGCTCAGCCCCCCGTCTGCCGCATCGCAAACTATGGCGCGTTCTTATTTAATCTCGACAAGAAAGAACGCAAACAGAAAGCCAAGCAGAAAAAAGTTGAAATCAAGGGCATTCGCCTCACTCTAAAAATCGGACCGCACGACTTAGAGAATCGTCGCCGCCAGACCGCCAAATTCCTCGAAAAAGGCGACAAGGCAAAAGTAGAAATGATTCTGCGCGGCCGTGAACGCGCCTATGCGGATCGCGCTCAGGAAATCATGAAAAAGTTTGTGGACGATCTCGCCCAGGGACTGCCCGGCGCAGCGGTAGAAAAAAATGTCTCCCGCCAGGGCAATCGCTTATTCATGATTATTGGATTGAAAAAATAGCCGATAATCACGGCTACTCCCCCTTCCTACCAACCGTTGACTTTTTTGAGTATCCTTATTAAGCTATAACCTACCTAATTCAGCTACTACCATGCCAAAACTCAAGACCCACAAAGCAACTGCCAAACGCATCAAACAGACCGGCTCAGGCCGCCTGATTCGACGTACGGCAGGCCAGGATCACTTCAATTCCCGCGAATCAGGAGTGGTCACCCGCCGCAAACGTCGCGACCAATCAGTGGCCGCCACTGAAGCGATAAAATCGATTAAGCAATTAACTCCGTATCGATAACCTATGCGCGTCAAACGAGGTACTAGTCATGTTCATCGCCGAAAACGATTACTTGCACGCACGAAGGGTTTTCGTTGGGGTCGCAAAAGTCTTATTCGCCGTGCGAAAACCGCTGTCAAAAAAGCTGGCGCCCACGCCTATCGCGATCGCCGCGTCAAGAAACGAACCGCCCGAAATCTATGGACGACAAAAATTAATGCTGGCTCACGAGAACACAATGTTTCCTACAGCCGTCTGATCAATCTGCTGAAGAAAGCTAATGTCCAGCTAGACCGAAAATCATTATCGTATCTTGCTGAACACCATCCAGATTCATTTGCTGCGCTGGTTAAAGAAATCTCCAAATAATCCTGCCGACTGTCCCCAAAGTGGGCCCATGGTGTAGCCCGGTTAACACGCCTCCCTGTCACGGAGGAGACCAGGGGTTCAAATCCCCTTGGGCCCGCTTTGGGGATTGATTATGCATGAACAAAAACAGACCGTCTAAAAGACGGCCTGTTTCGTTTTTGCAATTTTACTGCACCACTCCCGCAATGACCGTCACCGTATTACTGCACGCTACTTGCCCTTGTGAATCCAGCACACAAACACTGTAGTAATGTGTACCGCTGGTTATAGTCACCGCCGCCGACCGCTGTCCGACCACGGCGCCCGTGTCAGAATAACTTCGTTCACTTTTATCAGAAATTGCCTTCAAATAGCTTGAATCAGGGTAAGTTGGAGTGCTGTCGGTCTGGGACCAAACAATTTTATACGCCGAAAAGTCTGCTTCATTTGACTGCGTCCATGAGAGAACGACCGCACCGCCATCGACAACTGCAGTCAATGAGACAGCCACGGGAGCGGCATTGATATGGATAGCGGTAACGCGCACCACATTACTACAGTATATCTCATTACCCACCGCGCAGATGCGATAGTAATACGCCTTACCCTTTTTCGCGCTGTAGTCGAGGTGGCTCAGCTCATCATCAGATTTTGCAGCAATATACCCGTCATCAGGATAGCGAAGATCTGCGTCGGTTTCTGAACGGACTACCTTGTAGTATTTAAATCCGGTAATGTCTGACGCGTCGGTCCACCAAAGGCCCACGCCATTTTCCTGAGCTTTAGCAGACATGGTTATGCTGACAGAGTCACTGGTAGTTGGTGCAGTGGCAGTCACCGCAACGTCGTTGCTGTAGACCGTGCAGCCATTTTCAGTATATTGGCACACCCGGAAATGATAGGTCTTGCCGTCAGTGAGAGTCCAGGTATAACTTCGGACGGCCGAGTCACTCACCCGCTCAGCGGTGTCTCCTGGATAACTTGGATTTTCTTTATCACTGCGAATAACTTTAAATCCATTCGTCACGGTGATATTTTCTACAATCCATTTCAATGTAATACCCGTACTTCCAGCCGTACCTGATAAAAATATACCAACCCGCTCTTCGTCAGCCTCTTCCTCCTCAGCCGCCGCAGCTTTCCCGCGCATAAATATCACATTTGAGCAAAAAATTGCATCGTCTGACATGAGCTCACAAACTCGGTAATAGTAACTTGTTTCTGCTGAACCGGAGGTATCAGTAAAACGTTCCTCTCCCGAACGAAGCGCAGCGATAACGTCCGCGCCCGGATAGACCGGCTCAGCCTCGGTTGTAGACCGAACCACTTTGTACTGGCTGAAACTACTGCTGGTGGATCGGTTCCATTTCAAAGATACGCCCGTGGTAGTTGTTTCACCAGTTAAGATCAATGGAGTGGCCTGCGTCTCGCTGGGAACGGTTACGAGTAGCTCCTTGACGGTACGATCACCCGCCGCATCAGTAGCAATGACCTCGATAACATTTTTGCCGGCCATCAGCGACACTGTATGAGCAAATGATAATTCAGCCAGTGCAACTGCCGTACCATTAATGGTGACACCGGTGGCGTCGCTTGAGACAGTGCCAACTACCTGAACCGAGGTGGTGCTGGTCACCAATGGGGTCGTCGGCTCGGTAATGGTCAGAGTAGGCCCGGCATACGGCTCAAATGCACCGAGGTCATCCGTCTTCTTTGAATCCTCTTCCTTATTCCACGTATACCAATCGCTTTGTAATGAATCCGCATCAATTTCCGCCACACTAATATCGTCGCTCGTCTCGGTTATTAACGCTTTTGACCCTTCGGGTACCTGCTCGTTATCTAAATCAGTATCGACGACCACGGAACTTTCAATGACGCCGACTGTTTTTGTATCACCACTATCAATCACATCAAAAGCGGTGCCTAATGCGCTCACCAGCATATCATCGCTGCTCACCGAATACGTACGATTAGGATTCTTGGCCACCCGATGATAGGTTGCGCCGTTCTGCTGGGTAATAATCATCCGATTGGTACCCAATTCCGTCAGCACCACTTCCGTGGTATATCCTAAACGCATGACGTCGCCATTCTCAAATTCTATGATCGCCTTGCTGTCGATGCCAGTTGATACCTGATCTCCAGCATGCAAAATGGTGTCCGTCTCAACGGTCGCCCAATCTGCGCCGTCTACACGCACCAAGACGGTCCCCTGCTGATATGCGAGCGTAGCGGCAACTGGTTTATTGGACTCACCAAATGACAGTAATGCTGGATCAATAAATCCGTTATTTTGTGTATACCAATAGACACCCCCAAGTATAACGCCGATAACAATCAGCAAGACAATTGAAATGACGAAATAATTGCGTTGCATAACTTTACAAATTAATTAATTTTTAATCTAAATCTATGACTCGAACTTGCGGTGCCCCACGTCCTCGAGGAATCGTTATCAATTCATCGGCTCCATCTCCATCAACATCCCCACCCGCTAATTGTACACCGCCTAGAAAACTGGTGCCATAGGCAAAAAATTCATCGCGCCACTCTTGACGACCTGAGTATACTTTGACAAAGGGAGTTGCGTTATCCCCGACTCCAACAACAATCTCTTTCGTCCCGTCGCCATTGGTATCAAGACCGGCAACCGATACGCCACCACGATAATCTCGATTGAAAGCGAAAAATCCAGGCGAATCCCGTCTTCCGGTACCACTGGAAACGTTAAAAATCTGAATATGTGGAGCGCCCCACTGCGGGCCGGTAATTATTTCATCTATACCATCATCATCAGTATCAGCCGCGGCTACACTGATACCGCCACGAAATCCCTTATCATACGCCATAAAATTTGCAATTATGCGTCCAGTGCCACTATACACCATCACTTGCGGCCCACCACCGCGCCGAGCCGCTACAATAATTTCATGCAAGCCATCTCCATTGATATCGCCACAGGCAAGGTTGATACCACCAGTAAACTTTCCATCAAAAACAAAGAACCCTTCATGAAGTCGTTCACCAAATCCGTTAAAAATTCGAATTAACGGCCAGCCACCGCGATCTTGCGCCGTAACAATTTCTTCAAGCGAATTCCCCATGACGTTGCAGGCGGTGACGGTCACACCATTACGCAATCCAGGATCATAGGGGAAAAACTGGCTGCGTACATTGCCAGCATTATCAAATACGCGCACATGTGGCGCCATACCCGAAGTGGTACCAACAATAATTTCCTCCCGATAATCGCGCAGCACATTGCCGGCAGCAACCTGATATCCCTTCCGCTCGTCGGACCGGTACGCAAAGAATGATGCGGTTGACTCCGTCAAACGAGGCGACCAGGCCATGGGTGTAGGATTGACGCTCGTTCCGGGAGCAGGTAACGGCGAAGGTACCGGATCTGCCGTATCATCAAAAAGTTCTTGATCAGCAGATGACTGGCCACCACCTGTTATGCTTGCTAGAGCAACTATCACCGCCTGTGAGCTAGAGAGCGTGACAGGATAGGCAATACTTTTAAATCCAGTTTTACTCACATAAACAGTATGGGGCGTAAACGCTGTGCTGACGAACGGTTTGCCTACGTATGAATTAGTTTTCACGGCAAATAGTGCCTGACCCTCACTATCGGTCGTCCCGCTGCCAACTACGGTACCAGCGTTATCACGAATGCTCACTGAAGCACCCGCAAGCGGCACTGCTGATTCGTTGGTCACCGCAAGTGAAATGTACTGCTGTATATGATAACTCACATCTGCACCGGCCGCCCGATATCCAGCATTAGTTGGGTTGATCCATACATCATAAGTAGAGTCAAGGAAATATAAGTCTTGAGAGGGTTTGCTGCCAGTATAAAAATACAAGAATTTTAAATTGGTAGCTTCGCCCATTTGGGAAAATGAATTTGACCGAAAATGTACATCACTGGCTGAATCGTAATCAGCGAAAACTAAATAGTTGTTCCCCTGTATATCATTGTGATGGATATCAAAGCCACTACTTGGATTCACTCCTGTCAAGTGTATCGCGGCAGCCGTACGATCATTATCCCACGTAATCGCAACAAATGTGTTATCAAATATTTCACTATTAGACGGAGCGCCAGAGCTAGGATCATGCGTTATATCAAGGGCATAGGCATGGCCAAAACCATTGCCAGCAGTAGCCCAAATCTCATTATCATGAATTGAAGCATAATAACTATTTTCAACCTTAATTCCTTGAGTCCAGCCCGGGCTGTACTCTAGATTTGCCCCTTCGCTAACTGAAATTGTATTATTATATACTTGAGCGCCCGTGACACCTGCTAAATGAATACCACGACCATTATTCGGTGTGATAGTGTTGCCATAAACACGAGCATTATTTACTGAAACCCCGATCGCATAAGGATTCGCTACTATTCCATCATTGCTAATATAGTTGTCATAAATATATACCGGCTGAGTAGCGGATCCCTGACGCACCCGAATTCCATATTGCGGTCCACCCCAGATATAATTATTATGAATGCGTAAATTTCCATTACCTCCTTCAAATCCAATCACATCGCGCCCTTGATGTCGATTTGTTACAACCGAAGAAAAATTGATGAGGTAATTATCAGAAACAGTAGCTCCGCTGCTGTAATTAAAATAAATATTACCCGTATCATCGCCGTTGGATTGCGTTAAGGTACCGGTAATGGTTGTATTATCTGAGCCCCAAATATATATTGGGTAAGATTCGGTGCCATCACCAAATTGAACTATCATGCCATTCTGAATAGTCACATTATCAGCACCTACAAATGCACTATTCGGAATACTCGGGTCAGGAAACCACGGGCGGCGAGTAACACTCGAGGATGGTATTGCCACACCGTACATTCGAGTAGCCGATCCAGTGCCATAATAAATGGTGTGTTCTTGTAAATCAAGTGTGATACCATGCGCAGCAATTGTGAAACACGTTCCTGTTGCAGTCACATCTTGAGTTAAGAGATATGTCTCATTGGCGGTCGAGAGCACTCCACAGGCAGATATATTTGTTGCAGCATCAGCAGCCGGAGCTAATAAAATTACCACCGCTCCTACCAACAAAAAACCCACTACTAAAGTAATGCTAGAGGACAAACGTGATTGTATAAACATAGACATAACTTATTACTATTATAAATTAATCATCCGCACCTGCGGTGCGCCGCCCCCGCGTGGCACGGTGAGCAGTTCATCCTTCCCGTCCCCATCCACGTCCCCACCAGCTAACTGCAATCCACCCAAAAACGTCGTGGCATAGGCAAAAAATTCATCCTGCCACTGCTCTCGAATATTATATACCTTCACAAAAGGGGTAGCATTATCTCCAACTCCCACTACAATTTCCTTTTTACCATCGCCATTGGTATCGACCCCAGCTACTGCCACACCGCCGCGATAGGAAGTGCTGAATGCATAAAATCCGGGGGATAATCGTTTGATAGCGTTGCGCACCTGAAATATTTGAATATGTGGTGCGCCGGTTTGCGGACCGGTGATTATCTCATCTTTCCCGTCGCCATCGGCATCGGCGGTAGATACCATGATTCCGCCACGGAAGCCAGGATCATAAGCCATAAAATTTGTCAGCGCCCGGCCTACTTCATTATAAATCATCACTTGCGGTCCCCCGCCGCGCATCGCACCTACTACAATTTCACTAGTACCATCGCCATTAGTGTCACCACAGGTTAAATTAACCCCTCCAGTAAATTTCCCATCGAGTACATAGAATCCACTACGAATGAGATTTCCCGACCCATCAAATATCCTCACCAACGGCCATCCACCGCGCCCTTGAGCAGTCACGATCTCATCCGAGCCAACGCCGTCAATATTACACGCAGTCACATTTACGCCATTGCGCAAACCAGAGTCATAAGCAAAAAACTGCTTGAGCAAATTTCCCTTGCCGTCATATACCCGCACATGCGGCGCTAATCCGGAAGCTGTCCCGGTTACAATTTCGTCCTTGCTATCACCCAGCACATTACCGCTTGAAACGGTGAAACCAGAGCGCAGAGTTGAGTCATAGGCAAAGAAGGAAGTACCCGATGCCACTCGCGGTTGTGGAGCAGCTGACACGGTCGAACCAGTGGATGTAAAAACAAGTGCATTCGGAATATTCCGACCGGGCCCCAAAATATAGCTCCCATTATAATGCAAGGCTGAGGAGCCGCCACCATCAAGATTCATCGCATTATACATACCCATCACCTTCAACGCCCGACCCAGGTCCATGACCGTAGCAGATGAGGCAACCGCCAAATATACGTTATCCCCTTTAAAGGCAATGGCAGATCTGTTTGATTTTACCGTGCGCTGTTTCGTATCCAAATCCGAATCCGTAACTATTAGATTACCTTCGAAAATCAACCCCGGACCATTCGAAATGACGGCAGCTAACTCAACCCCCGTCCTAGACTCAAACTCCGTTTTTCCCGGCCAATCTTTTGCATAGCGGAAAAAGTGAGTTGAATTATCTTTGCCAAAGGCAATGACCGGACCTCGATTAAATTGATTTTGGTATGAATTACTAAATGCGCCGGAAACCGAATCATACCACAGCCAAAAATACGATCCATCTTGGCTTGCACAGGATGCATAATCAGCGGGACAAAAATAACTTCCGTTGATACCGGCAAATCCGCCTACCTCCTGAACAAAAGTCCCCAACGATTGGACCGGGCAATTGTCCTTGCAATCGCCATCGTACGTAGTTAACGATTTCACGCCGAGACCCTCGCTCTTCAGATTAATTCGTATCAATCGTACCGATATAATGCCAGCGCCAGTATCAACTGCTAAGCTTTCATAGCCACTATCAACGGCAAGAGCCGGGTGTACACCAATAATGAGAATGCCAGCCAACACAACTAAACTAAAAAAAATAGTGCGCGGCACTACTGACATACGAAGGAGAGTCGGGATTACTTTCCTCATAACGTAGTAAAAATGATTATTTGATTTTTATTTTCATTGCTAGTATAGCATAAATAAACTACTTTTGCAAGTCATTCTGCAATAAAAAACAGGCGCTGTGATTGAATCACAACGCCTGGTAGATTGTTACATAATGCTCCCGAAGGGAAACATTATACCGATGAACCCACCGGCGGGGGTACGATCAACTTCGCTTCATACTGCCGTCCAGACAATATCAGGACTAAGTTGAGTTTATAGAAATCATACGGAAGTTCACCAGAGAAAATCAGCTTAGCGCCAATTTTCTGGCCGGTGTTCAGCGTGCGTACTCCATTCTCAAGATTCTTTTGTTCGTATTCTCCGCCCCAGAGTGGGTTTTGAAATTGAACCTCGGAAACCTTTAATTCTGGTAAGTACGCATGCCGCACTAGGTGAGCGGCGTACTCAATGCGAGTACCACGTCCAATGTACAATCGCTGAGGCGTGCGATCTGCTTCTGGACCCGGTTGCGGGTAGAGAAACGTTACGTACGCCGTGGTAGATCCAGTGCCGCGCGAAAGGCTATCGATGCGTACACTAATAGGCAGTGTATACATCGAATTTTCCGTGACCGCAACTGGCCAGGTCACTGAAGCGAGAGTGCTAATCGGAATTTCTTCCGAATACATCCCCTGCTGGGCGACAACGAGCCTTGACCGCGGCGGTTGACTCGGTTGAGTCCGCTGTAGCTGCGGTGTGGGAGTTGCATTTGGAACTGGGGCGGTGGACGGAGCCGCCGGAGTGGTATCAGCAGGGTTTACCGGCGAAGGAGGGATAGAAGATTCAGATTGTTCATCATCCACTTCATTCTTCGCTACAAACTGCACACTGGTTGGGCGGCGCAGCATGAGCGTAGTTCCTTCCTTCAGCGCTTTCTCAAAGAAAACCACATCGATGTCATTGACGACACCGTCCTGATTAACATCAGCATACGCTGAGTCAATTGAAGAAACCTTTGTGGATTTATTGACGATTTTCTTAACTACCTCAAGGTCACATGAGTCAACCTTGTGGTCAAAGATAACGTCGCCACCTGGACGCGTAACATTGCTCTGCGCAACCTCACGTGCACCATTGCCCAACCAGTCCTGGGCTGTGCGGAATAGTAACTGCTGATTACCGCTGTCAGGAATCGCAATGCAAATTACACACAGTGTCGCCACGATCCCCAACTTGAGAAATGCATTGACAACCGTGGTATTCTGCAAGAATGTACGAATCCACGTTTTGCGAATAGCAGCTACACCCAGCACGAGAAGTGCGATGATACTTCCAATAAACATCCAGCCAGGCAGATGCCAGACCTGGAGCATTTCGAAAGTAATCGTCGCACCGCCCACAAAGAAGAACAACACAAACAGCGGATTGTAGACTGACTCCAGGAACGGAGGCGTCTTACCCTTGTTGGCAAAGCGCATAAGAATATATGCAATGCCAAGCAAAGGCAGGAATACGATCAGCGCCAGAAAGCTCAGAATGAGCAAAAACGGCGCAGACAGCACCAGAGTCGTCGGCTCAACCCCGCCAACCATATAGGACAGCGTGGGAATGAAAAGCCACGACCCAATAAAGATCCCGGAATGGCCCAGAATCCGACGCATGATGGCGCTGCGCCGACGGCGTCGAGACTCTCGACGTTCGGCACTAACCATCGCCTCTCGACAAGCACGGTCACGCGCTTCTCGCTCAGCAGCACTCAGAATGAGGGCGCTTTCTGGAATGGTATTCTGGCTCGAATTCGGAGCGGACGGCCTATCAATACTCGCTATAAATGTATAATCGACGAATATCGACAGAAACAGCATAATCAGCGCCGAATAGAGCCCCATCATCCACACTGATTGGCCGGTGAAGCCTGCCAGAGGAATGATGAGCGCAGAGAGGAAACACAGAACCATGACTGGCAGGGCCAATCGAACCGCGCGCATATAACGCACAAAGACGGCAGTCAAAAATGACTTCGTCGGATCGAGGAACTTATCAACGCCTACAGCAATCATGCTGAGGAGATTAATGAAGTGCCCCCAGATCGTGTGTTTCTTCTTGAATGCTTCGAAGGCACCATATACCGCGAACAGGTGTTCAACGGTACGAAGCCCTTTGGTTTCATTGAAGAGATCACCGAGCTTCCCGAAAAAACTACCGATGGAGCTAAAGAACCCCTCTTCTACCTTCTCTTCCTTTTCAGGAACAGCCGCTTGCTGAGACGTCGGACTTGCCGACTGAACCTCAACCGGTGCGGATGCTGCAGCCGGAGCCTTCAGCTCAGCTGCCTGTTCTTTTTTCTTTCTATTAAACATGATACCTTCCTATCGAACGGTTGAATACTTCCCGGCCGTAATGATGAGTGAACTCACCACCGGTGCCGGCGTGGTTTGAGAAGCTGTGGGACGACAGAAGTCAGCAAGCCAAGAAAAATTCTTGGTTCCTGCAAAACGACTGGCCGCTTGCTCTAGCAATTCGGCACCCCGCTTCTTATCAGCAGCAGCCCATTCTTCGAATTTCTCACCAATAGACTCAAGGACGTCCCGACACTTGTTCAGGAATTTCTCCGCGTCAAGCTCAAGCTCGGCACGAAGACGACGGCGATTCTCCGCATGGAGTTCGTCAGCCAACGGATCATTGTCCAAGAAATTCCGTAGGCTTGAGGCAGCTACTTTAGTAGTAACTGCTCCCATAATCCATGCAATGACGATGTCCTTGATCGGCCGTTCTCTGACGAACTGGCCAATACCTTCGAAGAGGCCATTTACTGTGTCGAGTGCACTACCGACGACTGCGGACGGCTGTGACGATTTGTCGTGTGTTTCAGACATATTGACTCCGATTCATCTTTCTGATTTCCCGCTGACGCCGAGTGCGTTCACGGTAATCCATAAGTTCTTTAACGGCGGCATCGGCACGCATACGCGCACGATCGACCATTTCCTGTGTGACCTTGCCCCGATGGATCCCAAAAGTGCGCTTCAGCTGGGTCTTCCAGTTAGGATTAACACCCACCATCTTCGCACGCGCTTCAAGATCATCAATCGCGGCAACGGCTTGCAAATTCGCCACGGCTTCATCTTTTTGGAGATGATGCAGCGCGGCCAAATACGCATAGAAAGCCGGACGATCCTTGTCAGAATCGTTTGCTTCTGAGGTCATGATCTCCATGATTTTCTTGAAAGCATTCTCGTCTGCCAGGCGGAGCCAGGACAGTACCGTAAATGCTTTCGTTGCATCAGTACCATGATGCTCCGTTTTCGGTTTTGCCGAAGTCGGAGGATTGAGTACCAATTCATCGAGGAGACTTACCTTTTCCTCTCGCTCCTTGCGGATCAAGAGGGGCGTAAGAAATGCGGTGAGCAACGGGACGGTTTTATAAATCCGCCCAATCGCTTCCAGGATAATCTCCCGTGTCCCTGGCGGCTCTGCCGAAAGCAGCCCCCCCAAGAACACCGAGAATTTCTGATCAAGCGCTGCCATTGTTGTTAGCGCTCGCTCAATATCCTGTCGACTACGATTCACTTGCTGTTGGCCTGAAGATTGCTCTCCCTGGCCTTTGTTTTGCTGATTGGGATTTCCCCGACCAAACCTGTTCTTCATATCTTCCTCCGAAAGATGATTAATCTCGCGCCAGATCGGCTCTGCAATTGATCGCAGATCCTCTGGCATGGTATTGATGACCTCAGCTCCGATATCGTCACCTGCTGGTAACGACCTCACAAATAGAGCAAACTGATAAATCAGATTCTCCATTACTGGGGTTTTTCGAACCATAGAGAAGACAGTCGAAGCAAGTTTCCGAATCAGCACACCGCGAGCGACTGCTTTTGTAGTAGACGCTGCGATTTTTGCCGTATTTACCATTATCGCTCACCTCCTTTCCGAGGTGGACGAGTTTTATAAACTCTCCAGGATTGATTTACAGGCGCCCTGGCACGCCATATACCCGAAGGTATATCGAACGTCAAAACGTTCATAGGAATACTCCTTTCCACGCCCGAAAATTTCGGGGTGAGCGATTGATTGTTATTGGTATAGTTGATGTAACTTCCGTAGATATATTGTCAAAGATCATTACTGATCTTTCCGTCTATTTCACTTATGTTTCCATAAGCAAAACAGCTTGGCATAGTACTATATTAATCATTTTTTGTCAAGGGGTAATTCAATCACGATATCACTCAGTTGATCGGTGCGTTTCACCGCTGCACCTACGTATTCCAGACGCTTCAAAACACTGGCTTTCGGATGCCCAAACGTGTTGTTACCCAAAGAAATAACGGCAATAGCAGGGCTGACTGCATTAATAAAAACAATTGAGGACGACGTATCACTCCCATGATGTCCAACTTTCAAAATATCGCTTTCAAGTTCAACTCCCGCATTCAGGAGTACTTGCTCAGTCGGCACACCGGCATCTCCCGTGAAGAGTATTGAATTATTTTGATAGCTTAGACGCGCGACGATAGATGACTCGTTGATATCATCGATTGATTGCCCTGACATATCGGACAATGGATAGAGTACCTCAAGCTGCACTTCATCAAAGGTAAATGTTTGACCAGCATGAGCGATTAATTTTTTACTTGAAACACTTTCGAGCCTCTGTAGCCACTCATCATATTGTGGTGCATCATACGCGACATCCGTGTACAGAATATTCTTGACCTCATA
Organism: Candidatus Kerfeldbacteria bacterium; assembly: GCA_016214565.1. Taxonomy (NCBI): domain Bacteria; phylum Candidatus Kerfeldiibacteriota; species Candidatus Kerfeldbacteria bacterium. The sequence continues at coordinate 775,317 of JACROE010000002.1, read as the reverse complement.
CCGCTCGAGCACCGCCAGTAGTCCGTTCAAATGGTCGGCATGAGGATGCGTCAGAATCATCAGGTCAATCGAATGTTCATAGAATGGTAGCGCTGCACCAAGCTTTTCTAAAATTGTTCGATCAGGCCCCCCATCAATCAAAATAGTAGAACCTGCCGAAGTTTGAATTAACGCACTGTCTCCCTGGCCAATATCAAAAAATGTTACCCGAACCCCAGCCGGTCGCTGCTGCAATTGAGTAACAAAAAGAAAGGCAATCAATACTATTAGAAAACTGCCACTAACTATTATTTGCTTTATTTTTTTCTGATTCATATACATTGACGCTGAGGATATTTACGGGTACCATTACTCTATGGACAGAAATCTCGCACTGGAATTTGTTCGGGTTACTGAGGCTGCGGCAATCGCCGCGGCCGAGTGGATTGGCTATGGTGAAGCAAAGAAAGCCGACGGAGCGGCAGTCGATGCCATGCGCTCTCGATTTAACCAGATTGATTTTGCTGGCACCGTGGTGATTGGTGAGGGGCAAAAGGATGAAGCGCCCGAACTCTACGTCGGCGAGACTATTGGAACCGGCGCCGGTCCCGCTATGGAAATCGCCGTCGATCCTCTGGAATGCACCGACAGCGTAGCCCACGGCCGGTACAATGCGATGGCCGTGATCGTGGCTGGTCCAGTCGGCTCGCTTTTTCGCGCGCCCGATACCTACATGAACAAAATCGCAGTTGGTCCAGAAGCAGCGGGCGTGATTGATCTCGATGCCACTCCCACCGAAAACGTATTAAAGGTCGCTCAAAAGCTGGGCAAAGACACGCGAGAGATAACCGTCATGGTACTTGACCGCCCCCGCCATACGTCCCTGGTCGAGGAACTCCGTGCCGCTGGTGCCCGGGTCCGAATGGTATCAGACGGCGACGTGGCCACAGCCGTAGCTACCTGCATGCCGGAACATGACATAGATATGGTCATGGGCATCGGCGGAAGCACCGAGGCAGTCCTCGCCGCTGCGCCGGTCAAAATTATGGGGGGCCAATTGCTCGCCCGATTTACCCCGCCCAATGACAAGCATGCTGCAGTGATCGCTAACGCGGGATATGACACCAAAAAAATTTATACCGCCGAGGATTTAGCCCACGGCCGACAATTGACGTTTACTGCCACCGGCATTATTGATGGACCCCTCCTCCGTGGAGTCATCACCCGCCAACGATTCATCGAAACGCACTCGTTAGTCTTACGTGGATCTTCCGGCACTGCTCGATATATTTCGACCCATCACGACGCATATAAAGCATCATCATAAAATTATGAACCAATCACTCCATGACATTGCCCAAGCCTTAGTCGCCGACCATAAGGGATTTCTGGCAGCAGACGAATCGGTCTCGACCGCCACCAAGCGCCTCGAATCTATCGGCCTCGAATCGACCGAGGAAACGCGTCGTCAATACCGGAACCTTTTTTTCACCACGCCGGATATCGGCAACTATCTATCAGGCATTATCCTCTTCGAGGAAACGCTGACTCAGTCTGCCGATGATGGCACCCCCTTTCTTGAACTACTCAAGAAGCATGGTGTCATTCCGATCATCAAAGTGGATAAGGGAGCTCATAACCTTGCCCTCTACCCGGGAGAAAAAGTAACGGATGGACTGGATAAACTCCGCGATCGATTTGCTGCTTTTTATCAGCAGGGCTGCCGTGCTGCCAAATGGCGCGCGGTCATAACCATTGACGGTGATTGGCTCCCGACCGTCGCCTGCATGCAAGCCAACGCCCATGCCCTCGCCCGCTACGCCGCCCTCGCCCAAGAGGCCGGTATCGTGCCCATCGTTGAACCTGAAGTATTGATCGACGGACCGCACGACCTGGCGCGCAGTGAAGCGGTGACCACGCAAACCCTCGAAATCATGTTCCGAGAATTAGAAAATTATCGAGTTGACCTTACCGCCGTCATTCTGAAATCCAGCATGGTCATTAGTGGAAAAGAGTGCTCAACTCAAGCCTCACCCGAGGAAATTGCAACCGCTACTATCCGTTGTTTCAAAAAATCAGTCCCACAACAGGTACCGGGCATTGTCTTCCTGTCCGGCGGCCAAACGCCTGAACAAGCCACCAGTAATCTGAACGCGGTGGCAAAAGCCAATGATGGCCCATGGAAAATCAGCTTCTCCTACGCCCGAGCGCTGCAGGAACCGCCGCTGAAGGTTTGGTTGGGCAAATCAGAAAATGTTGCAGCAGCCCAAGCGGTATTCCTTAAGCGGCTCCAGGCCAGCCACGCCGCAGTCAAAGGCGAATTCGTTGCCTAACAATAATTTCAAAGAGCCGCCGCCGGTTGTGCATCAGCCGGCGGTTTTTTATGCAGCCACCACAGCCATACCACCAATACGAGATACGCGATAATTAAAACTGCAATGGAAATGACCGGAAGATGCACTGCTGCAAACGGCAACCCAGCCCACCACCGGATGAGAACAAGTATGCCGTGCAACAATGCCCAGGTCAGCCAACCAAACCATGCTGCCAGCATGGGTACCACAAACCCAAGCAGCCCCGTGACAAACCCAAAGCCCATCGCAATCGGAATAAATGGCAATATTAAAACATTAACTAGCGGGGCAATCAGAGATACAGTGCCAAAATAATATACAATGATCGGCAAGGTCATGACGATGGCAGACAGTGTAGCAGACAAACTGCTGCGCAAGGCAAACAGGTCGGGTACCCATCTCAGCCATCGCTCAATCAATGGCGAAAGATATACCAGGCCGAATGTGGCGAGAAATGACAGCTGGAAGCCGATGTCATAGAGAAGTACCGGCGGATTCATCCATATCATGATACACGCAGCCAAAACAAGGGCTTGGGCAATGCGGCTCATCCTCCCCAACTGCCGAGCCAGCAACACCAGGCCGCCCATGATCCCCGCTCGAGTGACTGAGGCAGCCGCACCAGTCATCACCACGAAAAAAATAATCACTCCCACGGCAACCCAAAAAGCAGTTCGGCGAGACAACCAAAACGTGCTGCATAATTTCTGAATGCAGATTGCAATAATTGAAATATTATACCCAGACAACGCAATGATGTGGGACGTGCCAGTGATACGAAAGGCAGCCCGCACCGACTCGGGTAATGATTGTTTGGCACCAACGAGCAATCCAGCGGCAAACGACGCCTCTGGTTCACCCATCACCCGCGTCAAACGCTCAATAAACTGTTGCTTAACCTGAATCAATCCTGATATCAGTGGACTGCCCTGCCCGCGGTCGATCAGTTTGATCTGCGGCCGGAAACAAACGCTATAGATATGTGACAGTGATACATACCGACCGTAATTAAAATCGCGCCCGTCATCCGACTGGATAATCCCCGGCTGCTCGATGCGGCACCGTATCCAGAGCCGGTCGCCATACTGATATTCGGGGTACAGCAACGCTGAGACTAATATTAGACCAGATAATAAATTACCATCATCATCGGATTGCACCGCAATGGTCAACTTTACTTGATCGCTGCGCACGTCAGGCTCGGCGTCAACGACACCAATGAACGAAATAGTTTGACCGTGATATGGCACCAGTCCATCTTGCTCTGCCGCAGTCATACTCGCGTATGATCGCCACATCCCCAGCGCGAACGTAATCAAGCAAATACCCACCAGTAAACCGGCACGCCAACGACGTTGAACAACAGCAATAACCAGCCCCGAAGCGCCAATAGCAATCATGGCTTCAACCGGGAGTTCAAACAGGAGACCTAGGGCAGCGCCAACTAACAGTGTAATTCCTCCTGCTAAAAAAATCGTTGCTTTTTGTGGATACATAATAACCTCCCCAAAAATATGGGAAGGTTGATAAATCTAATACTAACCTAGCAACAGCTCGCTGTCAAATCCCGTTAGAGATTTATCTCTCACGAGATAAAAAATAAAAGGCAGGATCCAGCTGGATATCCTGCCTCATGAGAGAAAAATGAAAAATGGAACGAAGTGCTCAGGTCTTATTGAGCGGATTGATTACCTTAGTAAGCCCTCGGGCCCGTCCGGCTGCATTTAAGGTAAACTTGCAGCACAAGTCACCCCGTCTTTGCTTAAGTCCGGCCGGTCCTCCGACAAGAATATCAGGAGGATTATCAATAGTCCATCCCTTACACTTATCGCAGTACCCAAGCGGTTCTTTTGAAGTGACATGAGCTTCTCCGACAATCTGTACACTCTGAGAGGCTCCACACTCATCGTGCGGACAATCAAACAATTGCGCCTCAGAGGCAACTGCCTCTTGAGCAGTTATGACAGTTCCATTGTCTTGTTCCATGGCGGTGTTTCTTTCTGAATTGAGTTTCAGGTTTCAAGTTGCTTTTTTCCGAAATGATGTGCATCAGCTTGCTCCTTTCATACTGATGCAGGTTTGTGGTTGTTGGTTTTGAATGTCTTTTGAATGCAATGAAAAATCACTGCGTTATTTTTTCACCTCGGTTTACCAAGGCGGGGGGAACGGCGAAAAAAGATCACCGCCTACAGCTTCTTTTCTGCTCATTTCCCCACCATACCTTGGATATGTCAAATTGCATTATGGCTCAGCCTACCAAAAAATAAGCCCTTTTGTCAAGGGAACATCCTCACCAATGACAAATTATTCCACCGTTACCGACTTGGCGAGATTGCGCGGTTTATCCGGATCAAACCCCTTCTGCACAGCAATTTCATAGGCAAGCAGCTGCAGTGGAATTGTGGCAAGAACCGGTACAAGATGTGCCAGAGTATTAGGGATCTCAATCACCCATTCAGCTAATTTTGAAATCTGGGCATCCCCTTCGTTCACTATGGCAATGATACGGCCACCGCGGGCGCGCACTTCCTCCGCATTGGAGACGATTTTGTCATAACTCTGCGGTTCCTCGCTGTCCTGGGGGGCGACAATTACCACCGGCATATTTTCATCAATCAACGCAATCGGACCATGCTTCATTTCCGCCGCGGAATAGCCTTCGGCGTGAATATAAGAAATTTCTTTCAATTTAAGCGCACCCTCAAGGGCAATCGGATAATTATATCCGCGACCTAAATATAGGAAATGATCGCTGGAGCCAAATGCCTGGGCAATTTTTTTGACAATGCCGCCGGTGCCGTTGCGGTCGTACACGCTATCCAGCACGCGCTGTACTTTGTCCGGTAATCGATCAAGTTCATTTACAATCTTGATTGCGTCTTCCGGGGCAATTCGTTTCTTACCATTAGGCAATGGTTTGACCCGATCAAGGATCTCAGCTAAGCCAACATTGAGGATGGACAATGCCACTACTTGGCAGGAAAATGCCTTCGTTGAGGCCACGCCGATTTCTGGTCCCGCGTGCAAATACACGCCGCCATCAACCATGCGAGCAATCGCTGAACCAACCACGTTGACCACCCCCAGCGTGTAGGCGCCTAATTCCTTAGCCAGTGTCACCGCACCTTTGGTATCCGCGGTTTCGCCAGACTGAGAAATAGCGATGGCAATGGAATGCGGAACGATCACCGGATGGCGATATCGGAATTCTGAGGCTTGTTCGCAGGTGACCGGAATACGGAGTGTCTTCTCCATGAGAAACTGGCCAACCAATCCGGCATGCCATGATGTGCCGCACGCAAGTATCTTAATGGAATTAATCGTGCCTACTCCATCGACAAAACCATTCTTGAGACAGCGTAATCGAACCGCCGCTCGATCAGCGTGCACCCGGCCGCTCAGCGTCTGGCGAATTGCGGTCGGCTGTTCATAAATTTCTTTTAGCATGAAGTGCGGGAAGCCACCCTTTTCAATCTGCTCCAGATCCCAGGTAATCTGCTCAACTTCCTTATTAACAATTTGATTATCAAGCGTGCGAACTGAATAGGTGTGCCGTTTCAAAATTGCCACTTCCCCATCACTGAGATAAATCACCTGACGCGTATAGGGCAGTAACGCCGCAGCGTCTGAAGCGATAAAATACTCACCTTCACTAATGCCTAAAACGAGCGGGCTGCCATTACGAGCCGCAATCAACGTATCGGGCTCGTTGCTGCTCATCACTACCAGACCGTAGGCGCCTTTCAGTTGCACCAGCGCCATTTGCACCGCTTCCTCAAGCGAATGATTATTATGATACCGCTCAATCAAATGTGCCACTACCTCCGTATCCGTTTCCGAACGAAACGTATGTCCCTGCCGCTGCAACAATTCGCGCAACGAACGGTAATTTTCGATAATGCCATTATGTACCAATGCTACAATCCCATCTTGCCCTGTGTGCGGATGGGCATTTGCATCTGACGGGACACCATGGGTCGCCCAACGGGTATGGGCAATGCCGATTGATCCCGGAAATTGCATGCCACCTAACTGCCGTTCCAATTCTGCGATGCGACCGACCGCCTTCCGAATCAATAAGCCGTCACCCACTGTGGCAATACCGGAGGAATCATAGCCCCGATATTCTAAACGCTTCAGACCATCCAAAAGGATAGGTCTGGCTTCACGGGTGCCAATATAACCGACAATTCCACACATATATCAGGTATTATACTCTCTTTATCGTTTCACGTAAGTGCTGCTCGATGAAACTGTCCAGGCCACCATCCAGCACTCGATTGACATCTTGTTCTTCATATTTCGTCCGATGATCTTTGACGAGCTGGTACGGCTGCAATACATACGAACGCACTTGATTACCCCAGGCGGCTTCTTGATACTCACCACGCAGCGCTTGTTTCTCAGCCTGCTGTTCTGCCTGGGCAATGGCGTGCAGCTTTCCCTTCAATATTTTCAATGCGGTAGCTTTATTTTGCTGTTGGGAGCGTTCGTTCTGGCAAGTCACGGTGATGCCAGTCGGGATATGCACGATACGCACCGCGGAATACGTCGTATTCACTGACTGGCCGCCTTTACCTGAAGACATGTACGTGTCAATCCGCAGATCTTTATCGGCTATTTGTATCTCATCTGTATCATCAAACTCAGGCAATACTTCAACCAGGGCAAACGAGGTATGGCGCATTTTTTCTGCGTCAAAGGGTGAAATGCGCACCAAACGATGCACGCCCGCTTCCGCCTTGAGATAACCGTAGGCATAGCGTCCCTGCACTTCGAAAGTCACGCTTTTGATGCCTGCTTCCTGACCAGCTGATTCATCCACGACGCGTGCGGTCCACCCTTTTTTTTCAATATAGCGTAAATACATCCGAAGCAGCATGGCCGCCCAGTCTTGCGCGTCAACACCGCCCGTACCCGCATGAATCGCCACAATCGCATTGCGCGTATCATGGCGATCAGAGAGCATCAGATAAAACTCAAGCGAAGTAAATGACTGCTCCAGTTCAGCTAGACGCTTGGTGATATCATCCGCCAAACTATGATCTCCGCTCGCGATACTATCGCCAGCCAAATGCTTGGTTTCTTCCACATCTCGACGGATGCGCTCCCATTGATCCAGTTCCCGTTGAATCTCGTCGTGCCGCTTGCTTTTCGCTTTTGCCCGATCGGGATCCGACCAAAAATCAGGCTCGGCCATCTCAAATTCAAGCGATTTCATTTCATCTCGCTGGTGGTCGAGATCAAGCAGCTTCCAGGTCCGTTCAATTTTTGATTGTAATTCCTCCAGTGACGCGAGTAATTCTTTCATACCCCATATCCTACCGGAAAATAGGAAATCTCGCCAGGTCTGCCTTAGGCAGCTTCGGGCATGTCCTGTTTCATATTTTCCCGCAAACCAGCCATCAAGTGAGTATACAATTCGAATTCGGTACTTCCGCTCACCAAATGCCGCGGATCAGTCATCGCTCGCGCAAATTCGTGCGCAGAGTGATAATCGATGATGTTCTCAACAATAGCTTCAAGTAAATGCGCGGCGGTTGCCGGCGCGCCCCCCATTTCAATCGTATGCTGAAGCGAGGTGGTCAACTTACGAAACATCTTGCTGCTGTCACGGAGCTGAGCATACGATCGCGTCCCTTCCGGATCTAACTCGTGCGCTAATTCATACAGTTCCTCAAGCATGGCACGAGCTTCTTGCAGCTCAGGATGCGACTCGGCTTCCAGGGCTAGCGCTTCGTCTACAGGTTCACTCATGTGCTCTCCTTTTGGCATATAAATATGATTAATCAGGTAATTCTTCAAGTGTCGCCGTAACTGTTTTCTCAGCGCCTTTACTATATACTTTCAGGGTAACCGTATCACCTGACGCATGTGATTGCAATGCCTGCACCAAGCTGTGGTCCTCATCAATGCGCTGTCCCTCTAATTCTAAAATTATATCATTTTCGAGCAGCCCCGCTTTATCCGCTGGGCTGCCGGGAACGATCGCTAGATCAGCGGCTCGTTCACCCCTGACGATCAATGCGCCATAATCAACGGCTAATGAATTACGTTCGGCGATTTCTTTGGTAATCGGGATATAACGCACGCCGAGGTACGGACGTACGATCCTCCCAAATTCACGGACGCTGTCAATCACCAATTTCGCTTGATTGATGGGTATGGCAAATCCAACTAATTGCCCCTCTCGGCTAACTGCCGTATTAACGCCAATCACTTCCCCGTTCAGGTTCAGGAGCGGCCCACCAGAATTCCCTTGGTTGATGGCGGCATCCGTCTGAATAATATCTTCAAGCGTTTCTGATGATCCATTGCCATCACCCGCGGTAACGGTACGAGATAAGCCCGAAACCACGCCACGAGTAACCGTATTGCTGTATTCACCTAAGGTATTGCCAATGGCAATGACAAATTGGCCAATCTGTAGACTGTCTGAGTCGCCCAATTGAAGTGTCGGTAAATCAGTCGCCTCAATGTCGAGTACGGCTAAATCATTCAATGGATCAGTATCAAGCACCGTGGCAGTATGCTGGGTGCCATCTTGAAGCACTACCGTATATTCGGCACTTTCATCAGATACCACATGCTTATTAGTAACGATTAAGCCGTCAGCTTCTATGATAAACCCAGTCCCTGCACCGATCGTTTGTTTTCCTTCCGGCGGGGGTGGCTGGATATTCGTGCCAAACCCAAAAAAGTCTTCAAATGGAAATAGTTCTGATTGACTGTAGAGTTTACTTAAATCCTGGGAAATAATAATACTGACCACCGCCGGCGACGCTGCCTTGACCACGTCTATCGTCGCTGACTCTTCCGTCGTCACCTGCAATGTCTTTTGTAAAGAAAGGTTGGTGTCACCTGTCTTGTTGTTGAAAATGTGCTGATCAATCCACCCTGCCACATTCGAATCAGCCCGCATCCATCCGGAAAAAAACATAGCTGATGCTCCACCAATAATAATACAAAAAATAATTACAACCACGAGCAAAGTGCGAAACATGCCAATCGTCATGGTAATGTTTTGTGACAATCCACGTGATGGTCCTTTCGGCGCTGAGGTTTGAGGTATAGATTGTATATCCATAGACTATATATTACTGTACCATACTCCTTTATTTTTTTTAATAAACCACCGTAAAGGGGCGCCTTCTAATGTATAGATACGCAAGCGGCATAACTGCCCTTTCACCCATTAGTCGTCGGGGTTCACTGGATTTCCTACCAGACAGTCGAGGAGCTCCATCCCGGCCAACCCACGGCAGCGACTCTGTGTGGCCTCATCGGCCTGACAATCAAGTAGTTGCTGGCCCTCATACCCCGCACACGGATCCTGCGTTTCAGGAGCTAGGACGCAATTGCGAAATTGTTGGCTCCCCTGCCAGTTGCACCGATTCTGGATGCACAGGCAGTTATCCTTGGCAAAACACGCATACTCGTTGCGATATTCACACGTGGTGACCAGATTGTCCGCTTCAGAGCGAGCGGCACACACCGTCCCAGAACAACCGCCCACGATGCAATCGGTGTCGGTGTAGCACTCGACAATTTCTCCGGAATTAGTGATCGGCACAACGCTTTCCGAACGGGGTTCGCGAGACTGAAGATACAATACGAGTAGCGCAACTACTAAACACAAAATGAGTGCCAGCGCCGCTATAATCAAATGATTTTGCCGCATATAGTTAATCCAGGATAGTAGTTAAATCAACCAGGGTATACCCTTGATTTCTCAAAGCAGTGATAATGGGAGGGACGATTTCCGCCGTAGTCGCGTTGCTTGCTTGCATTAAAACAATTGCTCCGCTAGATATATTGTCCAGTACCCGTGCCTGCGAAGAAGCGGCGGTATACTCAGTCGACCAGTCCATCGCGTCAATAGTCCAAGTCACGGTACAATAGCCAGCCTCAGCGGCGGTGGCAACGACGTCGTCGTCAGCTGCACCATACGGTGGACGGAAATACGGCTGAGAACCAGTAGTCACCAGCTCGTCAATCGCGGTATCGGCTTCCTCCAATTCCGCGACCAATTCTTCGGCCGAAACATCTGTTGCGCGAACATGCGTATTGGTTAAATTATACACAGGAAATCCAGCCTCGGAAATTTTCTGAATCAGGGACGGGTTTTCAGTGGCAACATCGCCGCGCGCAAAGAAAGCGGCTGGTGCGTTCGCCTGCTTGAGTGCCGTAAGCAACTGGGGTAGCGCGCCCTCTTTTGTCGTGCCAACATTAAAAGTCAGCACAGCTGCTTTTGTCTCGGATGAACCTCGGCTGTATACCTGGTCGCACGCCGTGGTGTCAAAAGCGGTTGATGGCGCATCAGCATTAGTATTGCTGGAAGTGTTGGTATTCGCCGATGCGTTCGTATTAGCGTTAGTATTCGTCACAACAGCGACATTAGTTGACGCAGTATTTGCCACTTCATTTGTCGGTGGGATCGCCTGACCAGTCCCATCTACCAAATTCGGCTCAGCCGAAGAACCGAATACCCCTTTGATGATAAAAAACAAAAGAACGAGGGCGATCAACATGAGGAATATTTTTCCCGCCCGAAATATGCCACCATCGCGCGTGGATGCATGTGCCTGGTGATACGGTCGGTACGGTCGCATGATAGTCGTTAAGCCCCTCGGTTAATTTTGAACTTCCCGATTAAAATAGAATCGAATGGTATCAGTATCGCGCACGATTATTTCATCTATGCTGAAAATAGGAGTCTTGTCATTCACCGCATACCGCCAATATCGTGAATCCATGCCATTGATTTTGTCACCAATGCCACGCACAATCACGCCGGCAGGGCTCGCGACCGTTTCTATTTTCAAATCAAACGCTAAGCCTACTTGGTTCAAAATTTCTCTGACCGTCATGTCGGGCAGAACGGGGAAGGAAACCTGGAGTGGCTCATCGGTGCCATTGTCGACAACAAACGTGGCTTGTCCGATCGACTCAATGGCGATACCGGCCACCCGCCCGCGCACTTGCGACAAAGCCAAGCGTGGCTGATCAGCATTGAGCTGAACGATGTCTTTTTCCACAACATAACCAAATGACCCGATGACCATCAAGGCAAAAGCCATCACCCCCATCATGCTGACACTGAACGTAAAATGTGAAACATTTTTCATACGATAATTCACTGAATGATTAATGCCCTCCGGTAGACGAATGAGTGCGCTGTTTCTTTTTTCGTTCAGGAACAATTTTATTACTCAGCAGCTTTTTCAATTCCTGCTGAAAAGACTGTACGTCCTTAAAAGACCGATAGACCGAGGCAAAACGGATATACGCCACCTGATCCTTCCGCTTCAGATTTCGCATAATGATTTCACCGATCTCGCTGCTTTTGATCTCCTCTTTACCAGCCAGTTGGATATCGCGTTCTATCTTATTAACCAAACGCTTAAAATCATCATGGGTGATCGGGCGCTTCTCAAATGCTTTATGCAATCCGCGCTCAAGCTTCTCTTTAGAATATGGCTCATGGCGTCCGTCGCGTTTAATCACCGTCAGATTCAATATCTCAACTTCCTCATAGGTTGAAAAACGAAAGCCGCATTTCGCGCATTCGCGACGACGACGAATCGCCATCCCTTCATTGACCAAGCGGGAATCATTGACGCGGGTATCATCAAAATGGCACGCAGGACATCGCATAATTCAATCGGAAAACATTACTAAAATATTACTTCAATATCGAAAGTATATAATAAAATCAACCCTTTTGGCAAGGTCAGCCTCTGAAATCAGAGTACTATACATTCCCGAGAGAAAAACTACCCCTCACCCGGCTACAGCCGTTCGATATCAACCTGGCCATCCTCACGAGCAGATAATGATTTACTTACATATGAAGCAATAAACGAATCAGGTGCCATGGCCATGATATCTTTCTGAGTAAACCAAGCGCTCTCTTGGATATCCTCCCCTGCGACTGCGCTCCGTGAATCAGGAATACTCACCTCGCCCGTACAATTATGTACATAAAAAACAAACAATAACTTAATCTGGTCAGGGGTACCATACTGAAAAATCTTTCTCAAGGAGATTTGACCAGCAACCAGGCCCACTTCCTCTTTGATTTCTCGACGCAGACAATCATCAAGCGTCTCATCCGCGTGATCGAAAGTTCCCTTGATCAGATTCCATTTATACCCGTCGGCTTCTCGATACTTCTCTTTGATCAAGAGAATTTTATTTTCTGAATCGAAAACAACCCCAGCGACTTTTACGATGATGTTCATGTGTTTGTGATGGCTAAAAATAATACTTTATGGACATATGAACCATGCTCTTTTTTAAAAGAATACCCGTCATATAACTGTTTAATCAGAGACATCGCTTTCTCCGTCTCCCCGCCCGTACGGATTTTTTTATTATAGTATGCCTGCACCTTATAATTCAACCCTCGGTCATGGCAAGCGGCGGCCACTGCAGAAAAAATAAAGTCAAACACCAACAAATACAGCGTACCATTACGCTGTGCGTGCTGAGAAAATCCGCTCAATATCTTATCAATAACCGCCATGCCATCAGGACCTGCGACGTCGTGGACTTTGGTACACGCTCCTCTGGGCAATTGAGGCGGGTTACTGAATAAAACATCAAATTTTTCATCAGGATATAGAGCAGAATAAACATCGCCATGTCGATATTCAACGCCGGGCGATTGATAATATTTTTTAACAACTACAATGGCTTCTTCATTGACGTCAACGGCCACAACACGCGCCGCTCCAAATAACTTGGCATGGTTCGCTAAATACCCAAAATACCCTGTACCAATATCTAAAACGATTTTCCCGGCAATTGGCAAATCCCGCATCAATTCTACAAAATATTTACCACTACTCGGGAGTTTCAACCCTAAGTCAGTCTTATCTTCGATGAGTATTCTGTTCGACGGTGCTACCTGTGCGTCAGATACTTCACATAGCAATTCTTTCGCTGCCATTTCTGAAGAAAGTGGAGTGCTCGTCAATATTAAGTTCCGACAATAATGTGCTCCATTTGTAAATTCAGTAACCACTTCATCGATCAATAACCAGCTTGGATCATTAATATATAATAATGAGTCAACGCTGAAATCCCAATAGTACACATTCAATTTGTATTGCTTAATAAAATCAACCAGCGACTGAAAATTACAATTATGCTCCCTCAGATGTTGTGGGGCATACTCACATTGTACTATTACACGAGCCCCCTTCGTTACTGTCTCCTTCATGCCCAGAAGCACATCCAATTCAAGTCCCTCAACATCTATTTTCACATAACCGATTTTTTGCGGATCAATCTTTTCTCTCTTAATAAAATCGTCCAATCGCACCATGGGCACTTCCTCATTGCTTTTAAAGTTTTGAGAAATTGAATATACAGTATGCTGACCCGGCGTTTTGCCTCGTTTAACAAAAACCGGCTGCTCCGTGTTACCGACGGCTGCTCGATAAGCGGTTACATTTGACAAGTTATTGTCTCTGATGTTTTTTTCTAAAAGCTGAAAATTTTCTTGCTCGGGTTCAAATGAGTATACCATTCCGGCGTGTCCAACTTTTTTTGATAACAACAGAGAATAATATCCCATACATGCGCCAACATCAAATACTATCTTACCCTCAAGATCTAGGGTATTCAAAAAATTGGTTTCCTGAGGCTCATACATACCTTCAAATGCCAATTCAAATGAATGACCGGACTTTTGCAGGTTCATCAAAAAACCGTTGACCTGATTTGACGCCGGGATAAATATTTTCCCAAATGCGTTGCGAAGAAACTGAAATAATGCATTGCGTTTTGATGCCTGACGACCAACGATTGGTTTTAATAAATTGTATAGATACTGCGGTATCATAGGTAAAACGAAGGCCAACGTTGAAATATCGTTGGCCATCTTATTCATTCGGTCTGTCAGCGAAAGCGAACTCTTTGCCAAAAAATCTAGCACCTAATTCATCCGACTCATTATTAGAATCAGTCGAATGAAAAAAGAATTCGTATCGCTGTTCTCCCGCTAGATACTGCCCGCGTAGCCCATTGGCAGAAATCATCCCATCCACAAATCGAATTTTTCCTTTGACTGTATTCACTCGATCATGAATACCGTCGCCGGACAGAACAATACACTCTGAATCGCCAGCAGTGAAGCACTCGCTGATCAAGTCAAAATATATGGTATTAACCATTCGTGGGTAGATGAAGGCAATATCATCTCGACTCAGCCTGACGGTCTTTCGCATGATTTCTCGACCCGCCGTCACGGTACTTAAATCATCCACTATCTTCTCAACCAGACCAGCACGCACACTATACGGTGTGCACATGATTACTACATAATCCACAAAAACCTCCATGCTTTTCCTTACTCCATCGGGAGTAGCCTACATAATTCGTAATGAACTTTTTTCACTAATATTGAATAAATATTAGCAAAACCTACATGATGTTATACATGCAAAAACATGTATCTTGTGATTATTATACAGTCAGGCATATTTGTCAAGTCCCACTACCTAAATAAGCTAACTTAATAACATACAGAAGCCTGCTCAATTTTTTATTTTTTAAATATCATAATAGCGGGGCAAGATAGCAGGGCTCATGCCTTGACAAAGATTGATTTAATTACTATACATACTTAACCAAAAGACAAAATTGACAAACGATTCCCATTAAATTTGAACATTAACATAGACCTATAAATAGAAGGAGATGTGATCATGGATCACATAACGTATGGCCTTGATTTTGGCACAACCAATTCGGCAATCGCTTATCTCAATAATGGTGAAGTTGAGATAGTACCAGTAGGGTTGGGTGGCGCTGAAACTATGAAGTCGGTCCTTTTTTTCCCCGAGGAGAAAATATTCCCCATAATCGGTGATGAGGGGGTACAGACTTACATATCGAGTGGAATGCAGGGCAGATTGCTCCAATCAATCAAAGCAATTTTGCCTGACGAAGCTTTTGAAGGGACGATCATAAAGGGAAATTATTACGAAATCGAAGATCTCGTATCTCGAATTATGATCACCTTGAAAAAAGCTGCGGATGCCGCTGTCGGCCAAAACGTGAAATCGGTAATCATCGGGCGCCCTGCTCGTTTCTCAACCAATCCCCACGAGGAAATGGTAGCCGAACGCCGATTAATTGAGGCGGCCAGACGTGCTGGTTTTACCGACATTCAGACTCAGCTCGAGCCGATTGCTGCCGCTCTAAGTTACGAACATACACTTTCCAAAGCGGAAATTGTTATGGTCGCTGATCTCGGCGGTGGCACCTCCGACTTCACTATTATGCAGCTTGGGCCGCACCGGAATAAGGGTGAGGACAGAAAGTCCGACATTCTATCAACCGGCGGGGTCTACATCGGTGGTGACCGTTTCGATTCCATCATCATGCGTAACCATCTCATCAAATATTTCGGGGCAAACCTGAAATGGCAATCATGGGAAAAATGGTTAGATCTTCCATCGCATATTGTGAAACAGCTCTGCGAATGGCACCGAATTACGTTCCTCAAAAACCCTGAGGATATGGAATTTATTCGCCGGCTGGCGACTTGTTCAGATGACCCCGAGTCATCCCTTCGTCTTCAGGCTCTGATTGAAGAAAATCTGGGCTATTCCCTTTTTCGTGCTATTGAGCGGGCAAAGTGCCATCTCTCAGAAGCAGAAAAAGCCCAAATCAAATTCTTTCATTCAAGAATCAAGATTAAGGAGACGATATTGCGTTCAGCATTTTCTGATGACATACGGGACGAGGCTCATCAGGTCGTCAATTGCGCGAAAACCGTGCTGTCTGATGCTGGGCTTAAGCCCACTGATATCCACACCGTCTTTATGACGGGAGGGACTTCCTACGTCCCGTTACTCCGTCAGGAAATCACACAGATATTCGGACGGGATATCATACGAAACGAACACGTTTTCACCAGCGTTGTTCGGGGCCTCGCACTCAGTGCGAAATAATACATAGTACACAAAGCCGACTGCTTCAAGTTACCTTGAGGCAGTCTTTTTTTACAATAGTTCCTCGACATGATAATACCGCATGGCCTCGAGTGTACGTCGGGCGAGCGATGCAATCCTTTGCGGAAGACATAGGAAACCACTTTTCCAAAAGGGGCTTCCTGCCTGTTTACATCATCTTCTTCCGGATAAAAGCCGGAATTTCTAAATCCTCATCTCCGCTGGTGCTGGACGGCGTATTTGAAGATACTGGAGGCGGCGTTGGCATCGGACGGGCCGGTGGGGTCACCGGAGGCATCGGGCGCATTGGCTTGTCCACCGTACGCGGTTTCATGGGTGAAGAAGAGAAAGCAGGGCGAACCGGCGCTTCATCACGATCGCCATACCCGATTGGCTCGATTTTTTTGATGGTCCGCTGTTTGCCGCCGAAACCAGTCGCGATGACCGTTATCTTGATCTGATCTTTCATTGACTCATCAATAACTGAACCAAAAATGACGCGCGCATTGGCATCAGCTGAAGCAGTAATAATCCGAGCTGCTTCATTCACCTCGTACATCCCGAGGTCAGGACCGCCGGTCACGGTGAAGAGAATTCCCTTGGCGCCTTCAATCGAGAGTTCAAGTAACGGACTATCAATGGCCGCCTTGGCAGCATCAACCGCGCGATTTTCGCCCGTCCCCTGTCCGATACCCATCAAAGCAGAACCGGCATTCTCCATGACTGAGCGTACGTCAGCAAAGTCAACGTTGATCAATCCGGGAACAGTAATCAAATCAGAAATACCCTGGACGCCCTGGCGCAATATTTCATCCACGGTGCTGAATGCTTCCAAGAGGGACGTTTTTTTATCAATAATCTGCAAAATGCGATCGTTGGGAATCGTAATAATCGTATCAACTTTATCGGTCAATTCCTGCAGGCCAGTGTCGGCGATTTGCCGTCGCTGCGCTCCTTCAAAAGCGAATGGTTTCGTTACCACTGATACGGTGAGTGCGCCGAGATCGCGAGCAATATCGGCAATCAAGGGTGCCGCGCCAGTACCAGTGCCACCGCCTAAACCACAGGTAATAAACACCATATCGGCTCCTTTGAGGACGTCATGGATTTCATCCTGATTTTCCTCCGCTGCTTTTCGGCCTATTTCGGGATCCATACCAGCTCCTAATCCACGAGTGACCGTCTTGCCAATATGTATCTTAGCTTGCGCCTTTGAATGATGCAGAGCTTGGGCGTCTGTATTTATAGCGATAAACTCAACACCTTGAATCTTGGCATTGATCATACGATCAATAGCCGAACCGCCTGAACCACCGACGCCGACAACTTTTATTTTTGCGAACGTTTCGATGTCAGGTTTAATTTCCATATGAGTGTGTGATCTACTATTCTTGGGCATACGAATTAAGAATAAATAGAGCGACTACGGGATAAGTGTTTTAAACCATTTTTTCATTTTCCCGGTCGCGTCTGCTACAGAAGAAAATTTTGGCATTGATAATTTTTTACCGCTTCCTGAATCATCCGATAGTCCGGCTCCCCAGAACAACAAACCAATCGCCGTTGAGTAATTAACATCGTTAACTTTATCAACGGCTGTCGAAGCTATATTCAGCGGATAGCCGAGCGCTGCCGGCAATTTGAATTCTCGCTTAGCAACTTCGATGAGTCCGTTCAGTTTAGCGCCACCGCCAGTCAAAACAACTCCCGCAGGAAGCAACCCCGAACGATCAATTTTCTGCAATTCTTTATCAGCTAACGAAAAAATTTCTTCACATCGCGCTTCAATAATTTCAGCGATATGCTTCTGTGAAACGGCTCCCTCTTCCCGCGAATCAAGTTCGTGCAAATTGATTTCATCACGTTTATTCAATTCGTCTGGTAATGCAGATCCATACTCAACTTTTATCTTCTCCGCTAATTCAATCGAAGTGCGAAGTCCGATGGCAATGTCATTGGTGATGTGGCTCGAGCCGACTGGTAAAATTGCGCTGTGCAGCACCTCACCCTCTTCAAATACCAATAAGCTGGTTGTCGTACCGCCGATGTTCAAGAGAGCGACACCCAGATCTTTCTGTTTACGCGTCAGGACTGCCTCAGCACTAGCCAAAACGCCCAGTACAAGATCATCGATATCGACACCGGTACGGTAAATGCATTTGGTGATATTTTTTATCTGAGCAGACAATCCCTGAATAATCTGTGCGTCAACTTCTAAACGAATGCCCGTCATGCCAATGGGATCCTTAATCCCCGCCTGATTGTCCACTGCAAAGCTACGCGGTATGACATGCAAAATTTCATAATTTGGCGGAGTGGCCACTGCCTGAGCTGCTTCAATCACCCGTTCGACATCTTCTTCTTTGATCTCCCCATCTGATTTAGATACCGCAATCACGCCATGGCTGTCCTGCGAAGTAATGTGACTGCCATTGATGCCGACAAAGACATGCTCGACGGGTACGCCGGTCATGCGTTCAACCTGCTCAAAGGCGCTCGAGATGGATGACACCGCATCCTCAATGCTGGTGATTGATCCCTTATTTACCCCTTCGGCAGGCTGTTCGGCCGCGCCTAAAATATGTATCTGATTATCGTGTGGATTGCGCTGTCCGACCACAATGCGAATCGCGGTTGAACCAATGTCTAATCCAGTAATGATGTCTTCTCGTGCCATAGTGTGGATGGTTGATATAGTCTATAGTATACCGAAAAAGTCGTTAATATGCAAAATCCCCAGCTTGAACAAAAAATGTGTTTGGTTATAAAAAGTAAAAAACCTTACCAACGCGCAATAAAATACGGGGCAAAAATCAATATTCCCACAATAACTGCGCCGATTGAAGTGATCAATACCGCGGCAGCCATGACGTCCTTAATTACTTCAGCATAATAATGTATCCGCGGGCGGAGGATATCAACCATTTTTTCAAACACAGTATTAATCAATTCTAAAACCAAGACAAACATCATGACTAAGATCAAAATGATCGCCTGCCACAGTGCAACGTTGAAATAAATAATCAAAATAATGACAAAGAGGCTCGCCAATAAGTGTAGGCGTATGTTTTGTTCATTGCGCACCACATACCAGAAACCTCGAAAGGCGAATCGAAAACTTTTTGCTAACTTATAGATGTCGAGAACGGCCATAGGTACTACCGAGTAAAACGATTGATAATTTTTTTCTCCAGCGCGAGCATGCGCCGTTGTTCCTGAGGGCGCATATGATCATGTCCAATCAGGTGTAGAAATCCGTGAGTGACTAGCCACACTAACTCCTGACGAATGCTTATCCCCTGCAGACGGGCCTGCCGACGCGCATAAGGATACGCAATCACGATGTCACCGAGATAGTTTTGATCCAGCCAGCCAGATGCACTTTCTCGCTCCGCAAAAGACAAGACGTCGGTCGGAGCATCCTTCCGTCGATAGGTTTTATTGAGACGTCGGATGACGGAATTCGAAACAAACGCAATCGAAAACGCAGAACCACGATAGCGCGGTAGGACTCGGCCAATGACCTGGCTTAATTTATGAATAAACGATGTCTGCACCACTATCCCTGGCGCCCGCGTGATAGTAACCTGCATTAGAGCTGATTACTGTTAGACTGGCTATTGGTATTGCTGTTCGCGTTCGTATTGCTATTAGTGGTTGCCTTGTTGGTATTGGTGGGCGTGCTGAGAATGGTCAGACTTTGATACATCATGGCAAAAGTAGTGCGGAAATTTGCTTGGCTCAATATATTCGTATTATAGCTCACCACATAGGCAAACGTTCCTCGCGTGAAGTATACCGTCATACCATCCACTGATTTGACGCCAGTGAGTGTCCGATCCCAATTGGTAACAGAACTGATTGAGGACGGATTCACACCAGGCGCTTTTGTCAGATACCAATCGCGCGCTGATAATTGCGCAGGGTTATCCTGAACACTCACGGAAATAAATTCACCGCTGGTTGAAAATAATTTTCCACGGGTATTTTGCGGATCATTGGCCACCGCCCAGCTCCGCGGATACCAGAGCGAGTAACCGTCAGTCGAATTTGAATGCACCTGTACGCCACTATTACTGCTGAGACGCGCAGTAGCAGCATTTGGATCATACCCATTCAATACTTCCTGGCCATCAGCGAAACTATCCCCGTCCGTATCAGCCACCGATAAACTAGTACCATACAGAGCCTCTTCCACATTGGTGAGTGAATCGCTATCTGAATCCTCGCTATCAAGGACGGTCGATGTATTTGTATTTACTGCGCTATTCGTATTAGTAAATACGCTGTTCGTTTGTACGGAATTAACGTTGACAAACCCATTGGTTAGCCGATTCGTATTCAGGATCGTGTTGCTATTTAAGGTAGCATTAGTTGAAGTATTGGTGTTATTAACCGCGGTATTGGTATTAATCACCCCAATTAAAGAATTATTGGTTTGTTCGGTTCCGTCAGGTTTTTGCATCTGTTGATACACCAAAAAACCACCGCCACCTAACACAATCAACACTAAAACAAAAACTAAAATCATCCTCAACGGACTACGTTGTGCATTCCGCTTCCCTTCCTCGACGTAAAATTTTTCCGGCATGGTATAAATCCGAGCCGTGCGAGTTTGTGGAGCAGGGGTACGAGTATTCGAAGATGACGATTGTGGTGCAGGAGTCATGGGTGAAGAAAACGTTAACTATTATTTAATTCTTGGATTGCAACATTGAGATCGCGGAGCAATCCGCTGCCCTTAGGATCATATCCATTCTTTACCTCGGTGCCATCATTATTGCCATCACCGTCAGTATCCGGGTTGCGTGGATTTGTCAGATACACTTTTACCTCATCTCGATCAAAAAGTCCATCGTGGTCGGTATCCGTTTGAGCGGGGTCAGTATCTGCCGCCTCTTCTTCGGCATCCGTCAAACCATCTCCGTCGGCGTCAATCCGTTCACTACTCACGACCGGAATTTCTTGCGCCACAACACTCCCCGAATTATTTACGCTTTGCACGGTATTAAGAGCGGGTTGATTGACCGTATCAGCCCCGATGCCAAATGGTCCCAAGGCAATCACCACGGCAACCAACGACACAATAACTAAGGGCAGAGCGATCAGAAGAAAAGCGCGACGCAAATACCACGGACGCGGCTGCACCTCAAGCGGTACGGCCGGACGCCGAACAATAGTAGTCGACCGAGGACTTGGCTGGGCCGCCGTCGCACGGGTCGGTACGCGCTTAACCGGACGAGAAACGTCAGTTTCCGCAAAAATATCTTCAATAGGTTTTTCCGATTTTGGGTTCCCGGGCATAGAAATTAGGTATTATGAATACGTTGACCGCATTAAATCGTTGGTGGTGGCGCTGTGTCAGTCGTTGAATTCGTGCACGTGGTTACCGAACTAGAAATTGACAGCGCGACAATAGGGCTGGGGGTATTGTTGCCAGCTGCGTCATAGGCAACCGCATAAATCCATTTAGACGTATAGACCGTGCTGGTGGTGCATGTTTGTCCACCCCCAGTAGCCGCATGTGCTACCGAAATAAAGGGAAGCGGTCGCTTGGCCGGTTCTGCAGCGGCAATCGACCACAACGGATCATATGCCGCGGCTATGGCGCCAGCTGATATAGATACCTGCTGATTAACACTTGTTCCAGACGTGGTCGCCTGCCCGAGAGGTCCACCGCCATTAAGGCTGTATACCCTGACTTCAGTCACTGATTGATTATCTGATGCCGCAATATTGACATTGATGGTGCTGGTATTCGCGTAGATGCTTCCTTGGGCAGGGCTGGTGATGGTCACATTAAATGGTGCTGAAGAATCAGTAGATACCTGCACTGCGCGCGTGGCCGTGCTAGTCAGCGCCACGCCGTTAATTGCCTTTGCCGTAATCGTATGGGCGCCATTAGTAACGCTCGCGAGATTTAACACCCAAATATACGTCCCCGACCCGCTTGGTTGGTCGAAATATTGCGTGTCCCGAGGAGCTGTTTCACTATCGAGATAAAATTCGACTCGATCAATCCCCGACTGGCCATCGGATGCCTGAGCAATAATTTGTGTGGGGCTGGTTGAAAGCGTTGTCCCATCCGTTGCCGGGGTTCCAATAGCGATGATTGGCGCGCTGGTGTCAGCACAATCATTATCATTTGCCGAGGTACAGGACGCAGGACAGAATCCGTCATTATTGCTACATGACGTAATCGGAATGCTACTGCAGTACGAAGGGCAACTGGTTAAAATACAGGTATCGCTGGTTCCGGCATTATTATCATTGCACTGGCTGTTTGAGGCGCACTGATCAGTACCACAGACACCACCGCAACACCGACTACCGGTCGTGCACTGACTATCACTGGCGCATGCACCAACCCCAATGGCGATTGTCACCACATTGCTGATTGTGGCTGTATTGTTCAACCGATCGGCAATCTGTACTTCAACCGGATAAATGCCATCAGCATTTGACCCAACATTCCAGGTACCCGAAAATTTTCCATCTCCGGCGGTTCCATCGCCGTGCTGTCCGTCGTCAAATAATGGCACATCCGCAACTGGTCGCGATCCAGGCGTCGAATTCCGCACGTAGGCAACGGCACTGGCTAAACCAGAAACATCATATGCCTCGACAGAAATGCGTACGGTCTCATTTTGATCGACTTGAGACGGATTCAGGCTTACCCCCTGACCAGTGAGAACCGGAAGCGATGTTGTAGCAACTTCAAAACTTGGCGAGGTATCAGTTGACTGCGCCTGAACGAGATCAAGCCCACCAAGCATTGCCGCTCCAACCATGAAGAGGCTCAGCACAATCACCAAAAGAACGAGCGAATTAATTTTTAAATGTTTCATACGTTTAATCCTTTCTAATATTATTAGCATATTAACTTAAAAAATTATGATTATTTACGTCGCAGTGCAGGAACAGCTTGATCGCGCTTCACAAGCGGATTGGGCACCATTGTAGGCTGAGCAAGGATAATCAACACATCGCGCCGGTGCAGGGAAATTTCTCCAATAACACCCGGCGGTATTACAACTGAGTGAGGTCGTATAAGTTGTACAATTATTTGGTCCGACAAACTCACAGAAATCGCAAGCACTGGATGCGGCCGTAACAGTAACGGTCAAATTTCTCGTATCAGTGCCAAAAGCATTGGTTGCGGAAATGGCTACCGTAAATGTACCCGGAGTTGGCGGTGTTCCTGATAACACATTCCCCGATCGAGTCATCCAGGCCGGCATACCAACCGCATTATATGACGTGGGAGTATTCGTCGCGGTGATAGTGTAGGTAAACGCGGTATCCTCCTGCAGCGACCGACTCAACACACTCGTGATAACTGGGGCACTGCCACCGCCGCCACCGCATGAACCCGTAGCGCCGTGGATATTCTCATACTCACTGACGCGTCCGTCAGTGCTTTCAGCAATAATATCCACATAATAACTCTGATCCGGCGATCCAATCGGCGACGTCCACGAACCTTGATATGTATCTCCACCGGTTAACGTTAAGGTAACCCGGTCAAGTTCAATTTCGTCAGGCTGCTGAATACTCGCCACAACACTGGCCACCCCCGTAGGACTGGTCACATCAGCCTGGATGCAGAATGGAGTTCCGGCCGGACCTGATGCGGGATCTATCCCGGCATTCGTGATCAATGGTCCGCCAGGGACATTGATGCCCAGCCTGACCTCGATGTACTCGCTGCGATTCCCCGCCACATCTAGTGCATCTACCTGTATCCGATGCCAACCATCAGTCATGCCGGTGGTGTCAAATGTCCATTCCCAATTATTCGAACCATCCGTATCAATCGATCGCTGGAGATAGTCCACGTAGAAATTTACCCGATCTACTTGCTTATCATCTTGGGCGTCAACACGAATCGTTATCACGCCTTCGATGGCCGTACCAGAAGCGGGGGTCGGCGCTATAAAGGATACCGTAGGCGCTATAATATCATTCTCAATATTATCCACATTCACCACGATTGGTATCGCTGAACCAGTGTTTCCGGAAAGATCATACACATACGCCCGCAACTCATGATCACCATTCGGATACGCCCGCGTATTCCAGGGCCAGATATAATTCCCCCCACTTAACGATGCAGGGCCACGGTATTGGCCGTCAATATACACATCCACCCGCGCCACGCCGATATTATCGCTGGCGGTCATGGTAATATTTACCTCTCCCGAAATTGAGGGCGGGCTGGCAACTGGCGCGGTGATATTCACCGTCGGATTGATGGCATCAAGATTGCTCAAAGTCACGAGTGCCGTGGCATACCCGTGTCGAACCCCGTCAATCACATCCAACCAAATGCAATACGTGCCTGAAGCGCTGGCACTACTATCCCATGACCAATTGAAAGATGCATTGGTTTGGATGCCGCCGAACGGCACTGTATCTGCGAATATCTGTCCCGAGCTACATGTGTTCGGTCGCACTTCAATCGTCATGGACACGATATCATAATTATCGCTTGCCTCAGTCTGTATGGAGACCATGCCGCTGACGGTCTGTCCTGCAGTGGGACTGATAATGCGGGCAAACGGAGCGCTCGCGTCACCACCACCAGCATTATCGATATCAAGGGTAAAATTAGCATCAGAATAATTGCCAGCCACATCGTATGCCTTGATTCCCAAGCTATGATTGCCATCTGGAAAGGCGCCGGTATTCATGCTCCAGCTCCATCCATTGGTGCCATCGGTATCAGTCGCCTGGCGAATTCCGTCAATATAAAATTCAACGCTATTCACGCCACTGTCGGCATCAGTGGCGGTGACCACTAAATTAGTGGTACCAGCGACAACCAAAGTTGTTCCCGGAGGATTTCCATTCACCGCGGTGATAATTGGACCATTCCGATCCAAATTAGTTCCGGTTACTGCGTATTGATAATTGAAACAATTACATGCCGCTTCAGTCATACCCGCGCATGGATTGGTCAATCCAGTCCGCCAGTTTCCTGGACCATCATATTCGAGGAAGGTGAAGAGGTTGGCAATGCCACCGGCTTCATTGGTGTGATACTGATATAATTTTGAACCTACATTACATTGGTACTTTTTAGTCGCATCATTCCAGCAGGTCGTCTCATCATTAGGCGTACAAGCCTCAAAATCATTGACCGGGTCAGTCGGTAAATTTCCGCCCAAGGCCACGCCCAGCGTATCTTGCCACGATGGCCATAATGAATTACTGACAGTTTTAACATACGTCCCACCGGATAACTCTGGGAATTTCTGATTGGCGCCTTTGTAATTTATGAGCTTCTCCGCGATATCACTCAAATCAGACAAACGCTGAAGATCGCGCTGCAGCTGACCTTTTTGTGCACCGGTTAAATTAGTATTAAATTCCCAGTTTGCAAGTAATCGATTAAATATTTCAATGGTCTCACTCGAAGCGCCGTCATTATAGGACATCAAATAAATATTTGCGTACACGGTACCGCCTGATAAATTAGTAGCAGCGACATACACCGTCCGACCAGCGCGAACTGCCGGATACCCATCCACGGTCAATGGCTGCGGCTCAGGAGCGGCTGGTCCAAATTGCGCGCGATACCACTGCGTCGGAGATAATTTCTGCTCATTCTCCATGACCCGGACGCCAATAGCATCGGTGCTCCCATCACGCAAGAAGAAGAATTCTCGTACCAACTCATCTTCCTGAGGAACAGAAGGAACATTGGATTTGATCACAGCTTCCGTCGTTGGGCGGAGTAAGGCTAAACCATCCTCAGCACAATACCACAGCGCAAAATGATAGCTCGTGTCCTCAAATGGGAACACGTCATTATCCGGTACACGCGGATTTGGCCATGACCGCGAGCACAAAGAAGCGCGAATCGGTACACTGCCGCTATAAGTACCCAGATCACCAAATGACGTCACCGAACCGTCCGCAGTCACATTGAGATGCCCTAGCCCAGTATGATTATCTGAAGTAATAATACAATAAAAATTACTCGGTTGATTGGCCGGACAGCCAGGCGTGAAGGGTGGGCCCGGATCATAATTTGGCGTAAATACATTTCTGGGATCCGTCTCACTCCACGTATAATCGATCGGATCAGCGCCACCGCTGATGGGGGTCCCATTTTGATCAAGTGCGTCAACTAATAATAGTAAATTGGCACCTTCTAGAGTGGCAAAAATATCCCCCGGATCACACCCGCTGAATCCACAAGAAAAATTTGGAATCTGGGGCGGATATTGTCCAAACCCATTCTCATCCATAACGATAGTTCTCAATCCGGCAATCCTACAAATTTGCGCCCCACCATTAATCACCCAGGTCTCAGAATGCCAGCCCGGCACGCTCGACATGGCAATGCCCAAATCGCTTTTGACTAATTCAGTCCGAATGAATATTCGATACGTATGCCCCGCAGTCAGTGCCACACTCGGATACAAATAAAATCCAAGCGGATATGCTTTAATCGTCCCAGCTACCGTGGTGTTATTCGTCGCGTCATAGAGGAAGACACTCTCATCTGCTTGCGGAGCGTTATAATCAGCCCCAATCACAAACGAGCTCGCATCCATCTTTTCGCTGAAATCAACTTGGAAACGAATATTGCGACAATTCGACGGTGATGGCGGTTCAGTATTGACGACCGTTGGCCGTCCGTGGCAGCAGGTGTCAGAACCGCAAGCGGTACTGCCACCACATTGCGCGTCACCGGTACAGCCACAGTACAATCCACGGTTCGCACCCGTGCAGGCTGTTTGCGAAGCCGGCAAATTGACCGAGCAGGTTAAGCCAGTTGATGAAATTTGGCCAGGATAGCAACAGGTTCGGCAATCATCAACCGCCGCCGGTGGATAGGTAGCCCCAGCCGGTGCATTGGGCTGGCGGTGGCCTGCCGGATCAATACAACGGTAGTCGCCAGCGGGAATCACCGGTCCAACCTGACAGAAAGGATTATTCGCAGTCAACTGGCACAATTGCCCTGGTGTACCCGAACTGCAATTTGCTGAAGCCACGCATTGGTTGGCTTGGCAACAACCAGTGGAGCATTGGCTATTTCTATCACAACTCACCCTAAAGGTAACACTATTTGATGGGCAATTATTTACCTGAACGCTCACGCCGCCAGTAACGGTGCCCGCCGGAACGCGTGATCGATTAATCTCAGTATCCGCCCAGGCTTGGCCACGGGTCGTAATAGCCGTATGGGTATCTGCTAAACCACTATGGTAATACACGCGCGTGGTGGCTGGATTAAGCGTCGGCGGATTGAAATTCTTTCCTTCGATATATACATTTGCCCCCTCTCGTCCTGAATCAGGATTGAGTGGCGGACAAATGCCGGGCGCCACGCCGCTTGGAGCCGGAACGCCAGGCGCGCAATTATTACTGGCACAGTTGGCATTATTCTGACAAGCTTGGTTGGCATTGGCGCCGCCCACGCAGATGCCGGAGCAGACGTTACCCACGCTAAAGTAGTAGACGCCAATATTATTCTGATTTGCGCCATAGGGACTATTGTCCGTGGTGGCATAGGTGGTACAAACACCCCCGCCGGTACAGACGCTATTATTCACGCAACTCAAACCATCATTGGTGCCACCTAAACATCGGCCATCGGGACGACGTACGTCAATCAGATATGTACCAACTGGATTGCCCGGCTCAGAAACAGTGATGGAATGGTCTGACCAGGCATTGGTACATTCGTATACACCCGGCGTACCACCGAAATTTACCGTCCCCCGCGCCGTGCCAAAATAGCATCCCTCGATGGTGACAAACGACCCGGCAATGCCGGTCTGAGGCGAGATCATCTGGCCGTCTTCATTATAATCAGCAATCACCGGCACACAACGATCCGACAATAAATCACACCGGCTTCCCGCGCACTCATTCACCCCGTCCTGATCCGGATCAGCACACCGTGTCGGATTAAACGCACATGACGCAGGGTCAACTTTCAGTTTTCCCCTACCTGATTTTCCTTCGGTTGAGGCACGAATATACGTGGTGCCCAGCGCATTGCCAGTGGCAGTCTCATTTTCTGTGGTGCTGCCCGTAACTGACGCGATGATGGCGCTATCAGATGTCCATGACCACGTGTAATCACTGGAATCAAGCAAGGCACAATTCGGACCAATCGCAGTAGCGAGATATGGTTCTGTATCCCCGATATTATAGAGCACCGCATTTCCCGGCGTGACCATAACATTCTCCACCGGACAGGGGCCGGTGTCAGCCTTGGTCTTAATCAGCCACACATAATCTGCGTTCATTCGCGCGCCAGTTGTACTCTCAACTTGACGGCGAATGGTCACACGATAGTAGGTATTTGGATCCAGATCAGTCGGCACCCCTGCGACGGTGCGCTGCATGATAAATCGTTCATTCAGCGGGGCACCAAAAGTTCCCATATTATGCGTGACGGCCACCGGTGCAGCGCAGGAACTATCATTGCCGCAACTCTCCAAAATGATATTCGCATTGAATGTACCGGTATTCATCGGCACGGTAAATCGCGCGCCAAACATGGCGTTCACGCACACGTCATCAGTACCTTTATAGGGATTCGGGGACGCCATGGAGATCTGACAAGCGCCACCCGGACACTGACT
Organism: Candidatus Kerfeldbacteria bacterium; assembly: GCA_016214565.1. Lineage (NCBI taxonomy): Bacteria > Candidatus Kerfeldiibacteriota > Candidatus Kerfeldbacteria bacterium. The sequence continues at coordinate 746,409 of JACROE010000002.1, read as the reverse complement.
ATCGTCGCTGCACAAATTTCCATCGTTCGGTCCTCCATTGCAGGTTGCGGCGCAACTGGCATTTTCTACGACCTGAGGAATGTCGCCGCACGGAATCTGAAAATCCATGGAGTATGATGATTTGCCATTATCATCTTCAACGTTCACCTCATGCACGCCATTCCGCAGATTTGGCACGGTGGCGGTGATGGTACCCTCGTTCCAACCGGTTACCGGGGCGGAAACTGGCGGCGATGAAATCCACACCCGCCCGCTCCCCTGAGATGCGCCAAACGCCTCACCGGTTAAGGTTATTGCCGCTCCGGCATTGCCACACTCAGGCACCACTTCACAGAGCACTGGTCCGGGCGTTTCTGTCGTATAAATAAATTTAATAATGTTGCTCGGCTGAGCGCCGCCTGCGCCAAATAACTGAATGCCAACCACCGAATTTGGCACTGCGGTGGGGCAGTCATACCAGCTGTAAATTGAAGTGTCGCACGCGGTCACGCCGATACTAGATAAATCGGGTACTTTAATCAACGCGTAATTATTAGTCCAGGTGGTGCTGCAATTCAGCGTATCCGCCGGCATTCGTGCCTGGGTAGAAATATTGAAAAACTCAACGGTACCAGGTGCTCCAAAACCGTCATTGGCGTTCCCCGTGCGCCGTTCGAGCTTGACCGCCTGGCTGATGCCGCCATGCGCCTGATTATTGATGCCTAAGGCCCGGCGTATCTGCGGACTGGAAACGTCGAATGCGTAAGTATTACTCTTCTCATCATCGCCCGCGCCGATCTCCACGCGCACATTACCGTCAGCCGCACCAGCCGAGGGTGATTCACCGGCAAAGGCAACTGGTCCAGCAGGAATGCGCGTACTGATTTGATCGCCGGTCCAACTCGCGACACAAGCTTGATTGGGCGTGCCATTCACATCCATGCAGCGGTTGTCGTGCATCACGTTCAATTCAAATCGGATATCGCCGTTGATGGAGAGATTGCTGCCATTGATGGTGATGCCGGGATCAGCATCATACCGCTGACTGGCCGGAACGATACTGCTGATCTCCGGGGTGCACTCGATATTGGTGGTGTCGGTATCCGCGAAGAAATTCCACGGCGCCACTTCACCGCCGCTCGGCTCATTATTGATAGTCATGAAATCATCACCCGGGCTGCCGTCTTCATTATTATTATAATCACCATCCAAATGATTCAGGCAGACGTCCATGATGCCGTTATTCGGATCCGTGTTGCCAGGTGTGCCAGCAATAAGTTTGACATTATATTCCGCGCCAGCGGTCATGGCATTGCTCGGCCGGGTCGAGAAAGAATCCCACGTGCTAGGGATGCTAAAAGGTGTGCGTAAACCAACCGGTCCGCCGCCGGTGGTGAATTGCACCGTATTGGCATTGAGCGATGCCTTGCGAATCGGCTGGCTGAAATTCGCCGCAATAGTCGTATTCAGACAAATATTGGCAGCCGCGTCAGCCGGATAGATGGCCGTCACCTCAGGCGGTTCATTCAGCGTCGAATTGCCGGTCGTGAAGAACCAGATTTCACCGATAAATTGTCTCGGTGTCGCTGCGTCTTCCTCTATCTGGCTGGTGCAGTCAGGATTGCCCGCCCCACTGCCGCATAAATAAACCTGATAAATGGTGTTCGGCAAATGCTCTTGGCTAGGCAAAAATTCTAACGTATCGCCGCTGGCGTTCCAATTGCCTGGCACTGAATTCCCCTGGCAAGTAGCCGCACAAACGCCAGACGCACAATCGGTGTTAGCAGTACAGGCATCGCCATTTTGACCGCCGCCGTTCACATAGACAAACGCCGCGCCCGGAACCGTAGCCGCATCAATATTCCCATTAAATTCCGCCTGAACGATACTACAGAGATACACGCCAGTCTGCCCGTCCGCTGGGTACGTATCCACGACATCAAAGAAATTAGCCCCGCCCGCATTACAGCCCGGCCACGCATTTTGATACACCCATGAGCCACTTGAGCACAGATAGCATCCATTCACATCACCATCCGTACAACTACTGCCATTGCCACCCGTCAGATCAAGCGCTCGGTCAACGATAAAGGTAACGATGGCCCAAGCCAACAGGACAATCACCAGACCAATCACCGCCCGCGTAATAATCTTCTTGGCTTTTTCCACCTTTTCCTGATTGCCGGCCGCCGTCATCCAGACAAAACCGCCATACATGATAAATATGACCGCAATCAAACCAAGGAATCCAAGCGCCCACTGAACAATGTTAATCACCGTGGACAATAGATCCGCCGTTCCCAAACCAAACGTAGTACCGAGATTTGGATCCAGATTCACTTGCGCGCTCGTTTCCGGTACGGCAAGCCAGCCCGCCGCGCCAACAATTGCCACGATAAGCAAAAACCCAAAGACGCCCAAA